>CAZJIP010000126.1:0-6718 GCA_964546105.1 uncultured Methanomassiliicoccales archaeon
CATGACGATGGGATGCAGGGTGGAGACCTCCTCGTGCCCGTGGACGATCGTGTGGCCCGCCACGTCGGCGCGGTCCTGGAGGGGCAGGTTCAGGTCGCCCAGGATCGTGGCCAGGTAGTTGTCGTGGTTGCCGCGCACGAGGACAGGCGTCACGCGGTCTCGGAGGAACCGCAGGACCTGCTTCACCTCGATCCACTCGTCCGTGAGGTTGCGGGAGAACTCGTGCTTGAAATCGCCCGCCACGATGACCTTCTCCGCCTTCAGACGGTCGAGCATCCGTTCGAGGCGCTCCAGGATCACGCGGCGCTGGAAGCGGGGGATGGAGACGCCCTGTTCTGCGAGCGCGCCTTCGAATCCCAGGTGCAGGTCCGAGATGACGAGGGCCCGATCGTCCCGAAGGAACAGGGCGAAGTCCCGCGTCACCTCGACGCCCTTGGCGACCTCAAGTCGGTCCACATGGTGTTGAAGACGACGTGGGCAGATAAGCGTTGAGGCAGGAACGCGGTGCTCAGGATGGATAGCCTGGGCAGGGCGGTCCCCAGCTCGCTGCGAACTGGTTCGCGCCACCCGGCGCGCGCGCAGGGGTCACTCGGAACGATTCCGTGATTCGCACGACGGCAGGGCCAAGGAAGAATGTGATGACGTAGGAGCCGGGCGGAAGGACTGCGTCGAGGCGCCCCGAGCACGTGCCGTACGCCGGCCCCTTGGGAAGGACTCCCCAGCTGGAGATGGGATGGATCCAAGCCTCGGTCTGGTTGGTGGACGTGTAGGCGCCCTGGAGGTGGCCCCCAGTGCCTTGGACGGTGAAGTTGAACCACAGGTCGCCCGAAATGTCGAGCTCGAAAACTGCGCCGGCCGGAGCGATGATCTGCGCTCCAGGTAGCACACCCGCGTAGAGGCCGAGTGCTAATATCCCCACCGCCACGATTACGACGAGCGGGTCGACGCGCTTCCTCCGCACGACCCCGGATGCGCCGCGGGAGCCGATGAACGTTACGCGCCAGCCCTCGGGCTCAGGGAGGCGGAAAACAAAAGACGAGCCCCGCGCCGGCCGCAGCCAGGGAGGCTCGAACTAAGAAGGTTCGTCGCTCGTGTGCCGTTGCGTTTAGAATCGGCGCGGCCGGCGCTTCGCGAAACAATCTCGGCAGTAGACGGGCCGGGCAGGGTCCGGCTTGAAGGGGACCTGCGTGGCCTGGCCACAGTCTGCGCATACGGCGTCGTACATCTGGCGCGGACCGCGGTCGAAGCCGCCCCGTCTGCCACCTCTCTCTTCGTCCATTGACTTACTACCTATCCGGGCTTGGGACCCGGATACCCAAGCGACACCCCTGCTAGGTGATAAAGGTACGTATCCGGCCTGACGTACCCGTTTTCCGGTTGGGACGGAATCGGGCGTCTTGCCTCCATCGAGTCCGGTTCAGCGGAGGTTCGCGACGGCGAGGCGTTGGTCGGCAAGATCCCGCGCCAACTCGTGGCCCACGCGGGCATAGTACGCCTCGAGGAGGTCCGCAAGGCGGCGCGATGTCGCGGGGGAGCGACTCGGTCCGACGTAGGCGTGAACCTGGCGGCTCCGCCCGCCTCGGTCCTCGTAGTGCCAGAAGTAGACATAGTCGTGACCCTTGATGTCCCTCGTGCGGAAGCCACAGCCGACCTGCATGGGCGTCCCTGAAGAGTTACCTTTACTTAAGGGTAACTCCCGGATGCGCGGATGCACCGCCGACGGTCTCCCTGAAATAGCCTGGCGCTCATTCGCATCCCGCGATGCGCCTCGCCCTGCTCGCGGACATCCACGGCAACCTCCCCGCCCTGGAGGCCGTCCTACGCGACGTGGACGCTGTGGGTGCGGACGCGATCTGGGTCGCGGGGGACCACGTGGGCTACAATCCCTGGCCCAACGAGGTCATCCAGGTGCTCCGGGACCGGAAGGTGAAGGCGATCCGCGGGAACCACGACCGCGCCGCCCTGACGGGCGACACGTCATGGTTCAACGAGGTCGCGGCCGAGGCGATCCGCTGGACGCGGATCGTGCTCACCCCCGCCAGCGTGGGCTACCTGACGTCCCTTGAGGACCGCTCCTGGGCCGCCTTACCCCACGGGACCGTGGCCATGTACCACGGGAGCCCGAGGAACGACGACGAGTACGTGATGCCCTGGGCCGCGGACGAGCACCTCGTGCGGATGGCAAACGCCCCCTTCGTGGTCCTGGGCCACACCCACGTGCCCATGGCCTTCTCCTCCCGCTACGGCATCCTCGTGAACCCGGGGAGCGTGGGCCAGCCGCGGGACCGCGACCCGCGCGCGGCTTGGGCGCTCCTGGACACGGCTACGGGTGGCGTCGGCCAGCGCCGTGTTGCCTACGACATCGGCGCGGTCGTCGCGGCGATTCACAAGGTCGGCCTCCCCGCGGAGCTCGGCGCGCGCCTCCGCTGGGGCGTCTAGCAGAAGCGTCATAACGGCCTCCCCATTCCGGGGCGCGTGCTGGAGCTCTGGCTTGTGCTCGCCGTCGTGGACATGATGTCCTGGGGCGTGGGCCAGGTCCTCGTGAAGCGGGCGACGGACCGCCTCGGGGCCGTCACCATGGTCCTCTTCGTGACCCTGGTGGACGGTACGCTCTACCTGACCGTCTTCCTCGCCGCGGCGCAACCCCTCGCGGCCTCGGCGTCCACGTACGTGGTCGCCGCTCTGACGTCCGCCGTGGGAATCACGGGCTACATTCTCTACTTCGAAGCGATCCTCCGCGGCAACATCTCCGTGGTCGCGACGATCACCGCGGGCTCGCCCATCATCACGATCCTCGGCGCCATCGCGTTCCTGAACGAGCCGCCGACCCCCGCCCAGGCCGTTGGCATGGCCTTGTTGGTGGCCGTGATCCTCATCCTGTCCTACGAACCCGTCGGCGAGGAATGGAAGGTGCCCGTGGCCGTGACCCTGTCCGTCGCGATCCTCATACTCTGGGGGATCTGGGGGATCCTAACCAAGGTCGCGGTGACCGCTCCCGGGTTCGGCCCATGGCAGCTCCTCCTGTTCTACAGTGCCTCCAACTTCGTCGCAGGCGTCCCCTACTACCTGTGGAGGAGGAAGCGCTTCCCGTCGCCCGATCCCTCACGCCGCGCGTACGCCTTGGGCGCGGGCGGGTTCCTCCTCATGATGGGCGGGATTGTGGCGTCCACGGTCGCCCTGTCCGTCGGCGACGCCTCCTTGGTGACCGCGGTGGGCGGCTCTGCGCCGGTGATCACGTCCCTCGTGGCCTTCGCGTTCCTGCAGGAGAAGGCGACCCCGCTGCGGATCCTCGCGATCCTCCTCTTCCTTCCGGGGGTCGTGCTGGTGGCCTTCTGAGCTGCCCGCCATGGATGTCCGCATACGACATTAGAGCATTCCGTTCGGAATAAGTCGGCCGTATGAGTGTATGAACGACGCTGTATCGTTCATTCGTACGGTTTTTGACCTTGGGCTGCTAGGAATGTACTTATAGCCTCAGGGGCATATGAATCCCCGCCAAGGAACCGAGGCGAATCCCCATGAAACCGACCCGCGCGCACGACTGGGCCCTGCGTGCCTACGATCACCCAGCTTGGGCGGCGACCTGCCACCTCTGCGGGCACCGACTCGACGAGTGTGCCTGCGTCTGTCCCTTCTGCGGCGAGCGCGCAGGCTGCCGCTGCTGCATCGGCCTCGGGATCGCGACGGGCGGCGACTGAAGGATCTCGCCGCGGACGTTCATGGATGCGCACGTCCGCGGCCGGAGGATTCGAAGTCTGTCCAAGAGCCTTTATCCGCACCCGCGACCACGGACCCTCCGATACCCATGAAGAACGCGCGCCTGTGGGCCATCGCGATCGCGGCCATCGTGGTCGTAGGTGGAATCGCCGCGTACTTCCTGCTCTACCAGGGAGAGGTGGCGGTGTATGTGAAGGACGCGCCGGGCACATGGGACCACGTGTACGTGACCTTCTCGGGCGTCTCGATCCACGAGTCCGGGCAGGGCAACGCGTCGTGGAATCTGACCCCGACGCAGCAGACGGTGGACCTCGCCGCCCTCACGAACGTGTCCCAGTTGCTGGGCAGCGTACGGCTGAACCCCGGCCACTACCAGCAGATCCGGCTGAGCGTGGTCAAGGTGACGGGGGTCCTCAACGGGACCACGACGCCCATCGACATCTCCCTGCCGCCGGACAACGCCACGATCAAGATCGTGGGCCAGTTCACCGTGGCGTCGGGGCAGACCACGAAGATCACGGTGGACATCCGCTTGGACCAGTCCCTTCACCTGGTCGACGGCACCTGGATCTTCACCCCGGTCGTCGGCGCGACCGTCGGCTGAACGCCGCCGGTCTCACCCGTCTTTCCCTTCCCTCAACCTGGGGCGTCCGCGCCCCAGGGCCATTTCTCGCAGCGCGACCGCCTGGTTGTGCTCCGTGTCCCGCGAGCCGAATACGAGGGTCACGTCCTCCGTCCGGGCCCGCTCCGCGAGGGCCATGAGGTCCTTCCACCGCCCGCGGGCCTCGAGCTCCGCCCGGTACCGCCGCAGGAACTCGTCCCACTTGGCCGGGTCGTGATGGAACCACGTGCGCAGCTCCGCGCTCGGCGCGAGGTCCTTCCGCCAGGCCTCCGCACGGACTTGGGCCTTGGTCAGGCCGCGCGGCCAGATGCGGTCCACGAGGATCCGCATGCCGTCGTCCTCGGATGGCGGCTCGTACACACGCTTGACCCGGAGCATGGGCTCCGCTCCCCGGGTACGCCGAGGCCGGCCGGACGGTTAAGCCTTTCCCGCGCGTCCGTCAGGGACAGTTCCCGAGACCGTAGGTCCACGCGTGGACCACCGCACCCTGGGTGTCCACGACGAAGCATGCGCGCTGGTTCGCGGTGTTGGTCAGGCTGAGGTCCACCCGGAGGTACAGGGTGGTGTTCGTGCGCACGGTCACGAAGTCCTGGAGGGACGATCCGAAGAACGCTCCGACCGTCCCCAGCGGCTCGTGGGTGGCGTTCGTGATGTTCACCGTGCTGGTCGCCGTGCTCCGCCCGGTCAGCTGGACGTACGGGGTGCCGCCCGCGGCCTGGACCTCCGCGATCGCCGCGGTCATGTTGAGCGGGTCGACGACGGTGCCCGTCCACAGGGTGGTCACGGCCGGGTTCGGCGTGGCGTACACCACGGAGTTCCCGTTCTCATCGACCACGCGGTAGACGGTCGCGTTCGGGTAGATGACTGCGAAGGGCGCTGTCCCCCCCGCAGCCATGGCGGCGGTCACTGTGAAGTTGTAGCCGGGGTTGCCTGCGGCGTCCCGCGGGAGGAACCCGGTCGCGATGCTCCCCGTGGCGTTCGCGTCCACGAAGAAGGAAAGGCCCTGGGGCAGGGTGATGTTGACGGTTGCGTTGGCGTCGTTGGGGTACTCGTGCAGCAGGTTCAGATTCACGGTCTGCCAGGCGACGTGGACGGTCTGGGTCGACGCGGCGCTTAGGTTCGTGGCCGACGCCAGGCGCGGGCCGAGGGTAGCGGACTGCCAGAAGTACCGGACGTTGTAGGCGCAGACGCCGGACAGGGCCGCGGACCAGACGCCGCCGGATCCCGTGGTCACGGTCAGGCCGGTCCCCGAGTTGGGTGCGGCCACGTTGAGCGCGACGACGACGCCCGCCACGCCGATGGCCGTGTCGTTGGACACGGTCCCCGAGTACGTCTTCGTGCCGGAGCACGCGGTGCCCGACGGACCGCCTCCGGCGGGCGGCCGGCTCAGGTAGTACGCCGTGGCCGCGGCGAGGATGACGATGATCACCACAGCAAGCACGACGGCCAGGACGTAGCGGGGTCGGGCCAAGCGGAAATCCCTCCGAATGTCTCCGATTGGACAGCGTCCGGAGGTGGTATGAAGGTTCCGCCGGGATTTCAGATGCCGCGGCCCTCCTCCCCGGTCCCCGGGATGCCGAGGGGGGAGGCGTCGTCAGTGCTGCGCCGAGGATTCTGAAGGGGGTGAGATGACCCGGCGCATCAGGATGAAGTCGTGGTACGCCCCTGCGCGGTAGAACGCCCTCGGCAATCGGCCGTAGGCCTCGAATCCGAACTTGCGATAGAGGCGCTGGCCCGCGGTGTTCTCCGGAAGCGTCTCCAGCCTCACGAGCTCGAAGCGACCTCGGCAGTTGTTCAGCGCGTGCTCCAGGAGCGCGGTGCCTATGCCCTGTCCCCGGAATCCCGGGAGCACCTCGATGCTCAGAATCCCCACGTGCTTCGTTTCGAGGGCTTCACCGTCCCGACCGATCCGAGCCATCCCCACGATCTTCCCGTGCTCTTCGGCCACCGAGCAGACGCCCGCCCCGTCCAAGAGGGACTTGTGCAGGTCGCCGAACCACTGGGCGAACTCTCCCAAGGTCGGGCGCGACGATAGCGTGCCCATCCCGTAAGCGGGATCCTTCTCGATTTCGTCGTACCGGTTTGTGCGGAGCGCGTACAGCCCCTCGAAGTCGCGCCAAGCGAGCTCCCGGATTTCCATGATGGTCTCGCCCTGCATCGACAATCCGGGGCTAGGATAAAGGTGTCGCGCGATCCGTCGCCGGCGGGTCCTGGGTTCTCCGTCGCTGACTCGGGAGGACTGCCTCTTCCCACCCTCTGCGATCGGAGTTCACCCGGTCCCGAGCTTGGACGGGTCTGGCAGGAGAATGGACCGGCTGGGATTCGAACCCAGGACTTCCTGCTTGCAAAGCAGGCGATCTTCCGCTGATCTACCGGCCC
>CAZJIP010000127.1:0-6587 GCA_964546105.1 uncultured Methanomassiliicoccales archaeon
GCCATCGAGGCCATGGAGGCGGGGCTCAAGCTCGTGGTCATCATCACGGAGCGCATCCCGTTCCACGACACCTTGGAGTTCATCCCGTACGCGCGGACCAAAGGCGCCGTGGTCATCGGGCCGAACTGCCCCGGGATCATCACGCCCGGGGAATCCAAGATGGGCATCATGCCGAGCCACATATTCAAGGCCGGAGATTGCGGCGTGATCAGCCGCAGCGGGACGCTGACCTACGAAATCGTCAACGCGATGACCCAGGGCGGGTTCGGTCAGTCCACCTGCGTCGGGATTGGCGGCGATCCGATCATCGGCACGAACACGCTGGAGGCCCTCGAGCTCTTCCAGGCGGACCGCAAGACGAAGCGAATCGTCGTCGTGGGCGAGATTGGAGGCACTGCGGAAGAGGAAGCTGCGGCGTACATCCACAAGAATGTGACGAAGCCCGTGGTGGCCTACGTGGCCGGACGGACCGCGCCACCCGGGAAACGCATGGGCCATGCAGGGGCGATCATCCAGGGAAATATGGGCACCGCGGAGTCCAAGGTGAAGGCTTTCAATGACGCGGGCGTGCCCGTGGCGGAGTATCCGGTGGACATCGCGAAACTCTTGCAGGAATCGTAGCGCGGACCCCCACGGTGCAGTCCGACCTCGTAGAGTGTTCCAAAAAGGCCATATCGACAGGCGCCAATGCGATGCATCGTGACCCGTGGAGGGAGCACGAAGCAACCCCTCGGCCATCCCCTCCTAGGCCTTCTCCTCGTGCTGATTGTAGCCTCCCTCGCCGTCGCGGCGATCCTGGTGACGGGGACGACGGACCCGTACGGAATCCAGGAAGCGCCCACCCTCACGGGCGCGAATCTCGCAAGGTGGCGTCCCATCTACGGCGCCGTGATGACGCCGGGATGGACGCTGGACTGGTCCCCTGACGGTCGGTGGATCGCCCTCGGCGACAACACGTTCGTGACGGGAGTCGAGATCGTGGACGCCGCGACCGGAGAGGTCGGCTACACGATGAACAATCCGGGCTGGGTCTATTCGGTGCGCTGGTCGCCCGATGGGAGGCACTTGGCCGTGGGAGCCGAAGAGCCCAGCTTGGGTGCGGGACCAGGCTCTGTCTCCGTCTACTCCAGAGAGGGGAACCTAGAACGTTCGTGGCCCGCGATCAACCTCCCGACGACCCTAAACGGAGTCATGGGGGTGGACTGGTCCCCTGATGGGACGCGCGTGGTCGGAGCCCAGGGTGGGCGATTCCTCGTTTGGGATCTCGCCAGCGGAACGGCCGTTCTCCAGAATGGCAACGCCTCGGTCAACGGGAACAGCGCCGATTGGTCTCCCGACGGCCGCCTCCTCCTGTTCGGCTATACCGGTGGCGCAACGGTCTTCGATGCGTCCACGGGTGCTCTCCGGGCAAGGATCACCGATGGAATCCCTGACACCCGCGCCGCAGCTTGGTCCCATTCGGGCCAGCTCATCGGCACGGCCGCGTTGGACGGCTGCGCGGCCGTGTTCAGGGCAGACGGAGCGCAAGTTTGGTCCAAGTGTGACCATCCCGAGTTTGGTGATTTGTGGGCCACCCCACCCTCATGGAGTCCGGACGACACGCTCCTCGCCGTTGCGAACGCGCAAGGCATCCTGATCATGGACGCCGCCAGCGGTTCGTTGCTGCGGACGCTCGAGTTCCCTGTTCAGTCCTACGGGCCCGCGCGGGGGACGTGGACGAGAGGAGACAGCCCCTATCTCGACTTTGCCGCGGCGTTCTCGCCTTGGGGCAATGTCCTCGCCTCGGTGGCCTCCACCACCCATCCCTCCTTGCGACTCTGGGGGATCACCCAGGGCCCGGTGACGCCTCTGGTCGGCGTGCTGGGAGCGACTGTGGCCGTGGGTCTGCCCCTGTCGCTCGGGCGGGAATTCGCAGCTACCGTGAACCGACCTGATCTCTTGAGAGAGAACCTACGCACTACGACGCGAGCCCGGCGCGTGGGCGGAGTCTTGTTCATCTTCGCCTTCGTCTTCGCGGTGATTCAAGCCACCGCCGGGGAGCTGATGAGCCGGGTTTCGGAGGCGAGGGCGATCCCACCTCTGGACTGGTATCTACAGAGTATTGTCCTTTCTGCGGCTCTTGGCGCAGTGGGCGCACTCCTTGGTCTCCTCGCGTTTCGGCGCGCCTTGTGGCCCAGAGCGCAATCTCCCACTCAGCCCACTGTGACTCGGACCGTGGCCGTGCTCGGATGGTGCCTGGTCCCCGTGGTGTGGACCGTTGCCGTGGCGATCGCCAGCATCGCCGGGCTGCGCCTCGTGGGCGTTGGCTCATCGACCGCCATCGAATTGAGCGTCCTCGTAGCCCTCATCACGGGGACGGGGCTCGTGCTCGCGAGCCGCCTTGCGTCAACTCTGGCCGGGCGGACCTTCCTGAGGAGCGTAGGCGCCCTGCTCGCCGGCACCGTCCTCTACATTGGAACGATCGTCGCGGTATTCCTGGCGAGTGTCGAGTTGCTGAACCTTCTCCAGATCCCGCCCACACCCGAGATCGCAAGGTACGGAATCACGGTGACCTTCAGCTTCGGCCTTACGCCCTTCTTGCTCGCCGCGGCCGGATCGATCGTCCTCGCGGTCGAGGGCGCCCTCGTAGTCTATCCCCCGAAGGCACTGCTCTTCCTCTACACGCGGCTCCGTCGGACACAGGTGCTCGACCTCGAATCGCGGCGACAAATCCTCGACTACGTGAGGGGCCACCCGGGCGTCCACTTCCGGGAGCTCCTCCGATCCCTCCCCTTCGGTAGCGGAAGCCTCCACTACCACCTGTACGTCCTCGAGCGGGAGGGCTATCTCATCCCGCAGCGAGACGGAATGTACCGTCGTTTCTTCGCAATCTGGAGGGTTGACACATCGGCGCCGTAGCCTTGGGCGGGGAATGTTCATATAGCGGCCGGGGATGGCAGCGGCGGGGAGCCCAGAAGGGCTGAGAGTATCCCGAGTGAGGGATAGACCCTTGGAACCTGATCCCGGTAATGCGGGCGTAGGGAGCAAGCGGACCTTTTCAGCCCGGGGACCCTGAGGAGTCTCCCGGACCATGACGGACGTGCCGAAGCCCAAATACCCCATGGGCAAGGTTAGCCGAACCTTCTTCGAGAACGTGATCGCGCGCCATCTTGGCGCGAAGCGAAAGGACATCACGAAGGGACCTGCGAACGGCGTGGACGTGGGCGTCGTCCGCCTGCCCGGCGGCCACGCGATGATTTCGACCACGGATCCGATCTACATCGTGCCTCAGTACGGATGGGAGCGGGCCGCCTGGTTCGCGTTCCATATCCTCGCGTCCGACCTGACGACGTCGGGCGTCGCGCCGCAGTACGCGACGATGGACTGGAACCTGCCCATGGACATCGAGGACGCCGAAATCGAGATCATGCTCAAGGTCCTCGACCGCGAGTGCAAGAAATACGGCACCGCCATCGTCACTGGGCACACGGGACGGTACGAGGGCTGCGCGTACCCCATGGTCGGCGGCGCCACCTTCCTCGCTATCGCGCCGAGCGACGGCTGGATCACGTCAGATATGGCGAACCCCGGGAACCGCCTCCTCGTGACGAAGACCGCGGCGCTCGAGGCCACCGCGATCCTGTCGAACACCTTCCCGGACCTCGCACGCCGCCATCTCTCCGCGGATACGGTAGCGCGCGCGCAGGCGCTGTTCGACTCCATGAGCACGGTGGACGATGCCCTCACGGCCGCCTCCGTGGGCCTGCGCAAGGAGGGTGTCTGGGCCATGCACGACGCCACGGAGTACGGCGTGCGCGGGGCGGTCTGGGAGATGTCCCAAGCTGCCGGTCTGGGCGTCGAGGTGGACCTGACGAAGGTGCCCGTGGACCCCGCGGTCCTAGAGGTCTCGAAGGTCTTCGGCATGGAGCCTTGGGACGCCATCAGCGAGGGCACCCTGCTCCTCGCGGTGACGCCGGACGCCTCCGAGGAGGTCATCGCGAAGTTGAAGCGCAAGGGAATCCTTGCCGTCGACATCGGGGCCTTCACAAGGCGGGGCGGTCCGAGCAGGGACCGCGGCCAGGTCTTCGCACCGCCGGAGCGGGATCCTTTCTGGATCGCCTTCAGCCGGGCCCTCTCCGGGGAGATCGTCTGAACGCGGGGCCGAATCGACGCGAGAAGTGGAACCTGAGCGGCGTCTATCTCGTGACTTCGCCCAAGCGGCCCGTCGGCTCCTTGATCTCGACCGTCGCCGCCGCTTTGGAGAGCGGCGTGTCCCTCGTCCAGTTCCGGGACAAGGGCCAGTTCACCGAGGCGGAGCGGCAGGAGGCCTGCGGCATGCTCAAAGAGCTGTGCCACCGCCGCAATGTGCCACTCATCGTGAACGACGACCCGCAGCTCGCCCGCCGGGTCGCCGCGGACGGGGTGCACGTCGGCCGCGAGGACCCGTCGCCGCGGATCGCGAGGGCGTTGCTCGGCCCCGATGCCCTCGTAGGCGTGACCGTGTACGGGAAGCCTGGCGAGGAGGCGGCCGCGGAGGCCTCCGGCGGGGACTACCTCGGTATCGGACCGTTCTTCCCGAGCCCGACGAAGCCCGAGGAGTCCGCGATGCCGCTTCACGTGCTCGACGCGGTCATCCATCGATCGAAGCTCCCCGTCTTCGCAATCGGGGGCATCGATGCGACGCGCGCGGCGCAGCTGGCTCGTCACGGTGTCGCAGGCGTGGCCATAGTCTCCGCAATCATGGACGCGGAGGATCCGCGGAGGGCGACGGAGGAGATTCGGCAGGCCTTCGAGAAGGGACGCTTGGGCACCGGCTGAGATTCCGTGGGCAAGGGCGGGGGCCCGTTCCGACGGGTCCGCATTATCATTACTCTCTTTTCAGAGCGTTCATCGACCCCGTGGGCGGAGACCGAGCTCGATTCCCATGCCCGAGCAGGCGCCCCCGAAGAAGAAAGCTCCCCTCAACCCGAAGCGCACCCCGATCCACGAGAACGACCCGATGGAGCGGCGCGGCGTGTTCGTCGAAGCGCTCATCCCCTACACGCGCGAGGAGGCCGTCCTCGAAGCCCAGCGCTGCATCCAGTGCGGCAAGCCCTGGTGCACGGACGAGTGCCCGATTCACCAGGATGCCCGCGGCTACATCAAACTCCTGGCCGCAGAGGATTTCAACGGGGCCCGCGACCTGATCCTGCGGGAGAACCCGCTGGCCTCGTGCCTTGGCGACGTCTGCTACCACTACTGCGAGCGCGTCTGCCCCGTCACGAAGCGCGGCGAGGCGATCGCGGTCCGCCATCTCAAGCAGGCCGCGATGATGTACGCGGACCCCGCGAGGCCATACGCGCCCGTCGTCCCGACGAACGGGATGCGGGTCGCGGTGATCGGCGGCGGCCCCGCCGGCCTGATGAACGCCTGGGTCCTGGGTCAGCGCGGTTACGACGTGACCGTGTTCGAATCCTCGGACCGCCTGGGCGGCCTCATGACGGGAACGATCCCCTCGTACCGTCTCACGGACGAGACCTTCCAGGAGGACATGGCCCGGTTCGCCAACCTGCCCGTGCATTTCGTGTTCCACGCGTCGCTCCCGAAGGACCTGAACCTGGACGAGCTCACGAAGGGGTTCGACGCGGTCTTCGTGAGCATCGGGACGCACAAGTCCCGGGGTCTGGGCATCCCCGGAGAGAACCTCGACGGTGTCTACTCCGCCCTGAGCTACCTGAAGGAATCCAAGCGGGGCGAGCGCAGATCGATACGGCCCAGGGTCGTCGTCATCGGCGGCGGCGACGTGGCCATGGACTCCGCGCGGTCCGCGTTCCGCCACGGTGCCCAGGAGGTCACGGTCCTCTACCGCCGCAGCCGCGAGGAGATGCCCGCGGATGACCAGGAGGTCAAGGAGGCCATGGACGAGGGTGTGAAGTTCCAGTTCCTCGTGGCACCGTTGAAGTTCCTCGGCACGAAGCGCCTCGAGGGCATCGAGCTACAGCCCATGGAACTCGGACCTCCCGACGAAAGCGGTCGGCGCCGGCCCATTCCGGCGAAGACGCCCCCCGTCACGATGCCGTGCGATGCGGCCATCCTCGCGGTGAGCCAGGAGGCGGACCTCGAGGTCCTACCCAAGGAACTGGAGGTCAAACTCGCCAAGGACGGCACGCTCCAAGCGGATCCGGAGACGGGCGCAACGAAGCGTCCCGGCGTCTACGCGGGCGGCGGCGCGAGCGTCGTGCATGCGATGGCGGCGGGCAAGCGTGCGGCCCTCGCGATGGACGCGTACATGCTCGCGAAGAAGACCCAAGCCTCGTGAGCGCGCGACGGAAACGCGCGTGCGCGCGCGTGGAGAAACGCTTTCGCACATGGAGGACAACGAGTTCCGCGAGCCGCCCCCAAATCGTTAAATAAGTCCCCCCGCGTGCGACGAGGGTCGTGCGGCAACTCATTGTCACAGAGAAGTTCAACGCCGCGGTGCGCATCGCCACCATCCTGAGCGACGGGAAGGCGAAGCGGTCCTACGTGGACGGCGCCTCCGTGTTCGAGTGGGCGAAAGGCCAGGACCGCTACCGGGTCGTCGGCTTGCGCGGCCACATCATCAACCTGGACTATCCGGATACGCTCAA
>CAZJIP010000128.1:0-6552 GCA_964546105.1 uncultured Methanomassiliicoccales archaeon
AGCTTGAGGCCGTCCTCCGCCGCGAGACCGACCGAAACGTTTCAATCCCACAGGTCCCTACGACTCTGAGGTGGAGGGAACGGGTCCCAGTACTCCACCGCCCCAAAGGTCGGCGCGCGAGCTGAAGGCCCGCATGATGGGGCTGCTTCGCCTTGTCCTGCCCGTCGGTGTCATCGTGGTCGTTGTCATCCTCATCATGGCGAACGTGGGGGAGGTCCCGACCCCCCCGACGACCCTCCCGATCCTTGCCGGCACCCGCTTCACGATCATCCTGTCTCGCCAGGAAGACACAATCTTCCCGGTCGCGGCCCACGGCGAGTTCACGGTTCACTTCGACACGTCCTCCGTGGCGACCCTCGTGGGCGCGTGGACGTCCGACGGGCCGGTCGGGACGGCCGTCTTCTGGGCGAACCGCACGAACGTGGACGGAATGAGCGAGACTGGTGCGATGGGGTGCAGCCTCACCTACAACGTGACCCTGGCCCCGGGATCCTACAGCATGGAAATCGCAAGCATACAGCCTGAGCCCCACATGGTGAACTGGACCGTGACCCAGACCATTCAGCTCGTGCCCCCAGTCGGCAACCCAACGCCCGTCTCGCGTTGGGAGGGACAGGCTGTCCCTTGTTCGTAAGAGGAGCGGGTCTCCGCCACGAAGCCCGACCGAAAGGGTTGAATCCGCGTGACTCGCTGGGGCGGACCCGGAGCGGTGCCTTGACGAGTGTGCATCGTGGCCTGGGGCTCGCATCCGTGGTGGTTGGAGGGGTCCTCGCCGCGCTCGGGGCGTTGAACTGGTACTATGCCCTCTTCTGGAGCCCGGGCAACTCCTGGTGCTCGGGACACACGTGCTATGCGGTCATCGCGGAGCCGGTTCCTTGGTACTACTTGGCGTTCCTTCCGGTTGGCCTCGTCCTTCTCTCCCTTGGCATCGTTCTCCTTGTGCGAAGAGGGAACGTGCGGCCAGCGAAGTGAGACCGTCCTCAGCCGCGAAACGCAAGCAGGAAGAAGCCCCCTGGCGGACGAGGCATGCCCGCGGTAGGACGATAAGGTGCAACAGTCCTAACAATTCACGAGGGATGTCCATGCGGCTTACGACGGTCCAGGCAGTTGGCCTCGGTGTGATTGGTCTCGTCGCCCTGGGCTGCGTCTTCGCTATTCTACTTCCGTTGGTGTACCCCGACGAATTCGGCTCAGGTGCCCCTTGGGAGGGACTCGCCGTCTTCGGCTACGTTTTTGTGGGCGTGGGGATCCTGAGCGCGTGGGTCTGGGTCCAGAGCTCCATCATCCACCGGGTGGATCGCGGACGAGGTCGCGTGGGCCCACTCCCTCCCTCGCCCCGAAAGAATGAGGGTCTCGGCACGGCAGACGGCAGGACCGTCCCAAAGAGCGGTCACGCGCGGCTCCTCTGGACTGCAGCCTTCGCCGCCCTCTTGTTCTTGGGGGAAGGCGCGTTGCTGGCTCTGGCGGCGAACCGTCGGGGGACGCCTCCCATGCCTTTCGACTGGGTCGGATTCAGCTTCGTAATCAGAGGAATCGGGCTGGCAGACTTCTTCCTGATCTACTACTTCTCGACTCGGTTATCTTGAGCTTAGTGGGCTGCCTTGGTCGTTACCGCGATATCCTTCGGCTTTCGGATCGTGAGCGCGTAAAATGCCCGCCCCGCGAATGGGCGGGCGTGGGTGGGGAACGACGGCCACGACGACATAATCCGAACAGAAGAGGGCAGCTGCTCCTCAGGACCAAAAGCGGCGTATGTGTAGAGACTGTCTCGCGTTGGGACCCCTAGATGGGACCTGTGCCACGAAGACACCCCGGCCTGCGCTCGATGCAGCGGCGGCCTGGGGCGGACACAATTTCCCACCCTACGGCAAGGCCGCCTATCGCCCACCCTCTCCCCGGTGGGTGGGGCGCGTTTTGCCACATACTTCGCGTTGTGACGGAACTTGACGCGGCATGGAGGAAACCTTCATATGGAACATCCCGTCAATTATCGAGTTTGGAGGGGCACCTCGGAAGCTCACATTCGCCGCTTGAGAAACGCGCCGTGAGCTCGGCGGCACACAGCGCGCGTGCGGCTCAGCGGGTCAGGGCCCGGGGCCGCGTCTTGCGCATCTCGGGCGTCTGCGGAAGCGCTATTGTGACGGTCGGCTCGGCTTCCTCCGCCTCGCGCTGCTCCCGCTTGAGCTCTTCCTGCATCTCCAGTCGACGCCAGAAAGCCCACATTCGCTCGTCGTCGTATTCGTCACACATCGCCTTCCCTCGGCACAAAACAAGGCCGGCACGGCCTAAGAGGCTTTGGCGTCCCTCGGCCCGCAGCTTCCCGCGGTTTCCCGGAAAGCCTCGCGGACGTATCGTGCCTGATAACACTCCCGCAATCGTTAAATGAGCTACCTCGGTAATCTGCCCCGCGAGCGGAATCCCATGGAAGTCAAGCGGATGAAGGTCAAGGTCTGCCTGGTGGGCGAAGCAGCGGTCGGCAAGACCTCGCTCATCCGCCGGTTCGTGCTCGAGAACTTCGACGACAAGTACATCCAGACCCTCGGAACCAAGGTGTCCAAGAAGGAGTTGTCCGCCCCGAACGTGGACCCGTCCGGGGAGCTGAAGATCGACATGACGATCTGGGACATCATGGGCCAGAAGGGGTTCCGCGAACTCCTCAAGGAGGCCTACTTCTACGGCGCCAAGGGCATCCTCGCGGTCTGCGACGCGACGCGGAAGAAGACCCTCGAAGATCTGGACGACTGGATCGAGGGCGTCTACAGCGTCACGGGCAAGATCCCCATCGAGTTCCTCGCGAACAAGGTCGACTTGAAGGATCAGGTCCAGGTGACCGAGGACGACTTGGTCCAGGCTGCGAAGGCGTACGACAGCCTGTTCCACTTCACATCCGCGAAGACGGGCGAGAACGTGGAGCTCGCCTTCCAGTCCTTGGCGGAGCGAATCGCGAAGGAACGGCATCTTCGCAAGCTCGTACCCGATGAGTGAGAGAATTATCAGGGACGATACCTGCGGCCATACCCTAGATGTAGACCCAACCGATTTCCCGAGGCGATGTCGGTGCCCGAGGCAGCTACCCAGAAGCACGTGAAGGCCAAGGTGTGTCTGGTCGGCGACGTCGCCGTCGGCAAGACCTCCCTGATCAAGCGATTCGTCCTCGACGCGTTCGACGACCGATACGTGGCCACGGTCGGGACCAAGGTCACGAAAAAGACGGTCAACGTGGACTGGAAGGGAACCCCCGCGACCCTGGACATCATGGTCTGGGACATCATGGGCGAGAAGGGATTCCGCGCCCTCCTCCGGGACGCGTACTTCGAGGGCGCGCACGGCGTGCTCGCGGTCTGTGACCTCACGCGGAAGGACACCTTCTACGACCTGAACAACTGGGTCCAGATGGTCCGGAAACAGGTCGGGGACGTCCCCATCGTCTTCCTCGGGAACAAGGCGGACCTCGCGGAGCGCGTGGTCGTCAGCCCGGACGAGCTCGCCCGAATGGGCGCCATCCTGAACGCGAAGATCTTCCTGACCTCCGCGAAGACGGGGCAGAACGTGAACGAGGCGTTCCAGGTCCTCGCCGACGCGATTGGCAAGCGGGGCGACTGAGCCCCGTCCCCGGGAGGGACGTCCTCCCGTTATCCGAAGAGATAACGGCGTGGGAATTCCTTTATAATCTGAGGCTTAGTCCGCGACCCGAGCGTAGCCGGGTGGACCATGGAACCGGAACGGATGAAGGTCAAGATCTGTCTCGTTGGCGAGGGCGCCGTGGGGAAGACCTGCCTCATCCGCCGCTTCATCCATGACCAGTTCGACGACCGCTACATCTCTACGCTCGGGGCCAAGGTCTCCAAGAAGGAGCTCCTCGTGGAGGCGGACGGTGGACCCGTCAACGTGGACATGACCATCTGGGACATTATGGGCGAGAAGGGCTTCCGCGAACTCCTCAAGGAAGCGTACTTCCACGGGGCCCAGGGCGTCCTGGCCGTCTGCGACGTGACGCGGAGGGAGACGCTCACGGACCTCGACGAGTGGGTGGCCGCCGTGGTCAAGGTCACCGGGAAGATCCCCGTGGAGTTCCTCGCCAATAAGGTCGACCTAAAGGACCAGCAGGTCGTGGGCGCCCAGGACCTGGAGTCCGCGGCGAAGGCGCACGAGGCGCCCTTCCTGTTCACGTCCGCGAAGACGGGCGAGAACGTCGAGCAGGCGTTCGCGAACCTCGCGAAGATGATCTCCGCGCGCGCCCACACCGCGTGATCGCCGTACTCGCTTCGACGAGCGTTCCTATCTAGAGAAATGTTTCCAGTTTATTTCTCAGGTCAAAGATTTTAAGTACGAGGGTGGTGTATTCAAACGTAACTCACCTCACACTGGAGTGAGGAAGGTCGTTCAATGGCTGAAACCCCGGGGGAAGTTGCCGAGGAACTGCCCCCTGTCGACGTCTGGATCACCAAGCTGGATTTCAAGAGCACCGCGGAGGTCAAGATCCCCGACCGCCTCGTCGACCAGGTCATCGGGCAGGAGCGAGCGGTTGAGGTCATCCGCAAAGCCGCCGAGCAGAAGCGGCATGTCATGCTGATTGGCGACCCGGGCACGGGCAAGTCCATGCTCGCCCGATCCATGACGGAGCTCCTCCCGCGGGACGAGCTGCAGGACCTCATCGTCTACCACAACCCGGAGGACCCCAACGAACCCAAGATTCGCGTGGTCCCCGCCGGGAAGGGCCGGGAGATCGTCAACGCCCAGAAGGCGGAGGCAATGCAGCGGCGGGAACAAAAGGCCTCCATGGTCATGACAATCGTGTTCTTCATCATCGGCCTGAGTGTCATCCTCTCGTACAACTGGTCCGCCGGCGCGTTCTACCCGGACGCTGCGACGACCATCCTGTTCGGCATCCTGGTCGCGGCGATCATCTACATCGCGACCCGCTACACGGGCCACCGCCAGGAGAACCTGATGGTCCCCAAGCTCCTGGTCACCCACAGCCCCGACGAGATGCCCCCGTTCATCGACGCCACGGGCAGCCACGCGGGCGCCCTCCTGGGAGACGTGAAGCACGACCCCTTCCAGAGCGGCGGCCTCGAGACCCCGGCCCACGAGCGCGTCGAGGCGGGCGCGATCCACAAGTCGAACAAGGGCGTCCTGTTCATCGACGAGATCAACGTGCTCCGCATGGAAAGCCAGCAGAGCCTGCTCACCGCGATGCAGGAGAAGAAGTTCTCCATCGTGGGCCAGAGCGAGCGCTCCAGCGGCGCCATGGTCAAGACGGAGCCCGTCCCGTGCGACTTCATCCTGGTCGCCGCGGGCAACCTGGACGCGGTCCAGGGGATGCACCCGGCCCTGCGCTCCCGCATCCGCGGCTACGGGTACGAGATCTACATGAAGAGCACCATGCCGGACTCCGAGGAGAACCGCCTCAAGCTGGTCCGGTTCGTCGCCCAGGAAGTCTCCAAGGACAAGAAGATCCCCCACTTCGACAAGGCCGCGGTCTCGGAGATCCTCCGCGAGGCCCAGCGCCGCGCGGGCCGGCGGGGCCAGCTCACCCTGCGGCTGCGTGAGCTCGGCGGCCTGATCCGCGTCGCCGGGGATATCGCCCAGGAGTCCGCCGCGCCCCTGGTCAGCGCGAAGCACGTCCTCGACGCAAAGCGCATCGCGCGATCCCTCGAGCAGCAGGTCGCGGACCGTATGATCGAGCGGGGCAAGGACTACCAGATGATCAACGCGAAGGGCACCGCGGTGGGCATGGTCAACGGGCTCGCGGTCCTAGTCGGCGACCAGTCGTCCGGCATCAGCGAGATGAGCGGGATCGTCCTGCCCATCGCCGCCGAGGTGACGCCTGCCCAGACGAAGCAGGGCGGGCGGATCATCGCCACCGGACGCCTAGGGGACATCGCCAAGGAGGCCGTGGAAAACGTCGCGGCCCTGATCAAGAAGTACACGGGCGAGGACATTTCCAACCACGACATCCACGTCCAGTTCGTCGGCTCGCGGGAGGGCACGGAAGGGGACAGCGCGTCCATCTCCGTGGCCACCGCGGTCATCAGCGCGCTCGAAGAGGTCCCCGTCGACCAGAGCGTGGCCATGACGGGCTCCCTGTCCGTGCGCGGCCAGGTCTTGCCCGTGGGCGGCGTGACCGCGAAGATCGAGGCCGCGGCCGAAGCGGGTGCCCGAAAGGTCCTCATCCCTCGCGCGAACATGCGGGACGTTCTCCTGGAGGACAAGTACATCGGCAAAATCGAGGTCACGCCGGTCGACACCCTGAGCGACGTCCTCGAGCAGGCCCTCGTGGGACCCAAGAAGTCCAGCCTGATCACGCGGCTCTCGTCCCTGGTCCCCAAGATCAGCCCGGAGAAGCCCGGACCCGCGGCGGTCCCCCACTGAGCGCGGCGGGAGGGCGTCCGCGTGTCCGCATGGGACGGCTCGCCCCGCGATTTCGGGACCGATGACTTGTTACGCGGGTGCGCCTTGCCCAGGGCCGTCCCCGGAGGCGGATGAGGCATGAACCGCACCCTGTTCATCGGCCGGTTCCAGCCGTTCCACAAGGGCCACCTGGCCATG
>CAZJIP010000129.1:0-6522 GCA_964546105.1 uncultured Methanomassiliicoccales archaeon
CCACGACGAGGGCGACCAGGTAGTTCGGGTGGGGCTTGTCCTGGAGCCAGTGGAAGGTTCGCGTGCCCCTCTTCGGATCGTGCTTTTCGGAGACGAGGCGGCCGTTGGAGACGGCCTTGCACGCCTCCTTCACCGTGACGATGACCTCCGTGGTGAACTTCTGGTTCGGGTAGTCGTAGGAGGGGAACCAGGATCGGTTGTCCATTTCCTCGCCCTGGGTCCAGGCGATCCGCGGCTTCTTGGGATAGGCCTCGTCCGGGGAGATGAAGAAGAGGCCCTTCCGCGGCGTCGCCTGGTAGCGGATGCGGAGCTCGAAGGCCACGCCGGCCTTGCGGGCTCGCGGCAGGTGAATCGTCAGCTGCTCCCCGTGGGTCTCGAACTCCAGGGCCTTGCCCGACTCGTCCTTCACGCCGCGGATGCGGAGGTTGTCCTGGTCAAGGACGACTTCCTTGAGGCCGTCGTTGATCGGGGCGAGGCGGTGCGTGGCGGTGCCGGAGACCGTCTTCGCCTCGTCGTCCACGGTGATCTCCAGCCGTAGGTGCTGGAGCGCGAAGGTGCGCTCCCGAGCCCACTGCTCCGAGGTCTCCGGCGGCGCGAAGATCTTGCCGCCGAACGCTCCCATCCGCTGTCCCCGACAGGACTCGAGGTCATCGGTCACGTGGTCACCCCGTTCCGGATGGCGGAAGGGAATGCAGGAGAGTACTTAGGCATTCTCGCCCAAGGCGGGAGCAAGCCCACAACTCGCGTTCCGCTCCGCGCGGGGAAGCGAATCTCGACGGGCCCAGGTTGCGCGGGAATTGGGCACGGGGTCGAGTTACAGACAGCGATTGCAGAGCCTTCGGGTGGCTTATGCCAGCCAATGCTTCGCGCGGCACCTCGTTCAATGCTGGTCTCGGGGGAATCACTCGAATCCCGGAGTTTCCGCTCTCTGTTCCGAGGATTTGGTCGAGCAGGTGCGAGAGGCACCGCAGATCCCGCGGCCCACTCCGGGCCGAGGCAGAAAGGGGACGGCGGCGTGGGTCGGCAGAGTCAGGGCAAGAGGGGCAGGGGCGGATCGGCGATCTTCAGAAGCTGCTTGCCGAAGTTCTCGCCCCGGAATAGCCGTGCCAATGTCTTCGGAGCGTTCTCGAGGCCTACCGCCACGTCTTCCTTCTGTTTCAGCCGCCCTTCGGCGAGCCAGTCCTCGAGCAAGGATTGGGCTTCCGAGAAGCGGGAAGCATAATCGAGAATGATGAACCCCTCCATTCGAGCCCGCTTCATCGTCAATGCGACGTAGTTGTGCAAGGGATGGAACTCCCGGGCCACGTGACGCGTGATCTGGCCGCACATCACGATCCGGGCGTGGAGGTTGATCCGCGCCAGTACCTCGTCCAGTATCTCTCCTCCGACGTTGTCGAAGTAGACATCGATCCCGTCCGGACAGAGCTCGGAAAGTCGAGGACCGACCTTCTCCGAGCGGTAGTCGATGGCCTCGTCAAACCCAGCTTCTCTGCGGAGCCAATCGCATTTGGCGGGACCTCCGGCGATGCCCACGACGCGCGCTCCCCGAATCTTGGCGATCTGCCCCGCGATCGAGCCGACCGCGCCGGCTGCGCTCGAGACGACGAACGTCTCACCCGCCTGGACTCTTCCGATTTCCGTGACTCCGAAGTAGGCACTCATTCCCGTGATGCCGAATAGGCTCAGGGCGAGCGACGGGGGCACGCGGGGAGGCACCTTTTGAACCTGAGTTGGTCGGTTTCCGTTGGTGAGGACGTAGTCCTGCCACCCGAACGACCCACTGACCATCTCCCCGGCCTTGAAATCGGGATTGCGCGAATCGATGACCTGACCGACCCCCATCGCCCGCATGGGCTCACCGAGGGGGACCTTGGGTATGTAGGAGTCCGTCTTCATCCAGCCGAGCTGCGCGGGGTCGAACGAGAGCCAAAGGTTTCGGATAAGAAATTCGCCCGGCTTCGGAAGCGGGACCGGGACTTCCTTCCATTGGAAGTTCTGCTCGCTCAGCATCTCCTCCGGCCGGCTCACGAGCAACCATTGTCGGTTCGTCATGGCTTGCATCGGGTCCCTTCCCAGAACAACCCTGAGGTCTCATTACATGCCATACAGGTGCCTATTGAATCTGCCGCCCCATGAACACGAACCCCAGAGGCGCGGAATCGAACCGTCCCAAGAGTTCCCGGTTTGAACCCAGGCCAACCTAGGCCCTAGAGGCGGAACCGACTTGAGAATGCATGTCCCGCCAGGCCATGACTTCGGGCACTCTCGAGCACGCCGCGGGTAGCCAAACCGCAGAGCTGTCGTCGCGCGGCCTCAGCTTCTCCTACTTCATCCTCGCCAAGTTCTCTTGGTCCTCACGAAAAGCCTTGTCGTAGAGGTCCACGGCCGCAGCTCTCAACTGGTCATCGGACCACCCAGGTGCCTTGAACTCTCCGACGCAGGTGATACCCGTCTTGTTCCCCAGGGGGATGTAGTACTGGAATTCCTTTGAACCGGCCAGCGGGCCCTCCAGGTAGTCGATGGCGAATCCGAGAGGCGGGAAATAGACGAACTTGGCTTTGATGTGGGCCGTGGCTCCCTGAGCCTCCGCATCCCAGGCCGCGAGGAACGTAGACGGATCTGAGGTGCGCTCGGCTCTAAAGTTCTTCATGCTTGGATGCCGGTGCTCCGAAGGGGAGCGATTCAGCTGCCAGATCTTGTCAAGCGGTGCGTCAAAGACGCTTCCTTCATCAAGGATGAATACCATGTTTCTGGCATCGTTTCCACAATCCATAAAGGCACTGAACGATCGCTTGTCTCAACAACCCCGGCAAACGGGATGCGGGCCGGACTCCAGCCACCTCCGGGCACTTCGCGTGATTCCGCAGATGCTCGCGCCTACCCCGGCCGGAGGCCTCGGCCCTTGCGCCTCACGCGGAATCAATCCAGAATGCGTTCCCACTTCGCTCCGTTCGCGAAACCGAAAGGAGGCGGCATCCCCAAGCTCGGGTAGGCCAGTCCTCCCGACATCGGGACGCGACGGATCTCCCCCGCGTCGCCAGCCCGAGCCACGCGAGGCCTTATGGCTCATCGTCCCTTCGCGGCTTGAGTGGACATAGACCGTTCGGCAGACATCGAAGCCACGTTCGAGCGGATCCAGAGGCCGCTTCGGTGGCCTCTCGGGGACTTCCGCCGCCGGAGCCTCGCGACCGCGGGTCTCGTCGGATTCCGCTTCTCCCGATTCCGCGGCTCCGCGGAGGCGGGCTTCGTGTACGGTTTCGCACTCAAGCCCGGCGCGGTGCCGGGAGTCCGTGAGCCACCGGAGGCCGTCGCGTACGCCTTCGTCCGTCCCGTGGGCTCCAAGCTCTTCACGGAGTTGGTGACTCGGCCCCGCAGCCCCGTGCGGAGGCTCGTAGCGGACAGCCGCTCCCTCGGCTACCCCTTTGAGTTCCACCCCGAGGGCGAGGTCGTCGCGGTCCGTCACCGCTCGTTCGCACGCCTGCCGTCCGAGCTCTTCGTGCTCGGGGCCGCGGACTTCTTCATGATTGCCCAGCAACCGCTCCGTGTCGGCGGGTTCATGGACCGCGTGAAACAGGCGACGACGCGACGGACGCCCTGACGCTCACGCGCCCATCTCGGCGGCCAGGCTCGCCGGTACGTGCGGGCGGTCCAGGACCTCGAAGACCTTGGCCCAGTTGTCGCCGAGGTCGCGGGAACAGCGGAGGACGCCGAGGTCCACCAAGTTCTGCAGACGCCGGCGCGTTCGGGTGGCCGGCCACCGGAACCGGATCGCCATGTACTCCACCACGGATCGCTCCGGGGCGCCGCGGTCCGAGAAGTGGACCTGGAGCGCGGTGGCCAAGATGGCGAGGTCCTCGCGGAGGTCCGGGTCGTCCACGTCCATGAGCACGTTCCAGAGGCCTTTGATGCGGGACATGGTCGGCTGGACCGACCGCTCCTCCTGTCCCCCTTCGCCGTGCACGTAGCGTACAGATACACGGGGGGACCGCGGGCACAAACCAGAAAACCGCAGAGCGCGTGTGGACCTCCGAAGGGACGGGTGCGGCCGAGATGCCCTCCGACCGGGGCGCGGGCCCGGCGAGCATGAAGGAAACCCAGCCCGGCGGCTCCGAGGCGCCTGCCGCCCCGCACGGCCCGCCGCCGGAGCCAACGCGGCGCGCCGGATGGCTCCTCATCCTCCTGGGCCTCGTGCTGCTCCTCATCCTGTTGCTCCTGATCGTCCTCTGACGCCCCCACCGCGACAAGCGTTTTATCGCCGCGGGCGGATACACGGACCATGGCGGTGGAGACGGAGCTTGTCCCAATCCGGAACCCGGACGGCCTCAACATCATCCTGGGCCAGACCCATTTCATCAAGACCGCGGAGGACGTCCACGAGGCCCTGGTGAACAGCGTCCCGGGGATTCATTTCGGCGTCGCGTTCTGCGAGGCCTCGGGGCCCTGCCTGGTCCGGGTCGAGGGGAACGACGAGGCGCTCAAGGATCTCGCGGCAAGGAACGCACTCGCGGTCGGGGCGGGACACTTCTTCGTCATCTTCGTGAAGGACGCCTACCCGCTGAACCTGCTCCGCGCGCTCCGGGACGTCCCCGAGGTGGTGAACCTGTACGCGGCCACCTCGAATCCCGTCGACGTGGTCGTCGCCAAGGGCCCCCGGGGCCGCGGTGTGCTCGGCGTCATCGACGGGGAGGGCGCCAAGGGCATCGAGACACCGAAGGATCGCACGGAGCGGATGGAGTTCCTGCGCAAGATCGGATACAAGTTGGGCTGACATGTGCCGTCTCCTCGCCGTCCTGAGCCGCAAGCCGATCCCTCCCGAGCTCCTGATGTCCTTCCGCCAGCTCGCGGACACGGGGAAAGGCTTCCGGGATTTCGGGTGCCCGGAACCTAACCCCAAGACGGGCCACCCGGACGGTTGGGGCATCGCCTGCGTCGGCGCGGAGGGCGAGTTCTATGTGCGGAGCCCGCTCAAGGCGACCGCGGACCCGAAGTACGAGGACGCCGTGCGCCGAATGGGAAGGACGTGCAGCCCGCCGCTCCTGCTCCTGGCCCACGTGCGCTGGGCCGCCTTCAAGGACACGGTCCAGGAGCGGTTCTGCCACCCCTTCCGCAAGGAGGTCGACCACCACCCCATCTTCTTCGTGCACAACGGGGAGATCGACGGATTCCACGAGCAGGATGGGAAGATCGATAGCCAGGTCATCTTCGACCGGTTCCTCGACGCTCTCGGTCCCCAGATCCGCCCGCTCCCCGAGGTGAAGCAAGCCCTCGCGAAGGCCAAGGAATCCTTGGACGCGGAGTTCCCGCGGAAGGTGGAGTCGTACACGTTCGCCATGATCGAGGGGGACCGCGTGATCGCCCACCGCGACGCCCGCACCTGCGTGCCCTACTATACCCTCCACGAGACGAGCACAGAGGACATGAAGGTGGTCTGCTCCGAGGTCCTGCCCGCGCTTCCCGGACGGTGGCGCATGCTCCGGAACGGGGAGTTCCTGGAGCTGCGGCCGTAAGTGGTAATCACCGGGTAACTTGTCCCGACACGCCGGGTTTCGGCGGATTACGGCGTCAGCATGACGAATCACAGAAAGGCCTATATAGAGCCTGTCTCGTTGGGTCGACGTTATTCAGGTCGGGGAGGATCTGGTATATTGCGTGAGGTTGAGGTTACAACCCAGTGCCCCGAATGCCGTGGCGACCACCTGGTTAGGGATTACGGACGCGCCGAGATCGTCTGCGAGGACTGCGGCCTGGTCCTCGACGACAAGATCATCGACGAGGGCCCCGAGTGGCGGGCCTTCGACTCCGAGCAGCGGGAGTCGCGGGAGCGCGCCGGGCCGCCCTCCACGATCATGGCCCACGACAAGGGCCTCTCGACCTCGATCGGGTGGAGGAACAAGGACGCCTACGGTCGCCAGATCCCTCACAAGTCCCGTGCCCAGATCTACCGCCTTCGGAAGTGGCAGCACCGCATCCGCACGTCCAAAAGCGGGGAGCGGTCCCTGGCCCAGGGCCTCACAGAAATCAACACGATGGCCTCCAAGATGGGCCTGCCGCGCCACGTCCGCGAATCGGCGGCGGTCCTGTACCGCAAGGCGAGCACGAAGAACTTGGTCCGCGGGCGGTCCATCGACGAGGTGGTCGCCGCAACCCTGTACGCCTCGTGCCGCCAGTGCGGCGTGCCGCGGACCCTGGACGAGATCGCGGGCAAGTCATCCGTAGACCGGAAGTCCATCGGCCGCACGTACCGCACCCTCGTGCGCGAACTCGGACTCAAGCTCCTGCCGCAGAGCCCGCGGGACTACATCGGCCGTTTCTGCAACCGCCTCGACCTGGACATGGAGGTCCAGCGGAAGGCCAAGGAGATCCTGGACAAGGTAGAGCAGGACGAGCTCGCGTCCGGCGTGGCGCCCAGCGGGGTAGCCGCCGCGACGATCTACATCTCGGCCATCCTCTGCAACAAGCCGTGTACCCAGAAGGAGGTCGCGGAGGTCGCCGGCGTGACCGAGGTCACGATTCGGAACCGGT
>CAZJIP010000130.1:0-6368 GCA_964546105.1 uncultured Methanomassiliicoccales archaeon
CGAGGACTTCTGGAAGGTCTGGAAGCGGTTCAACAAGATCAACGTCCACTTCACCATGGAGCCGTCGTACAGCAACTGGGGCGTCTTCACGGAGACGTTCCCCGAGGGGGACTGGAAGTGGCGGCCCGGGTTCAACCCTGCGGCGGTCCAGTCCGTGCAGCTCCTGGACCGGTCCATGGACGAGGGCCGCGTCGGTGATGCGGTCAAGGTGAACTACGTCGAGGTCGACGGCAAGGTCCACCTCAAGATGACTTTCGAGTACTCGGAGGGCGAGCACTACTACAAGTACAGCGGCTGGAAGCGGATCTGGACCATCCACACCCTGTACGACGCCGCGACGGACCGTGTGAGCCTAGACGACCTCCACCAGATCCTCGCGGAGCTCGTGAAGGTCTGGTACGAGAGCCACCTGCGGCGGAACCGGGACATCCTGATCAAGTACCTCAAGCAGACCTACGAGAAGGTCGAGACGTTCAACCAGTGAGCCGCGAGCGCGCAACAAGTATCGCCCGTGATTCCTAGCGCACAGGCTATATGTTCGCCACGGAGGCATCGCAGCCCCCGTGGACAGCCTTTTGCCGACCGCGCTCCTCTTCTTGTTCCTAGCGACCTTCGCCTTCACGTTCGTGGACTGGCAGCTGCGGCGGAAGCGGCTCGGGGGCCTCGTGGCTCCGAGCTGGGACTGCCCCCACTGCGGCGTGACCAACGAGACGGAGCGATCTGTCTGCTGGTCCTGCAGCGCCGCCATCTCCGCGAACCGGTTCTTCCCCGAGATGGGGCCCATGGCCGCGGACACCTGGCGCTGCCGCCGGTGCGGCGCCTGGAACGGGGCCAAGCGGCACACGTGCTGGTCCTGCGCCAACGCCCCGGCGAAGCAGCCCAAGCGGCAGGCTTGAGGGCGAAGCCGCACCAGGGTCGGGTCTCTCCAAGGCGCTCCTCCCCGCGCTCCTTGAGAGCAAATTCCGTACCAGAAAGCTTTTAGGTTGTCCGAAAGCTCGCCGGTCCAGCCCAATCCTAGGAGAGAAAACCGTGGATGGACTTACCCACCGACTCCGTGCCCGAGGTGTGATTACCCTCGTGGTCTTGGCGCTCTCGATCGCCGGCCTTGCGACGATGCCCTCCGCCCGGGCGGCGACCCCGGCCACGTTCCACGTGACCCTGGGCGCCGCCAGCCCGGACATGGCCCTCCTGGGCATGGCATTCTACCCCAATGCTCTGACGGTCCACCGCGGCGATGTCGTCGTGTTCACCAATTACCTCATCGAGCCGCACACGGTGACCTTCGGAGTCGGCGGTCCCATCGCCGATCCGTTTGCGTTCTTCGCCCCGCAGAACTTGACGGGGTTCGGAACGGCTACCTTCACGAACACGGGGATCCTCAGCTCAGGACTGCTTGTGCCACAAGGACCTTTCGGCAACAGCCTCACGGTCACGGTCGACGTGGGACCGGGGACCTACGCCTTCCGGTGCGCCCTCCACCCGCTGATGCAGGGGACCCTCACCGTGGTCTCGGACGGCCAGACGCTCCCGAAGACGGACAAGCAGTACCAGAAGATGGCCCACGCCCAGATGACGGTTGACATCGCGCATGCGCGACAAATCGCGGTGGCCTCCGCGGAAGCGGCGGCCATGGCCGCGGATATCGGAGGGACCGGCATCGAGGTCGCAGTCGGAGGAGGCGACGGTGTCTCGACGGTCATGCGGTTCTTCCCGGCCGATCTCACGGTCCATGTCGGCGACACGGTGCGCTTTGTGAACCGGGATCCGTACACGCCCCACACGGTCACCTTTGGCGCCGAACCGCCGGGTGGCGACCAGGGTCTTGTGGCCCCTGCGAACCGGAGCTTCCCGTTCAACACGGCGACGCCGTACGACGGCTCGTTCAACCTGAGTTCGGGATTCATGCTGTCTTTCCTGCCCTGGGGGAACATGTTCAACGTGACGTTCACCGCGGCCGGAACGTACGACTACATCTGCGGCCTGCACGACGTGATGGGCATGGTTGGCACGATTACCGTCGAAGCCTAGTCCCGCCTCGGCGGCGCGTCTGTCGGATTCAGTGGACGCCGCGGAACATGCCGCCGTCGACCTGGATCACGTTTCCCGTGACGTAGGACGCCCGGTCGGAGACCAGGTAGGTCACGAAGTCCGCGATCTCCTCGGGGCGGGCGAAGCGGCCCAGCGGGATGGCCCGGGCCTCTTCCTTCCCGACCTCCTCGACTGGGCGTCCCTCGCGCTCGGCCCGGACCTTATGCAGCTCGATCAGGCGGTCCGTGGCCACGAGGCCCGGGGCGATTGCGTTCACGCGGATGCGGTCCGGGGCCAGCTCGCGGGACAGAGTCTTCACCAGCCCGACGACCGCAGCGCGCAGGGCGTTGGACAGGAGGAGGTTGTCGATGGGCTGCTTTACGCTGATGGACGTGATCGCGACGATGGATCCGCCGCCGCGGGCGCGCATGGCGGGGACGGCGGCCCGGGCTAGGCGGACTGCGCTCATTAGGGTGAGGTCGAACGCCTTGGCCCACTGCTCCTCGGTCAGGGCCTCGAAGCGTCCCGTGGGCGGGCCGCCCGCGTTCGTCACGAGGATGTCGACGCCGCCGAAGGCGCTCCGGGCACGGTCCACGAACGCCGTCGCATCGGCGAGCCGCGAGACGTCCGCCGGCATGGCCAGGATGTCGGCCCCGGTCTCCTTGCGGATGGCTGCGGCCGCAGCCTCGAGGGGTTCCTTGTTCCGCGCGCAAATCGCGACCCGGGCGCCCTCCCGCGCGAGGTTCCAGGCAATTGCGCGCCCCATCCCCTGGCTCGCGGCGGCCACGAGGGCTACCTTCCCCTTCAGCCCGAGATCCATGGCCCACGGAGAGCGGCGGGGTTCTATGAAGCTTGGGTCGGCCTCACGCGGAGGCAGGAGGCGCCAGCCTGAGGAAGCTTCGCAGCTCGCCCACGGGCAGGAAACCCAGGGTCTTGTACATGACCTGGGGGGAGTCGAGGAGGTCCGTGAAGAGGAGGGAGTACTCGCATCCCGCATTGGTGGCCTTCTTGGAGACCTCGAAGAGCATGG
Organism: uncultured Methanomassiliicoccales archaeon; assembly: GCA_964546105.1. Taxonomy (GTDB): domain Archaea; phylum Thermoplasmatota; class Thermoplasmata; order RBG-16-68-12; family RBG-16-68-12; genus RBG-16-68-12. The sequence goes on from CAZJIP010000130.1 coordinate 3,059, forward strand.
TGCGGGCCACGCCGCGGTTCCGGAACTCGGGCATCGTGGCCACGTCGCCGATCAGGGCGAACCGGCCCCGAGGCCACAGGGAGACGGTCCCCGCGGGCGCCCCCTGGTAGTAGCCGACGAAGTGTTGCTGGCCGAGGATCGCGCCCCGCTCCCGCGCGATCGCGTACAGCTGCCGCGATTCGTCCGGGGCGTAGCCCATCCCCTCGAACAGTCGCATCCGGAGCCGGCGGAAGTCGTCCTCCGCGGCCTCCTTGCCGACCTCCCGAAGGGCCAGATCGGGGTTCGTGATGCAGGCGGGCAGGCCAACCCGCGCCATGGCCAGCTCCGCCGCGGGGCGGAAGCCACGGGCCACGAACGCCCCCTGGTTCTCGAAGGCCACCTGGGCATCGTCGAACACGACGTTCCGGTCGCGGACCTCCGTCTCCGGGAAGGCTGCATCGAGGGTTGCGAGCACCTCCTCGATCCCGCCCGGGGGGAGCCGCTCCACCCAGGCCAGATTGGCCGAGTGGATGAGCGGATAGCGGAGGTCCCGGACGATCGCCCCGAAGGAGGTCCTGCGCACCTCAGCCCCCGCCTCGACCCAGGTCCGCTCGAAGGATTGCGCAGCGCGGAGGAGCTCCTGGGTGTCCACGTTCCTGACGAAGGGGAGCCCCAAGATGAAGCTTTGCGGAGACGCCTTAGGAGCCCATAAGGAGATCGAGGAGGATGCCGATGGCGATGAAGACCACGGCCACCGCGATCCAGAACTTGGCATCCCGGCTGAGCTTCATGGGCCTCGCGCCGGCCCACGCCGGCCGGGGCTAATAGGGTTTCGTGCCCCGCGGGATCATGGCGCCCCGTACATCTGGCCCGGCCGAAGGATGTCGGGGAAGCGGGGACGGAGCGTGCGCCGGGTCTCATCGCAGAGATGGCAGGCGTCCGCATACGTCCGCCCGGGGGTCAGGCCGTAACGCCGCACGAGGGCCGCGGGGCCTCCGGCCAGCAGCGGACCCACGATCGGGTGCGCCTCGGGATTGTAGGACCGGATGATCCCGCGGAGCGGGCGCTCGAAGACGTTGCCCAGGCTGATGCCCTGACAGAGATGCACGTTCCCCTCGGGGTCGATGTGGACTCGCCCGGGGTCCCGCAGGTTTTCGTACGGGCACCGGTCCATCTCCGTCCACGGGCGGTGGCGCGCGCGGGCCACGAGCTTCCTCGCCGCGCGTCCGCGGTACATCAGCGCGGAGACGCCGGGCGGGAGCTGGCCGACCCTCCGGGTCGCATCGGTCTCCTCAGGCTGGGCCACGCTGATGATGCCGCAGGGGATCCCAAGCTCCCTCGCGGCGGCGGTCGCGCTCTCCGCCAGATGCCCATCCTCTGCGTCCCAGTGGTAACGGTCGCTGCTGATGGACAGATCTTGGACGAGCCCGCGGAACGGCCGGAGCGCCTCCTTCGCCTCGGACACCCCCGTAGCCCAATAGGCGTTGGAGACAATGCCGACGCGGAACCCGCTGCGGGCCGCGAACCGGACCCCCTTCAAGAGGAGGGTATAGTAGAGGAACGGTTCGCCTCCCTCGAAGAAGATCCACTCGATGCCGCCGAGGTCCTTCGCCTGGCGGAGGATGTCGCGGACGTTCGCGAGGGACATCGTGCCCCGGGCCTCCGGACTGCTCCAGACGAAGCAGTGGTCGCATTCCAGGGTGCACCGGTAGGTCAGGAGGAGGTTCAGGCCCGTGAGCGACACAGCGGGTCCATGGGTTCCGCGACCCTAGGAACCTCCGTATTGACTGTTCCTAGAAGAGGACGGCCAAGGAGGTCGGGGAGGCCACCGCATTCGGGGGCGTTCCTCGCTCGCACGCCATCCCTCCCCCGGGCTACAGAACGGGAGATTCCACGAGCCGGAATGTCCTCTTCACACAGTCGACCTCGGCCTCCACGCCCAGGGGAAGGATAAGCTGAGGGTCGGTGTGCCCGAAGTCTAGGTTGGAGACGATCAGCAGATCGCGCCGCCCGAACTCCTCAGTGACCACGGAGACGAGGCTCTCATCCAGCTCCCGCTTCTGGTCGTCGGAATAGCCTCGGGCCCGCCCGAACAGGATCGCTTCGACCGGGTCGAAGACACCCTGGAGGCCGTAGTTCCGCAGCCATCGCTTGACGTCGAGCGGGGCGGGCATCTCCTCGGAGGTCTCGAAGAACAGAATCTTCCCATCCCAGAACCCGACGTCCGGCCAGAACCTCGTTCCTTTGAGCCACTCCAGGACCTCGATGTTCCCGCCGAATAGCCGGCCTCGGGCCGATGCGCGGCCCTGGAGCCAGTGCCATCCCGCGTCCTCCTTCGGCTGATTCACCCGGCCCAGGTTCCCGCGCGAGGCCCAGTCCGGATAGCCCTCGGAGTACCCGCCGTACGGCCGATACTCCAGCGTCGGACGGGGATGGAATAGCATCTCTCGGATGTGGTCCGCGAAGCGCAGAGGCAGCGCGTCTAGCTGGGAGAATCCGGCCATGACGGACGGGCCGTGGAACGTGACGAGGCCTCGCTGGTTGCACCACGTGAGGAGGGTGGTCGTGTCCGAGTACCCCATGAGGATCTTGGGGTTCCCCCGAATCGCGTCGGGATCGAGGTAGGGCAGAATGCGCATGGAATCGTCGCCCCCAATGGAGACCACGATCCCCTGGACCTCGGGATCGGCGAAGGCGCGGTTGATGTCCTCGGCCCGCATCCGCGGATTCCTGGCGAGCGTCGACGCGTCCGCGCGGGCCGTGGGATACTCCTTGATCTGGAGGCCGAACGTGTCCTGCAGCATGCGGAGGCCCCGCTCGTAGACCCACGGGAATCGGCTGGGACCAGCCCCCGAGGGAGACACCACCGCGACGGTGTCTCCTTCGCGCAATCGACGAGGCTTCACGAAGTCCATGGAGCTCGCGGCTCGCACCCCGTCCGCTGCCTAGGAGGGCGCGGTCCGCACCGAATTCGGCTCTGCTTATGACGGTTTGGGTGGTGAATGCTCTCGGGGCCTTGAGGGGCGGGGACACCGCATGCGCGTACGAGGGACGTGAAGCACTTTCGCTCACCCCGCCGAGACCCTTTATACCGCCGCGGCGTACCTAGGGACGAGGCGAGAAATCGACACGCCTCGGGAACGTGATTCTACGAGAGAGGAATTGGCGCCCCATGTTCAGGACATCACCCGGGCGCTCGGCGGAAAAGTGAGCGAGTCGGAGATCGAGAAGGAACTGTCCAGCTACCTGAACGTGTACCGCGTCTCCCTGGACACGGCGAAGCGGTCCATCGTCAAGAAGCACGGCGGCAACCCCGCGGGCCTCGCGGTCG
>CAZJIP010000131.1:0-6347 GCA_964546105.1 uncultured Methanomassiliicoccales archaeon
GGCCCAGGGCACGCCGTACTATCCGCCGCCTCCGCCTCCCCCGCCCCCGTGAATGATTGTCCGGCTCGAGCGCGTCGTCCCGTTTCCGCGGGCCGCCGTGTACGCGTGGTGGACGGACTTCCGGGAGGATGACCACCGCAGCCGGCGCTCCCCCGCATCCAGCCGCCGCGAAGTTCTCCGACGGGAAGGCAACGAGGTCTGGCTGCGGGATGACGGGCGGCGACCCGTTCCGGTAACCCTCGACGAGCACGTGACCCTAAATCCTCCGAACGGCTACGTGGTCGAGGCCCGCTACCCCGGAGCCGACGTGGGCTACGAGTACCGGTTCGAGCCGAGCGCGAACGGCACGCGCATCTCTCTCGTCGCGGACCTCCGGCCGCGCCACGTCGGCCGAGTCGTGCTCCCGCTCTTCCGCAGACGCGTCCAGCGCTACGCGGAGCGCGACACGGAGTACCACCTGTGCTCCATGAGCCAAGACCTCATGAGCCCGGCATCCGACCGTGGACTACCTCGTTGATCCACTGGACGAGGCGGAGGTAGGCGTCGTGGCCCTTCGGGGTGAGGCGAACCCGTTCATGACCATCTTCCGTGCTTTCCAATGCCACCAAGCCCCGGGCCCTCAGCCACTCCAGATACCGCGAGAAGACGTCGTAGTTGACGTGCGCGGCGACTTGGAGATGCGTCTTGAGGAGGGGGTCCTCCGCCCGCCACAGGCGTTCGAGGAGCCGCGCGACCACGTAGAGGTCGGGACGGTCGAGGGGGGCGGGGGAGGCCATGGCGTCACAGCCTCCCGAGGTACTGCTCCATCTCCCCACGGAGCCGCTTGTGGCTCCGATCCCAGTCGGCCTGGGTTCGCGCCAGCGTCTCCCTTCTCCGTTGCCTCCACCGGCGGTAGTAGATTCCTGCGGAAGCGAGGAGGATCAACCCCGCGACGCCGACGACGACGGCGACCGGGAGACTGAAGACGGCGAAGGCAGGGGCATCCCACAGGAGGAGGTCGATCCCGAGGTATACCATGGCGAACACGGCCCACCAGCCCATGGGATCGACACTCAAGCTCGCCTTCCGCGCGGCGTCGAGCCAGTGCGGCATTTCGACCTGACTCGCCAGGAGCAACTCCAGGGAGCTCCCACCGCGGTCTCCCGTCTCCCGCGGCCTCGATTCCCGGTGGAGCGCCTCTTGCAGTCGGTTCGCCCACCTCCGCAGCCGCGCGACCCGGCCGCGGCGTAGCCGTCGGATGAGCCAGCCCCCCGGGACGGACACGGACAAGGTGACCGCGAATGCCCATCCCGCGGACGTCGCCATCCGACGATTGAAGTCCGCGTCCGCAGACATCGAGCTGAGTCCGAGAAACAGGAGGAACCAGACCAGGATGGCCGCGAGGATGAGGAGGGCCAGGGAGTTCTGATACGTCTCCCGCTCCGCCGCGTAGGCCTCCCCAGCAAGGCGGTGCGTCTCGGAGAGGGCGTCCACGAGGATCGCGTGGGCATCGTCGGGAGACGGAGGCGGAGGAAGCCGACCGTCCGGGGGCATCACCGTGGCCGCGGCATCTCGCCCCCAGGCACGGACGCGTCGGTAGATGCCGGGGAGATGAATCGCGGTCAGCCAGCCTACAATCGTCGCATTGGCCCGGTACAGAATCCGCGAGCGACCGCCCTCGGGTTCCACCCGGATCTCCACAAGCGCCTCCTGGCCGATCGCCACGGTCAGCCCGGGAGGCTGGGCGTGCACGACGTGCCCCGCCATGCGGAACCTCCGGACCAAGTAGGCCGTCGCCTCCGCCGGCGACGCGTCGACCGTCCCCAGGTCGAACCTCCAGATCCACGGCCCCACGCCGAGGGCACCGGCCACGAGGACGGTCGCATAGGCCGCGGCCACGAGCGGGTTCCACGGGACAAGGTAGACCGGAACGAGGAGCAGGGCCACTCCGAATGCCAACAGGATTGCGTTCTGTGCGTTCTCCCGGTCCGCGGCATCGCCTCCGCGTCAACTCAGGCGTGTCAGAGAAGATAGAGGTAACTCCGCGACAGTACGTATCCCGCGGCACGGGTACTTTCGGCCATCCCTCCTGGGCTCCCGACCTAATACCCTGGAACCCATGAAATCAAGGGAGGAGCCCATGGCCCTCATCACGGAGACGCTTGCGGTTCCAGAAACACGCATCGAGACCCGCAAGGCCCTCACGACCTCCGTGCCGACCCTGGACCGCCTCCTGGGCTCCTTCGAGGCGGGGAAAACCACCCTGATCGACAGCGGGAGCGACTTCGTGTTCCACCTGACCACCCTCCTGTGCGTGCGCGCGGTCATGGAGGGCGGGAGCGTGGTCTTCGTGGACGGCGGCAATTCCGTCGATCCGCACGGCATGGTCGCTCTGGGGAAGCGCGCGGGCCTGACCCGCGACGAGATCCTCCCGAAGGTCCACGTCGCGCGGGCGTTCACCTGTCACCAGATGACCACATTACTATTGGACATGCTGGATAAAAAGCTCGAGGAGACCCACGCCGAGCTCGCGGTCCTCGCCTGCCTCCCGGAGATGTACTTGGACGAGGACGTGGACGTGGGCGAAGCCCATGCCCTCTTCCAGCGGTCCGTGCGGGCCATTCGCCAGACCGTCGCGGACCGCGGGGTCGTCGGCCTCGTGACGAACGCGGGCTTGTCGAAGCTCTACCGCCGCCGCTCCATCCGGAGGCAGTTGTACGAGTCTGCGGACCGCGTGGTCCGCATCGCCCACGGGCGGAACGGCGTGCTCATCACCCGCTCCGACTCCGACGTCGCGGAGTGGTATCGCCCCGTGCCGCCGGACCAGCGCACCCTGGACGACTTCGAGGACGCGCGGCCCCGGATCGTGGACCTCGCGGCCGTGGGCGAGCCGAGGCCCATCCGGAACGCGGAGCACCTGCGGCTCTCCTGGTGACGCGGGTCACGGAAGGCCGGCGAAGGCCGTCCAAGCCAGGTAGACCGCGAACACCGCGAGCACGAGGATGGAGAAAGCGAGGACGACGTGGTAGGTCCTCGCGTACCGCTGCTGGGCCGCGCGCAGGAGGTAGGGGAACATCGTCGTCCAGAGGATGAGCCCCGCGAAGAAGCCCAGGAGGACCCAGGGGCCGAGCTGGTCGATGAATGCGATGCCCGCGGTGAGCCACCAGAGAATCGGGTACGGGCTCGTCACGTTGGTCGCCACCCCCGTGGCGTACGAGGTCGCGTGAATCGTGCGGGAGGGCACGGCGACCACGGGCTCCGCCCTCCAGGCCTTCGCGGCGCCCCACGCGAAGTACGCCATGACGGCGGCCCCGACGAGGGCAATCGCGGGGAAGATCGGCCGCGTTCCGAGGAGCAACGAATGGGCGAGGACGGAAAGGGCGAGCCACAACGCGTCCACGGTCATCGCGCCCGCACCCACCAGGAAGCCGGAACGCCAGGAGCGCGTGACCGCGTGGCTCGCGATGAGGGCGTTCACGGGTCCCGGGGGCGCGGCGAGGGAGAGGGCGACGACGATGCCGATGCCCACGCTCGCGAAGGCCTCGAGGACCACGCGGCGCGATGGCGGCGCAGGCAAATGAATTCGCCGCGAACCTTATGCCGGAGGCGGCCATCGGCGGCGCCATGCGGATTGGCGCGTCCACGTACAGCCGCGAACCGTTCCCCAAGCAGATCGAGGAGGCCCGGGAGGCGGGCTACGACTACGTGGAGCTGGACCTGACCTGGGTGTCCTGGGGACCCGCCAAGCTCCGCGAGGTGGCGGAGGGGTTCGCGAAGAAAATCCCCCTGGAGACCGCGCACCTCCCCCCGTCCCACTTCCACAACGCGGACCTCGCGCGGTTCGTGGGCTTCATGGATGAGCTGGCCCCGGTCGGCACGCGCGTGTTCAATATCCACTTGCTCCAGGCGCGGCGCGCCCCCACAATCTCTGCGGACGCGAAAATTTCCTGGCTCCGCGACCTCGCGAAGGCGGCGAGGGACCGGGGCGTTATGGTCACCCTGGAGAACCTCGACGAGACACCGCAGGAGCTGCGCCAGGTCCTCGACGCGATTCCCGATCTCGCGTACTGCCTCGATATCGGCCACGCGCACCTCGACAAGCGCGAGGATGGCGGGAGCGCCTACCTCGAGACGCTCGGCGACCGGCTGGGTCTCGTCCACGCGCACGACAACCACGGCGGGCATGGCAAAGAGGGGGACGAACACCTGCCGTTCGGGCAGGGGACGATCGACTTGGAGCGGGACGTGCAGGCGATCAAGGCGCGCTACGATGACCGCGCCACGTTGGAGATCTTCAAGGGGACCGCGGACGACCGCAAGGCATGCCTCCGCAAGATGCGGCGGTGGGCGCGGCCGTGAGAACCGACCATGGGCTCGGTCCGGCCCGCTCCTCTTCCGTTAACCTTGTTTAAGGTTGCATCGAACTTTCACTTTCACGGACCCCTCCCCGGCATCCCTCCATATGGTATCGGGACCATGGTCCCCGGATGGGCCGCACGATCCCCACGTACCGGCTCCACCTGGAGTCCGTCCTGAACGACTGGATGGACTACCGCCGCGCGCTCCGGGAGAAGGATAGGGAGGCCTTCGACCGCCTTCTGAACAAAGCGCGGCAGCATGCCAGCGCCGCGAGCTACTCGGCCCACCTCGACCCCACGAATCTCGCCTTCCTCTCGATCCTACTGGAGACGGAGAAGGAAACCCAGAGCGCAAAGGATATGGGTATACATATGCATACACGAGACACCATGGCCAAGAACATCGCGGTGGCCGATGACGTGTACGAGATGCTCGCCAAAGAAAAGCGGGACGGCGAGAGCTTCAGCGACGTCATTCGCCGCCTTGCAGCCCGGAAGCCCAGGCTGACGGAGCTGTTCGGGGCCCTCGCGGACCTCCCGGAGGAGGAGTTCCAACGCTTCCGAACCGCAGCCCTGAGCGCCGACCGTCCCCTCTCCGAGGAGCTTGGATGGAAGAAGAAACGTCGCGCGTGACGTGCCTCGACACGTCCATCCTAATCGACGCGATGCGCGGCGACGCGCGGGCGCGGGCCGCGGTGGAGGCTGCTGCCGAGGAGGGGATCGTGACCACGGAGGTGAACGTGTACGAGCTCTACGTCGGGGCCCATCGCGAGGGACGGCCGATGGAGGAGGACCTCCGGGGCGTCGAGCGCGGCCTATCCGAGATCGAAATCCTGCCGCTGGTCCGTCCTGCCACGATTCGCGCCGCAGCGATGACGAGCCTCCTGCGTTCCCGGGGACGCGAGATTGGAACCCTGGACATCCTCATCGCCGCCATCGCGCTCGCCCACGGCGTGACAAGGGTGCTCACACGCGATGCGCGCGACTTCGGCCGCATCCCCGGAATCCGGGCCGAAACCTATTGATGGGATGATGCCCCTCCTGCAGATGCCATGGTCCTCCGCGACGCCCGCCCCGAGGACAGACCGGCCATCGAACGCATCGCCCGTCGGTCCTTCGACCCTGTCTATGCTTTCTTCGCAATCCGCGGACGCCGCCATGCCTGGCCTCTCCTCGTCACCGAGGAGGACGGCAGCTTGACCGCGTTCCTCGAGGGACGCCTCTTCGACGGACCGTCGCCCATCGGCTACGTGTACTTCGTCGCGGTAAATCCGAATCACCGCCGCCGGCACCTCGGGCGCACCCTCGTGGAGCGGTCGCTGCGGAGGTTCCGAGAACGGGGCGCGACGCGCGTCTTCGCCGCGGTCCCTGAGGGGAACGAGGCGTCCATGGGCCTCTTCAAGGCTCTCGGGTTCACGGAGGTGCCGCGAGGTGCGATGCGCCGGTGGTATGGCCTACACAGCGTGGGGGTGTTGATGCGCATGATGCTCGCACCCCACGAGATCCTGCTCGCGCACACTTTCGCGGACCTCTCCCCGACATCCGTTGATGCGTCCTCCCACCCCTGATAGGGAGCCGAGGGAGACCCACGCACGGATGGATCATCGACGCGTATGCGGACTACGACAAGGACGCGATGGTCCTCTGGCTCTGGAACGAGGAGGGCGCGCGCCGCATCGAGGACCCGCGCTTCGTCCCCTCCTTCTTCCTGCACGCGGCTCCGGGAGAACTCCTCGCCCTCCGCCAGCGCATCGAGATCCTCGACGGCGTGCGCGAGGTTCGCGAGGTCGAGCGCCGCATCGCCCTCGAGGACGACGACCCGAAGCCGGTCCTCGAAATCGTCCCGCGGCACTACCGCGACTTGGCTAAGGTGGCTCGCATCCTTGACTCCAACGGCGGCTACGTGGACCACCGCCTCTTCGACGTGGACCTGCGGTTCAGCCAGCGCTACGCGATCGAGCACGACATCTTCCCCATGGGCCTCGTGCGCTACGCGAACGGCACGTGGCG
>CAZJIP010000132.1:0-6293 GCA_964546105.1 uncultured Methanomassiliicoccales archaeon
CAGCGGGGCCATCCTCACGGAGACCATCTTCTCCTTCGAGGGGATGGGCCGCTACGTCTTCCTCGCGATTAGCTACCGCGACTATCCCGCGATCCAGGGCGCGGTCGTGTACTACGGGATCATCATGGTCGTGATCAGCCTCCTGATCGACATCGTGAATGCCTTCATCGACCCGAGGATCCGATACTGAGGTGCACCATGGCGAACGTCTACGCCCGGGGCCGGACCTCCTTGGCGGGGCGTCTCCTCGGCACGTTCTGGAAGCAGTCGAAGACGGGCGCCGGGATCGCGGTGTGGGCGGGAATTCTCGTGGTCCTCGCCATCGTCGTTATGGCGTTCTTGGCGCCTTTCCTCGCGCCGTTCGATCCCAACGCGAAGGTGGCGGCTCCGGAGACGCCGCCGGGCGGCGCGTTCCCCATGGGGACGGACCGATCGGGTCAGGATGTCCTCAGCCGGATCATCTGGGGCGCGCGGGTCCCCCTCTCCATCGTCGCCGTGTCCACGATCCTGTCTCTGCTCATCGGCCTGCCCCTGGGCCTGTTTTCCGGGTACAAGGGCGGCCGAGCGGACCGCGTCCTCGTACTCATCATGGACTCCGTCTACGCCTTCCCGGGGCTGCTCCTCGCAATCACAATCGCTGCGGTCATCGGACGCGGCATCCTGAACATCTCCGTCGCCATCGCCGTCGTGTACGCGCCCACCTACTTCCGCGTGATCCGGAACCACGTGAGCAGCGTGAAGCAGCAGACCTACGTGGAGGCGGCCACGGCCTTGGGCATCCCGCGGGGCGGGATCATCTCCCGCTACATCCTGCCCAACGTCTCCCAGAACGTCCCCGTGATCTTCAGCATCAACGCCGCGGACGCGATCCTGACGGAGGCCGGCCTGACGTTCCTCGGCCTCGGCCTCCCTCCGGGGATTCCCGACTGGGGTTTCGACATCAGCCTGAACTGGCAGCGGTTCGACTACTCCTGGTGGGCGACCTTCTACCCAGGCCTGTTCATCCTGATCCTGGCGACCGCCCTGACCTTCGTCGGCGAAGGACTGAACGACATCCTGAACCCGCTGCTCCGGAAGCGCGCACCTCCTCCGGCGGGAGGCGCATGAAGCCCCTCCTCGAGGTCGAGGACCTCTCCGTGACGTTCGAAACGGAGGCGGGACGCGTCCACGCGGTCCACCACGTGAACCTCGCGCTGCCGCGCGGCCTCACGTTGGGGCTCGTCGGGGAGAGCGGCTGTGGGAAGAGCACGCTGGGACGCGCGATCCTGCGGATCCTCGCGGAGAACGGCTCCGTGACCGGCCGCATCGTGTTCGACGGACGGGACCTGCTGGAGATGAAGGAGAAGGACCTCCGGGCGATCCGTGGGCGGAACCTCGCGATGGTCTTCCAGGACCCGGCCACGCGGCTCAATCCCCTCATGCGGATCCGGGATCACTTCTTGGACACCCTCCGGTCCCACGAGCCGGAGATCGAGACCGAGGAGGCCCTCTCCCGCGCGCGGCGCGTCCTCGCGGACGTCCGCGTTCCGGCGGACCGGCTCGGCATGTATCCCCACGAGCTGTCCGGCGGCATGCGGCAGCGGATCATGATCGCCCTCTCCCTGCTCTTCCATCCGACCCTGCTCATCGCGGACGAGCCGACAACATCGCTGGACGTGATCATCGAGGCGCAGATCCTGGACCTCCTCGGCGACCTCATGCGGAGCTACGACATGTCCGTGCTCCTCATCACGCACAACCTCGGGCTCGTGGCCCAGTTCGCGGATCGCGTGGCGGTCATGTACGCCGGGGAGATCGTCGAGGAGACGGAGACGGTCCCCCTGTTCCGCGAGCCCAAGCACCCGTACACCCAGGGTCTCCTCCGGTCCGTCATCGACCTGGAAACGAAGAAGCTCTACTCCGTGCCCGGGACGCCGCCGGACCTCCTCGGCGAGCCCCAGGGATGCCCCTTCTATCCCCGCTGCGACCGCCGGATTGAGATCTGCAAGACCGTGGACCCCACGCCGCGGACCGTCGGAGACGGCGGCCGCCGGGTGGCATGCCACCTCTACTAGGAGTCGAACCATGGGCGAGCCCCTGCTGGAGTTCGAGGACCTCCAGGTTCACTTCCCCGTGTACAAGGGGTTCATCCAGCGTCTCCTGGGTGGCGGCGACATCCGCGTCCGCGCCGTGGACGGGGTCAGTTTCTCCCTGGAGGAGGGCGAGGTGTTCGGCCTTGTGGGGGAGAGCGGCTGCGGGAAGAGCACGATCGCGCGCACCCTGGTCGGGCTCGTGCGGGCCACGGGAGGCCACTTCCGGTTCCGCGGCGCCGACGTCACGGATCCCGATCGCAGGACCCTGTTCGAACTCCGGGAGCAGATCCAGATGATCCACCAGGATCCCCACGCCGCCCTGAGCCCGGCCATGACCGTGGGCCAGGCCATCGCGGACGTGATCCGGGTTCACGGGATCCGCTCCGAGGCTTCGGAGTCCAACCCGGCGTCTTCTGAGGAGGAGGTCCGTAAGGCCGTGCACCGCGTCCTGGAAGACGTCGATCTGCGCCCCCCGGGGTTCTTCTACACGAAGTACCCGGATGAGTTGAGCGGGGGGCAGAAGCAACGCGTCGTCGTCGGCCGGGTCCTGGCCCTGCGGCCCAAGGTCGTCGTCGCGGACGAACCCCTGGCCATGCTGGACATGTCCGTCCGCGCCCGCATGCTTGAGTTCTTGCTCGACCTGAAGACTCGCTTCGGCCTGACCTACGTGTTCATCACGCACGACTTGGCGACCGCGAAGTTCGTGTGCGACCGGATCGCGATCATGTACCTCGGGCGGGTCGTGGAGATGGGCCCCGCCAAGGAGATCTATGCGGACCCGAAGCATCCGTACACGCGCGCCTTGCTCGCGGCCATCCCCGTGCCCGACCCGACGAAACGCGAGAAGAAGGCCCTGCCGCGGGGCGAGGTGCCCGATGCGATCTTCCCGCCCGCGGGCTGCCGCTTCCATCCCCGCTGCCCCGTCGCCCTGCCGACGTGCGGGTGGGAAGGCCGTGACCTCATTGACCTCTTCGAGGAACGGTGGCTCCAGCCCAAGGTTGCGGAAGCGGAGGCCGTGCTCGGCCCCGTCGCGGAATGGGCGACGGACGGCCTCGTCGCTAGACGTGCGGTGGACGGCTCGGGCGACACAGAAAGGAAGCTCCTGGAGGCGGTCGTCGCGGCGGCGCCCGCACCCCTGCGCGAGGCCATCGAGTCGATTTCCGTGGAGGACGGGGAGCTCCAGGTCCGCTTCCGGCCCCCCGCGGAGCTCGTCGCCAAGGAGGTCGAGGGCCGGACCGTGGAATGCCTCCTCTTCTGACCGCGACGCCCGGATAAAGACCAAACGTTCATTCGGGCCCGCGCGGCTCGGGGTCGCGGTGGAAGGGATGATCCCCGAACCCCCGGACCGCTCGGGAGTCGGATGGTCGCGAGGCCTGCGGCCGTCCCACGCGATCGTCCTCGAAGTCGTCCGCATCGCGCTCGGGTTCTTCCTCGCGGCGACCCTCGTGTTCCTCGTCTTCCAGATCTGGTCGGGGGCGGGCGGGCTCTGGCTCTCGCCGCACGACCCCAAGTATGCGGGGATCGCGGCGGTGGACCGCCAGATCTTCGCGCTGGACCAGCCCCCCTGGACGCGGTACGGGGTCTGGCTCGCGGACGTCTTCGCGGTCAACCTCGGGATCTCGTTCTATTTCAGGGAGCCCGTGGCCGTGGTCCTGCTCGAGTCCCTGCCCGCCACGCTCGAGCTCGTCCTCGGCGCAGCGCTCTGGGCCCTCGTCCTCGGCGGCCTGCTCGGCCGGGCCTCCGCCTCGACCCGACACCGCCTCCTAGCGTGGCTCACCCGGGAGTCTGCGTCCGTCCTGTACGCGATTCCGGTGTTCGCCACGGTCCTCGCGCTCGTGCTCGGGGTCGGGACCGCGTTCCAGATCGATCTCGCGCGCCCGCAGGACCCGGCGTTCCTGTTTGGACCGCCCCGCGTGACGGGCCTGCCGGTCCTCGACAGCCTCCTGACGGGCGACCTGGACCTGATCGGGCGAGCATTCGTCGGGACCGCGCTCCTGTCCTTCGCGGCCGGCATCGCGTTCACCATGCCCGTGGCCCACCGCGTCCGAAAGGGTCTCGAGGCGCGCCGGGCGCGGCTCGCCGGCTCTCCTCCGCGGGCCGGGCGCGAACGGTTCGTCTCGCTGCTCCGCGACCTGGGGCCCGGGCTCGCGGGAACGTACGGGCTCCTGGTGCCGTTCTTCCTCGGCGCGGCGGTCGTCACGGAGATCCTGAGCGGCCGCTGGGGCGTCGGGTTCCTCCTGGTCGGGGCGGTCTACAACCTGGACGGCCCTCTCATCCAGGGTGCGGGCCTCCTCATCGCCTGGGTCGCGCTCGGGATCGGGCTCCCGTTGCTGCTTCTCGGCGCCGGGCTGGCCCGGGAGTCCGCGGTGCCAGCGTCCGGAGGGACCGAGGAGCCGCAGGGCCGAAGCCCCTGGCCATCCTCGTCCCTCCGCCGGACGCTCGGCCGGTCCCGGGGCGCGAGCCTCGTGTCCGCGGTGGGATTCGTGCTGCTCCTGGCCATGCTTGGCGTGGCGCTCCTCGGGCCCCTCGCGGCCCCGTACGCGCCGAACCAGCGTGTGGTCCCCGTGGGCCAGCCGTGCGTTCCCGGCGTCAGCTGTCGGCTGAGCCCGCCCAGCGCGCAGTACCCGCTGGGGATCAACTACCTCGGGGAGGACATCCTGAGCCGGGTCCTCTGGGGCGGCGTCTACCTGCTCGCGGCCGTCGGGGTCGCCCTCGCGATCGCCGCCGGCATCGGCCTGGCGCTCGGCCTCCTCGCGTCCGCCGCGGGGCGCGGAGCGGACGTGGTGCTCCGGGCTGCGCTCGGTGGACTGGCCGCGGTGCCGGTTTTCATCCTGCTCCTGCTGGTCGCCGTCACCGCGGGCGTGGCCACGGCCCTCGTGCCCTTGGCCCTCGGGCTCCTCTTCGTCCCCGTCGTCTTCCGCGACGTGTGGGACGCCGCGGCACGGACGGCGGCTCCCGCGTTCCCGATGGAGTCCACGAGACCCTGGTCAGTCGGGCCGGCGGCCCGGGCGGAGGCTGCCATCGCGGCTGCGGTTCCGAGCTTCCTTGCGCGCCTCCCGCGGCGCGCCGCGGAAATGGCCCTCCTGCTGGAGACGCTGACTGCGATCGGGTTCGCCTCCGTCGGCCCCGTGGACTGGGGATCGGAGATCGAGCAGGGGCTGGCCTACAACGAGATCCTGAACGGGAACCCGGCGGCGCTGGTCGTGCCCGCGATCCTCCTCACCCTCCTCGTGCTCGCGTTGCTGCTCCTGTCCGACGGCTTGCAGGCGTTCGTCGAGTCGCCGCCATCGACCGGCGCCGTGGACGTCCCGGCGCCGTCGGCCTCCGTGGACGCCAAGCCTTAAGTCGGGGCCGCGTCTCGGGACCGCCATGGAGGACCTGCGGGACTTCGCGGCCGCGTTGCCCCAGTTCTGCGACCGTGCCGCGGTCCGCGTGCCCGGGCTCGAATCGCTGCCCGCACTCGAGGGCGCGGTGCCGTTCGCGATGACCGCAGAGAGCCTCTCCGCGTTCCGGATCGATGCGCCGAAGGACCCCGAGGCGCTGCCCGCGATGCTCAAACAGGGACCCGAGGCCGTCGCGTTCTACGTCTCCTTCCGGTTGGAGCCGGACCGCTGGGGCATCTACCTCCGGGGCCGCGGGGTCAAGGCCCTCCAGGAGGAGTACCACCGGATCCTCTGGCGGGACCTCGGCAAGTACGCTGACCGGGACGTCGGGGACGTGGCCGAGCGGGTCGAGTACAGCCTCGTGCTCGACTACCTGCTGACCCACGCGAAGTTCCACGCCCGCGTGGACCGCACCGCCGCGGCCTGGGAGAAGGAGGCCGGCGCCGCGCGTTACGCACCGTACCAGGCCGCGTGGTACGCCCCGCCCGCGAAGCCCGTGGCCCAGCAGCCGGAGGACATCGGCAACCTCGAGGAGGCGCTCGCGAACCTCGACGCGTTCCGGACGTACATCAACCCCACGTACGGGGAGGGCGTAGCGAGCCTGGTCGACGGTCGGCTCGATCCGCGGAACGTGGACGAGTGGAAGGCGTTCTTCATCGGAGGGCGCTTCGCGGTCGAGATGGCCAACGTGTTCTCCCGGCAGCCCGCGGGGTGGAAGGACTTCTCTCGCTTCCTGAACCGGAAGACCTCCGTGGGCCCGACGAACTACCTGCGGATCCACTACCCCTTCAGCCCGGACCTCCTAGAGCGCGGGCCGACGGAGCCCGCGAAGCGGCTC
>CAZJIP010000133.1:0-6277 GCA_964546105.1 uncultured Methanomassiliicoccales archaeon
CCCGCGTGCCGTCCTCGAACGTGTGGCTCATCTCCCACCGCTCCGGGTAGACCATACCGACCTCGGAGATCTCCGGGACGTCCTCCGCGATGTACTTGAGCGCCTTCGCCTGGCGGATCAGCTCGGGGCGGAATTTCGGGTGGGCGATGGAGATCAGGGCGAGGGCCCGTTCCTGGATCGTGCGGCCATGGAGGTAGGCGACGCCCCACTCCGTCACCACGTAGTGGACGTCCCCGCGGCTCGTCACGACGCCGGCGCCCGGCTTGAGCTCCGCGGTGATGCGGGAGACGCTGCCATCGGCCGCCGTCGAGGGGAGCGCGATGATGGGCTTGCCGCCCTTGCTCCGCGCGGCGCCCCGCACGAAGTCCACCTGGCCGCCGATTCCCGAGTAGAAGTACGCGCCCAGGCTGTCCGCGCAGACCTGGCCCGTGAGGTCCACCTCCAGCGCGGAGTTGATGGACACCATGCGGTCGTTCTGCGCGATGACGAACGGGTCATTCGTGTAGGAGACAGGATGGAACTCGATGAAGGGGTTGTTGTCCACGAAGTCGTAGAGCTTCTTGGAGCCCATGCAGAAGGCCGCCACGATCTTGCCGCGGTGGAGGGACTTCTTCATGTTCGTGATCACGCCGAGCTCGACGAGATGCATCATGCCGTCGGAGAACATCTCCGTGTGGATCCCCAAGTCCTTCTTGTCCCGCAGGTAGTACAGCACGCTGTCCGGGATCGTCCCGATCCCCATCTGGAGGGTCGAGCCGTCCTCGATCAGGTTCGCGATGTACTTGCCGATGTTCCGGGCGATCTCGTCCGCCACGCCGACCTGGGTCTCGAGGATCGGGTAGTCCACGGGGACCAGGAAGTCGATGTCGTCCACGTGGAGGAACGAGTCGCCCAGGGTGCGGGGCATCTGCTCGTTGACCTCCGCGATCACGAGGCTGGCCGCCTCCGTAGCCGGCTTGACGACGTCCGTGCTCACGCCGTAGGAGCAGTACCCATGGCGATCCGGGGGGCTCACCTGGATCAAGGCCACGTCGATGGGGACGCGGCCCGTCTCGAAGAGCCGCGGAATCTCGCCCAGGAAGATGGGCGTGTAGTCCGCGCGCCCCTGGGCGACCGCCTCTCGGACGTTGGGGCCGATGAACAGGGCGTTGTGGCGGAAGTTGTCGCCCCACTTGGGCTCCGCGTAGGGCGCGATGCCCAGGGTCATGATGTGGACAATCTCCGTGCCGAAGACGGCGTTCGCCCGCTTCACGAGTGCCTCGACGAGCTGCTGCGGCTCCGCGGCGCCGGAGCCGATGAAGATATGGTCCCCGCTTTGGATCGCGCCGACGGCCTCCTCGGGCGATCGCACCTTCTCCTCGTAGCGCTGCTGCCAGTCGGGTGCGGACGTCGCGTCGGGGTTCTGCATGGTCGCCCTCCGGGCTCACACGGGATTCGCGGCGAATCCGGCTACGGAGCCTTGCCCTCCACAGCGGCGAGCCACTTCCGGACTTCCTCGACCGCGCCGGGGTCCTCCAGGGTCGTCGTGTCCCCGATCTCCTGTCCCGAGACGAGGGCCCGGATCACGCGGCGCATGATCTTCCCGCTGCGGGTCTTCGGCAACTTGTCCGTGATGTAGATGGTCTCGGGAGCTGCGATGGGGCCAATTTCCTTCCGCACGTGCTTCCTCAGTTCGTCCTTGAGGTCGTCCGACCGGTTGTTTCCGGTCTTCAGCACGACGTAGGCGACAAGGACCTGCCCCTTGAGCTGGTCCGGCTTGCCCACGACGGCGGCCTCCGCGACCTTGGGGTGGCTCACCAGCGCCGACTCCACTTCCATCGTTCCCACGCGGTGGCCGGACACGTTGATCACGTCGTCGATGCGACCCATGAGCCAGTAGGCGCCGTCCTCGTCGACGCGGGCCCCGTCCCCCGTGAAGTACTTCCCCCGGATCTGGGACCAGTACGTGGCCTTGTAGCGTTCGGGATCCTTGTAGAGCGTCATGAGCATCGCGGGCCAAGGCTTCGTGATCACGAGATATCCGCCCCGGTTCACGCCGACGGGCTCGCCCCGCTCGTCGACGACCGCAGCCCCCACGCCGGGATAGGGTCGGACGGCCGATCCGGGCTTCAGCGTGCTGATCCCGGGCAACGGGGTGATCAGGATCATCCCGGTCTCCGTCTGCCACCACGTGTCCACGACAGGGCAGCGGCCGCCGCCGATCGTTCGGTAGTACCACCGCCAGGCCTCGGGGTTGATGGGCTCGCCCACGGTCCCCAATAGCCGCAGCGAGGAAAGGTCGTGCTTCTGGGGCCACTCCTCGCCCCAGCGCATGCACGCGCGAATCGCCGTCGGCGCGGTGTAGAGGATCGTCACGCCGTACTCCTCGACGAGAGACCACCAGCGGTCCGGGTGGGGATAGTCGGGCACGCCCTCGTACATGAAGGAGGTCGCGCCGTTCGCCAAGGGACCGTACACGATGTACGAGTGCCCCGTGACCCAGCCGATGTCCGCGGTGCACCAGAAGAAGTCGTCTTCGTGGAGGTCGAAGATGTACCGGTGCGTCGAGGCCACGCCGACCAGATAGCCTCCCGTGGAATGGACGACGCCCTTCGGCTTCCCGGTGGTGCCCGAGGTGTACAGGATGTAGAGAGGGTCCGTGGCATCCATGGGCTCAGGCTCGCACCACGTGGCGGCCTTCGCCATGAGGTCATGCCACCACAGATCTCGGCCCTCCTTCATGGGACAGTCCCCTCCCTGGCGCTTGAAGACGACCACATGTTCGACAAAAGGCAGGTCTGCGATTCCTTCGTCGACCGCCTTCTTCAGGAACACCGTGCTGCCGCGGCGGAAGCTCGCATCCGCCGTCACAATGACCGTGGAATGCGCGTCCTCCACGCGGTCGTGGACCGCGCGGGAGCTGAAGCCGCCGAAGATGACGCTGTGAATCGCCCCGACGCGGGCGCACGCCAGCATGGCGATGGGCAGCTCCGGGATCATGGGCAGGTAGATCGTGACCCGGTCGCCCTTCTGGATGCCCAAGGACTTGAGGACGTTCGCGAACTTGTTGACCTCGCGCCAGAGCTGGTAGTAGGTGAAGATCTTCTTGTCCCCGGGCTCTCCCTCCCACACGATCGCGGCCTTGTTCCGCCGTCCATTGTGCAGGTGCCGGTCCAGGCAGTTCTCCGAGACGTTGAGCTTCCCGCCGACGAACCATTTCGCGAAGGGCGCGTCCCACTCGAGGACCTTCGTCCACTTCTGGATCCAATGGAGGCTCTCCGCCTCCCGGGCCCAGAACTTCTCGAAATCCCTGTCGGCCTCGTCGTAGATCGATTCGTCCTTGATGAGAGCCTTCTGTCGGAACTCCTTCGGCGGTTCGTACCGTTCGCCTTCCTTCAGCAGGCTGTCAATCGTGGCGCTGGAGACGACCATATCGCCTACCCCGGTGTGTTTGCAACTTCGACGACGTTCCCCCGTTTATAAGGGCTAGTCAAGCACAATCCGTAGAAGGTATATAGCGCTGGCGCGCGCGAACCTCCCCCTCCCGGGTTGAGGCTCGCCGAACCATGGGAGTTCGGTAGAATATGTTCGGTATCTCTATCCGCCCGCAGACCGGCCATACGGGCCCATGGCCGGGAAACTTCCTCGTGCCGCTTATCTTGTGCTCGGCTTCGTGATGAACCTCACCCTCGGGACGGTCTACTCCTGGAGCGTGATCAGCACCACGCTCACCTCGAGCACGGGGCCGTACAAGTACGGCACCTTCGAGGCGAATATCCCCTTCGCGGTCTGTCTGGCGGCCTTCTCCGTGGGCATGGTGTTCTCGGGCCGCCTCGTGGACCGACATGGTCCTCGGAAGGTCGCCCTCGTGGGCGCCGTGCTCGTCGGGGCAGGCTACATGCTGTCCTCCCTGTTCAGCGCGACCGCATGGCCTCTCTGGACGCTCACGGGCACGTTCGGCATCATCGCCGGCCTGGGAATCGGGTTCGCCTACAACCCGCCCATCGCGACCGCGGTCCGCTGGTACCCCGTGCGGAAGGGGCTCGCCTCGGGGATCGTGGTCATGGGTTTCGGCCTCTCCCCCCTGCTCACCGCGACCGTCGTGTCCTGGTACCTCATCCCCGCGTTCGGCCTCTCGACAACCCTGCTCATCCTCGGGGCCGTCTACCTCGCGGTCCTCCTCGCCTGCGCCGCGCTCCTCCGGTTCCCGGAGCCGGGCTGGGAGCCGCCGGAGAAGGTCGTGGCGGCCGCGGGGAAGCGCACGTGGAAACCCGTCGCCGAGCTCACGACCCGCGAGATGCTGCACACCTCGAGCTTCTGGGGCACCTGGATCCTCTATGCCCTCGGCACCGCCGGCGGGTTCATGGCCATCGGGAATGCGGGCAAGATTGCCTCGGAGATCGGCCGCGTGCCGACGGCGTTGCTCACCATCCCCGTGATCGTCCTGGCCATCTTCAACAGCGGTGGCCGGCCGCTCTTCGGCCGCGTGGCCGACGTGCTCACGCCGAAGCGGGCACTCCTGATCATGTATGCCGTCCTGCTGGGAGCGATGGGCATCCTTTCCATCGCGAACAGCGACGTCACGGTCTACGCGGGAATCGCCCTCACGGGTCTCGTCTTCGGCGGCTTCCTCGCCGTCATGCCCGCCCTGTCGACGCTCTTCTTCGGCGCGAAGAACCAAGCCGCGAACTACGGCGTGCTCTTCACGGGCTACGGCCTAGGGGCAATCGTCGCCCTGTTCGTCGGCGCGTTCGTGCGGGCGGAGACCGGGAGCTACCTGGACGCGTTCTACCTCAGCGCGTTCCTCGCGATCATCGGGATCGTGCTGAGCCTGAGCGTACGGCCACCGAAGCCCGTGGCCGTGAAGGTCGAGAAGCCCGTGGCGGCCCAGGCGTGAACTCCGGCGTACTCACGGCCGCAGGATGACCTTAATGGAATCCTGCGCGGAGGTCACAAGGCGAAAGCCCTCGCCCGCCTGCTCCAGAGGCAGGCGGTGCGTGATCAGATCGTCCACCCGGACCTTGCCGCTCCGCAGGAGCTGGATGGCCGCGCGGATGTCCACGGGCGCACCCCCGTAGGACGAGGTCATCGTGATCTCCTCCCGCCAGAGCGCGTTGAAGGGGACGTCGACCTTCGCGGTGGGCTCCGTGGGCGCGAAGAAGAGCACCTTCCCGCCCCGGTCCACGGAGGAGAGGCCTTGGGCGATGGCCCGGGGGTTTCCCGTGGCCGTAATCACGACGTCGGCGAAGCGCCCGCCGTTCGCGGATCGCACGTGGGCGGGGACGTCCTCGCGGCCGTCGATGACCACGTCCGCCCCGGAGCGCAACGCGGCTTGCTTGCGGAAGTCCACGACGTCCGTGGCGATGATCCGCCCCGCGCCGAGGGCCTTGGCGAGCCGGACGTGGAGCAGCCCGGCGATCCCGCTGCCCACGACGAGCAGGGTGCCGCCCGCCGGCATGCCGATGAGCCGCTGGCCGCGGGCCACGCAGGCCAGGGGCTCGATGAAGACGGCCTGGTCGTCGGAGACCTCCGAGGGCAACGGGTACAGTCCGTGGGCCATGTTAATCGCGGGGACGCGGACGAACTCCGCGAAGCCGCCGGGATCGAAGTTCGTGGTCCGCAGGGTGTCGCAGACCGTTTCATGGCCCGCCTTGCAGTAGCGGCACTCGCCGCAGGGGACGTGGTGCGACACGAAGACGCGGTCGCCTACGGCGACCTGGGTCACGCCCGCGCCGACCACGGCGACCTCCGCGGCGATCTCATGCCCCAGGACCAAGGGCGCCTTGGGCTTGCGGTACCACTCCATGACGTCGGAACCGCAGATCCCGCTCGCGCGGACCTTGACGAGGCACTCGCCCACGCCGATGGCGGGCTTGGGCAGGTCCACGAGGCGCACGTCGCTGTTCGAGTAGTACATCGCGGCGCGCATGGTCGGCCGTCCGCCGCCCTCAGCGCTTGCCGCCCTTGCCCG
The DNA here is from genome assembly GCA_964546105.1 of uncultured Methanomassiliicoccales archaeon. Classification (GTDB taxonomy): domain Archaea; phylum Thermoplasmatota; class Thermoplasmata; order RBG-16-68-12; family RBG-16-68-12; genus RBG-16-68-12. The sequence goes on from CAZJIP010000133.1 coordinate 5,951, forward strand.
CCTTCACATGCTCGAGGGCCTCCTTGGCGGAGGCGTGCTCGTGGACGATCGCGCGGACCGCGCGGATCATGCCGACCGCGTTGGGGGCCTGCCATATGTTGCGGCCCATGTCCACGCCGGCCGCGCCGGCCTCGATGGCATGCTGGGTGAGCTCGAGCGCGTCCAGCTCCGTCTCCAGCTTGGGGCCGCCCGCCACGACGAGGGGCACAGGGCAGCTTTCGACCACCTTGTCGAAATCCTCGCAGTAGTACGTCTTCACGAAGTGGGCGCCAAACTCCGCGGCGATGCGGCACGCGAGGCTCAGGTAGCGCGCGTCGCGCTTCTCCA
>CAZJIP010000134.1:0-6191 GCA_964546105.1 uncultured Methanomassiliicoccales archaeon
CTCGAAGAATCCGGACATCCTGATGACAGACGGCGGGGACGCCTTCGTCATGCCGTACCTCGCACGGAAGGCCGCAGAGCTCGGCGTGGGCCTGCAGCTGGGCCGCGACGCGGACAAGTTCGCGGAGAAGAAGGCGAAGTCCTACTTCACGTACGGGAAGATCGTCTACAAGCCGGGGCAGTACATCCTGCGCGGGCGGCTGCACCTGGACCGCGGGCACTTCGCGTTCCGGGAGAGCGACTTCGCAGGGCTCGCGGAGCTGTCCCGCCTATCGACCCTCACGCCGCAGGAGCAGGCGCGGCTCACGCCGGGCACGGCGATCACCGCGATGCAGGTGAACCAGGCGCACAAGGACGGCTGCCTCGCGGTCTGGAAGAAGAACCGCCCAGAGGAGTTCAAGAGTGCGGAGTACCTGCTGCGTGGCGACCGCGGCGGGTTCATCTTTGAGCCCGAGGTCGGACTGCACGAGGGACTCTACGAGCTCGATTTCTTCGCTCTGTATCCGAACATCATGGTGAAGTTCAACATTAGCCCGGAGACGCTCGATTGCTCCTGCTGCACACTGGATGGGAGGAGCGTGCCCGAGCTGAGATACCACCTGTGCGCGCGTCGCCTCGGGCTAATCCCGCAGGTTCTGAAGCCCGTGGTCGAGCGGCGGCGTTACTACAAGAAGATGAAGAAGGAGCCGGGCCCGCTACAGGAGGTGTACGCGGGCAGGGATACGATCCTGAAATGGCTCCTAGTGACCTGTTTTCGGGTACACGGGTTACAAAAACGCAAGATTTGGTCGTATCGAATGTCACGAGGCCATCAACGCGTACGCACGGGACATCCTCGTGCACTCCATGGAGATCGCGGAGTCGCACCGCCACGAGGTGGTCCATGGCATCGTCGACTCCCTGTGGCTCCGCCCCAAGCCCGACGCGGATGACATCCATGTGGTCCAGGACCACATCGCCGGGTCCACGGGCCTCCCCATCGAGCTCGAGGGCCGCTACAAGTGGATCGTCTTCCTTCCCTGCAAGACGACTGGTGTCGGAGCCCTGAACCGGTACTACGGCCTCTATGACCACGATGAATTCAAGTTGCGCGGCATCGAGCTGCGGAAGCACGACACCCCGGAGTTCATCAACATCGCCCAAGAGGCCATGCTCGGCGAGCTGAGCCTCGCCTCGAACGCGGCGGAGTTCCACGAGCGCATCCCTCGCGCGGTCAACGTCCTCCGCTGGACCGCGAAGCGCGTCCTCGACCGCGCGATCCCCGTGCACCAGTTCGTCCTCACGAAGAACGTCTCCCGCACCCTCCCGGAGTACGTCGTCCTCACGGCCACGGCTGCGGCCCTCAAGCAGATGGAGAAGCGCGGCTTCACGGTCGAGCCTGGAGAGACCGTGCGGTACGTCCTCCTCGACGTCCGCGCACGCGAGTCGGAACGCAAGGTTCGTGTCGCGGAGTTCCTCCAGGGAGACGAGACCGTGGACGCCTGGGAGTACATCCGCCTCCTGTGCCGCTCCGGCCAGACGCTCCTCGCGCCCTTCGGTTACACGGAGCAGGGGCTCTTCGAGACGTGCAAGAATCTCTCCGACATCGCGGCACCCGGGGCTCCGCAGGAGATTGCTGTGAAGGACCCGGGACGCGGCTACGGCCACAGCCGCGCGAAGGGCGGCGTAGGCTATGCGCCCACCTGGCGGATCGAGGAGGACGAGGACGAGCCGGGGGAGATCCCCGCGGAGGTCTAGGTCCTCGCGGCGGGTTCACTCGAGGTTCAGCGGTTCTTCCTTGAGACCGTCCGTCGCGGCCACGAGCTTGGTCACGCGCTGCTCCGCCTGGGCCAGCATGCCATGGCACTGGCGGTAGAGGGCGAGACCTTCCTCGAAGACGGCGAGGGCGCGGCCCAGCGGCACATCGCCGCGGGAGAGCTCCTCGACCTTCGCCTCGAGGGCCGCGAGGGCGTCCTCGAACGACACGGGGTCGGTCATGGTACCTCCTGTTTCGAATCGACGTGAACGTGAAGGCGTCCGTCCTGGAGGCGGACCACGAGAGGATCGGAGACGCGCACAGCGCGGGCCAAAGTGACGACGTCGCCCTCGTCGCGCTCGACGATCGCGTAGCCGCGGCGTAGGGTGCCCAAAGGGCTGACAGCGTCTAAGCGGTCCGCGAGGGCGTCGAGCCACTCGAACTGGACCGAGAGCATGCGGCCCGCGGAGTCCCTCAACCCACGACCGAGCTTCCGCAGCCGCTCCCGGGATTCCTCCACCTCGCTCTCCAGTGCCGCCGGGGAGAGATGCCCCCCGGCGACCGCCACGGACCGCTCGCGCTCCCGCAGTCCATCCCGGATCGCCCCAAGACAAGCCTCCGCCAGGGAGCGGAGGTGGGCCCGTAATTCCTCCGCGTCCGGAGAGACGAGCTCGGCCGCGGCGCTCGGGGTCGGCGCGCGGACGTCGGCCACGAAGTCGGCAATGGTCACGTCTGTTTCGTGGCCCACCGCGCTGACCACGGGCACGGGACATGCGGCAATCGTCCGGGCGAGGCCCTCGTCGTTGAAACACCACAGGTCCTCGAGGGACCCGCCGCCGCGAGCGAGGACGACCACGTCCACGCGGTCCTGCACAGCGGCGATGGACTGCCGAAGGCTCGCGGGCGCCTCGGGCCCCTGGACGAGGGCCGGGGACACCACGACGTCCGCGAGCGGGAAGCGCCTCCGCAGGATGGTAACCGCGTCATGCAGGACGGCCCCGCGCTCGGACGTGACGAGGCCGATTCGCCTCGGGTAGGTCGGGAGAGGACGCTTCCGGGCCGCAGCGAAGAGGCCTTCGGCGTCCAGCTTCTTGCGGGTCGCTTGGAACGTGGCCCAGAACAGGCCAACGCCTTCCGGGGCTAGCGTGTGCACGACGAGCTGGACCTCGCCCTTCCGCGCATACAGGTCGACGTCCCCCGATGCGAGGACGGCCATCCCGTCCTCCAGGCCGAAGGCGATGGATTCCGCGTCGTTGCGAAACAGGACGCAGGGCATCTGCGCGTTCTCGTCCTTCAGGGTGAAAAACACCATGCCTCCGGAGACGCGCTGCACGTTGCTCGTCTCCCCGCGCACGAGGACACGGGTCAGGAGGGGGTTGGACCGCACGGTATCCCGCAGGAGTCGGGCCAGCTCGGAGACGGTCAGGGCCCGTAAGCCCTGGGCATCTTCGTCCGCGCGGACCGTGAGGGTTCCCATGGTGTCCTCGAAGGAGACCACCACGGGTCCGCTTGTATTTCAACCGGCCCGGGAGGGATGAGCGAAAGTGCCAAACGGGTCCGAGAGCTAGGCGGAGGCCAGGAGGCCCTTCGCTGTGACCAGGGCATGCAGGCGGACCGTGATCTCGGCGAGGGCGATCTTGCCGCCCTCCTCCCGGTCCACGACCGCTACGACGTCGTCGATCACCGCGCCCTGCGACCGCAGCCGCTCAATCGCGCCGCGGAGCGTGCCTCCCGTCGTAATGACGTCCTCGACGAAGAGGACCTTGTCGCCCTTGGCGAGCTCGCCCTCGAACTCCTTCTTCGTGCCATGCTCCTTGGTCGACTTGCGGACCATGAGGTAGGGCTTCCCGCTGGCCAGGCTGACCGCGGCTGCGATGGGCACCGCGCCGAGCTCGACGCCCGCGATGCGGTCCGCGCGGGCCGCGTAGGGCGCCATGGCTTCGCCGATGGTCCGCAGGAGTTCCGGCCGCGTGATGGCCTTCTTGATGTCGATGTAGTACGAGGACGTCCTGCCCGAGGCCAGCGTGAACGAGCCGAACTGCAGGGCGCCGCACGCCTTTAGGTCGGCGAGGAACTTGGCGCGGTCGAACTCACCAGGGCTCATGCTTCTTCCCCATGCGATAGCCAACGATGTTCACGGCGCGATGCAGCGCGGGCGTGATAAGGATGATGGCGAGCAGGCCGTACCAACCGTCCCCGGAGAAGAAACGCGGGACGGACCAAGTCGCGACGAGCAGGCTCGCGAGCAGGCCGCCGACCACGAAGTCGTACTGGTCCAAGCCGGGCGCCTTCGCGCCGCGGGGCTTGTGCATCCGGCGTTTGATGAACGCGCCGACCAAGTCGCCCAAGAGGGCGCCGAAGGCCAGAACGGCCGAGGCGACGAACGCGAGGATTGCGGCGGCGCCCGGGTCTCTGGCGGGCTGGCCGAAGGACCACGAGGACGTCGGATCGAGGAGGCTGAAGGGGAGGAACAAGAGCAGGCCCAAGAGTGCTCCGCTCAAGGTGCCGCCGATCAGGCCGCGCCAGGTCTTGCCGTCCCCGAAGAGCCGCTCCCCGTCGCGCAGGGTGCGCCCGAAGTCCATGGGCGTCCCGCCACCCCACAGCACGGCGCTCGGGTTCGCGAGGAAGGCGGGCAGGAAGAACCAGAGGGCCTGCGGGATCGCCTCGAGGGCCATCGCCGCGGCGAACGGGGTGGTTCCATATAAGCCACCCTCTGCCGCAGCGGTGACGTCGGAGCGACACAGGAGAAGCGACCGTCTGGTCGTCTCAAGGACCTTGCCGTCCTCGAGCGCGATCTCGTAGCCCGACATCGCGTAAGGAGCCACAGCCACCCTGGCCCGACCCGGGCGTCGGATGAGGGACCAGGGTGGGGGCCAACGAGCTCTCCCCTCGAGCCGACGAATTGGCGGGAGCCGCGATTTCGAGATTGATAATCTCCGCACCATCCCTTTATAGCGCGAGGCGGCTCGTTGCGCTCGGGTTCCCATGGATCGCGTGAAGACCTACGTCGAGGGGTTCGATGAGGCCCTCGGCGGAGGCATTCCGCGGGGCTCCGTCGTCTTGGTCGCGGGAACGCCGGGCACGATGAAGACGGCCCTGACCTTCTCCATCCTCTTCGAGAACGTCAAGGCGGGCTCCCGCGGCCTCTACATCTCCTTGGAGGAGGGCCAGGAGGACCTTCGCGCCTCCATGGCGGACCTCGGTATGGCGGGCCTGGAGGACCTGGAACTCTACATCCTAGACATCGGGCGCATCCGCCTGGAGCACAAGGAGGAGGAGCTGGCGAAGAACTGGCTCGACGTCCTTCAGAAGTACATTGAGCAGCGTGTGCGGGTGAACCAGTTCGACCTGATCGCAATCGACAGCCTCGAGGCGCTGTACAGCCTGAGCCGGCTGGAGAACCCGCGACGCGAGCTGTTCCACTTCTTCGGATTCCTGCGGTCCCTGAACGCGACCTCGTTCCTGATCTCCGAGATCCCCTCGGGCTCCCACGGGGCCTTTGGCCGCTACGACGAGGAGTTCCTGGCCGACGGGATCCTCCACCTTAAGCACGCGCCCGTCGGGGACACGGACATCCAGCTGCGGATTCGCTGCGTCAAGATGCGCCGCTCGCGGCACGAGCACGGGGACTTCGCCCTCGTGCGCTCCGCGGACAAGTTCCAGATCACGCGCGTGATTTCAAAGTGACGTTTTCGCGAGGAGTTTGAGGAGCGCGTCCGCGTAGCGCGCGGCCAGGGGCTCGTTCCCGAACGTCCGCGCCGCGGCGGCCTTGTTCTCCTCGATCGCCTCCACGGTCTTCGTGAGGACGGAGACCACGTCCTTCCCGGGTGCGCGGCGGAAGAGGGCGACGATCGCGGTCGTGTCGCCGTTCATGACCACGAGGCGCCCGACGGGCAGATGCATCACCGTGGTGCCCTTGGGCTGGGCCGACTGGCGGCGGATCGCGTCGGCCACGGCGGGTTCGTCCAGGTAGGCGGTCTCCCCGGCCTTCGCGAGCACCCCGTGCCCGCGCCGCAGGATGAGGAGGGCGATCGCGTTGGATTCCTTCTCCTTGGCCGCGAGGTCGGACCAGAACGTGGCCTGGAGGGAGAGAGCCCGGAGCCGCCGCCGGAGGGCCGCGATTCCCTCGCGGTCCCGCGTCTTCGCGAGATCCCGCAGCTGGATCTCGAATTCCTTGGCCTCACGCGGCGCGAGGAGGTGCCGGAAGGTCTGGAACTCCTGGTCGAGGGCGTCCAGCTCCGTCGTGGGTCTCGGTCGCACAGGGCCCGCACTCGGGGCCGGCGGGGCAGCGTCGTGGGGGGACAAACTCGGAACCTCCTGTTCAATCAACTCCACGGCCTCGGCCAGGCTCACATCGGGATGGCGCAACATCGCCTCCATGACTTGGTCGCCGCGGCCCTCGAGCTCCCAGCGGAGCAGCTTGAGGGCTGCCTCGTCCTGCTTGACCATCCCTTCTC
>CAZJIP010000135.1:0-6015 GCA_964546105.1 uncultured Methanomassiliicoccales archaeon
CGCGGGACATGCTCGCGGCCCTCATGCCCGACCCCAAGACGCTCTCGGACAAGGCTAAGGGGTCCGCGGCCCTCGCGGTCGTCGTCCGCGGCCTGAAGGACGAGGCCAAGGCGGGCTGGATGTTCTGGATGACCCTGAACCACCAGGAGTGCTACCGGAAGTACGGCTTCAACGCGACGAGCTACCCCGTGGGCGCGCCCATGGCCATGGCGACCGAGATGATGGCCCGCGGGGAGATCACGCGACGCGGCGCCTTCCCGCTCGAGGTCCTGGATCCGGCGCCGTTCCTCCAGCACTTCCCGGAGTACGGCATCGTGATCCAGGAGAAGCGGCTGTCCTAGACCGCCTCAGCGCGGATCCGCGAGGCCGTCGAAGCCGCCCAGGCCCGTGGCGTGGCGGACCCCATTCACCGCGGCGCGGGCCACCTCACGCACGGCGACGTGGTGCAGGACGTCGAACGCGCGGTGGTCGAGGCGGCGCGTCCGCCGACGTCCCGTGCAGAATCCCAGGATCGTGTCCCCGTCCGTGGACATGTGCGCGGGCCGGACGGCCAGCGCAAGTCCGTCGTGGGCCAGCTCGACGAGCCGCGCGAGCTGCTCGTGGTCTAGGGGCGCATCCGTCCCGAGCGCGCCGATCGTCGTGCCGAACCGTGTGGATGACGTGCCCAAATAATCCTCGAGGACATCGTCCATCTCCAGGAAGGTGCCGGATCCTTTGCGATGTGTGCCCGCGAGGGTCCGTCCCTCGAAGGGATCGTAGACGTTGCCGACGCAGTTCGTGACCACCATGGAGGCGACGGTCCAGGGCCCCACCCTGGCGGCGCTGCTCCCGAGGCCACCCTTCGTACCCGTCAGGTTGCCTCGCTCGAAGAACGGTCCCACGGTGGCTCCTGTCCCCGCGCCAACCGTCCCCTGGGCGACGGGGCGAGCCGACGCCTCGCGGCACGCGCGCTCCCCGAAGGCGACGTAGTCCCGTCCCGCAAGCGGGCCGAAGTGCACGTCGTAGATGTTCGTGCCCATGATGGCGGGCATCCTTCCGCCTCCTTGCGGCCGGGCCAGTCCCTTCTCGAGGAGGAAGCGGCGGATGCCGATGGACGCGTCGTACCCGTAGATGTCGCCGCCCGTGAGGAAGAGCGCATGGCGGTCGATGAACGTCTTCCCCAGGTCCGAGGCGGCCGTGTCGAAGGAACCGGGCCAGCCACCGCGCGTGTCCGCGAAGGCCATGGCCGGCGGGTCGATCAGAATCAGCGTGGTGCCGGTTCGGAGCTCGAGGTCTTGGGCGTGGCCGACGCGCACCCCGCGAAGGGCCGTCAGGGTCGTATTGCGGAGCGTCATGGCGGGGTCCCGGAGGAGCCGCGGAACGACCTCCTCCCATAAAGACTCGACGCGGGACGCCTAGGCCGGGGATTCCCGGACTTGGAACGCGATGCCCCGCGCGCTCAGGTCGGGGAGGACCTTGTCCGGCGGCAGCTCCTCGGGGGCGAGGACTCCGGTTCGGAGCGTCTTCTTGTCCTCCAGGAGGGCTGCGGCCGAGGCGACCGCCGCGGCGGTCACGTATCGCTCCGCGGTGGTCCCGCGCTTTCGGTTCGCCTCACGGTGGTCGACCACGATGGACGCGGTCATCCGTGCGCGCGAGCCGTCCGCCTGGGTCCCGAGCACGTCCGCGACGATGGCCATGGCGCCCGCCACAGGACCGATCAGGGTCGAGGGCTCGGGGAACGTGGCGAGGAACGCCTCGCGGAACGTCGTGCGACCCCCGCCGAGCTGCAGCCGCTTGTCCTCCGCGAGGAGTCCGAGCGCATCCAGCGCGACGATGGCCCGCACCAGCTCGGGGTTGATGTCGTGCTTGTAGCACGCCCGGCGGATGGGGCGGCCCAGCCGGTGGGGAAGGGTCAGGACCTCTTCGTGGTAGAACTGGTAGACGTGCCGCTTCCCGACGGGATCGGGGAAGACGTAGTCCTCCTCCCCGCTCACGTAGTCCTGGGGAACGAGCTTCCCGTCCTCCCACACCGTCGGGCGCGAGAGCGCGTCCCGGAGGAACACGGCGCGGGAATACAGCGGATAGCCCTCGATGGCCCCGCCGCCCGCGGCGGCCTTGAGGATGCGGACCTCGTCGACGGTCTGCAGGCGGTCCGCCGCGGCGCGCGCCATGAGATTCGAGACGCCCGGGTCGGAGCCCATGGTCACGATTGCGGTGAGGCCTCGTTTCTTCCACGCCTCGTCGCGGTCCAGCTGGTCCAGCACGCCGGGCCGCTCGCCCGGGGCCACGGGGCTGAGCCCCCAGGGATCGATGTAAGCGCACCCCGCCTCCAGGCACGCCGTCATCACCGCGAGGTTGTGCTCGGGGAGGGTGGCGTTCACCGCGACGTCCACGCCCACCAAGGCATCCTGCAGGGCGAACGGGTTGGTCACGTCGGCCTGGAGGGAGCGCACGGTCGCGGTGCGGCCGATGGACCGAAGCGCCTTGGAACGGTCCCCGCGCACGTCGGCCAGGACCAGTTCCGTGACCCGGGGGTCCGTCGCGAGTTCGAGGGCGATGATTCTCCCCAGTCCGCCGACGCCGAGGACCGCGACCTTCACGGGGCTGCCGTGGGGTCCTGCGGAGACTTCAACTTTTGCCCTCCATTTTCTTTTGGCATTGGCCACGGGTGCGGACCGGCCGGCGTGGTTCGGCTCCCGCGATGTGGGTTCGTTAGTTGCGAATGGCCTCGTAAGGACTTTATAGCAACAAGGAGGGATGGTCGAACCGCACCCCCCAAGCGCGCTTGGGGATGCCCGCTTCCTCGGAGCGAGGTCGCATGGTTGCGAAGACCGCATCCGCGAGCAGCAAGCCGGTTCCTCCGCCCCTTGGCGATGTCCTTGTCCTCGATGCGAACGAGGACCACCAGACCCTGAGCGCAATCGCGCTGGGCCGGCGGGGGTTCAAGGTGACCGCGGTGGCCTCCGGGAAGGAGGGCCTGCGGATCGCGCTCACGCGGCCCTTCGAGGCGATCGTGCTCGACCACAAGGTCCGCGACGTGCCCGCGTTCGAGGTGCTGGCCAGCCTTGTGGAGCGATTGCCGCATACGCCCAAGATCTTCGTCGTGGCCCCGGGGACCGAGGACCAGGCCGTGAAGGCCCTAAGCGCCGGGGCGACCGGCTACCTCGTCAAGACGGCGCGGTACAACGAGGTCCTGCCCATGGAGGTGGAGGCCCAGATCGAAAGGGCCCGGATCCAGGCCCGCGTCCAGGAGCAGGGGCGCGCCCTCGTGGCGGGCGTGGAAGAGCGGCGCAAGCTCGAGGAGGCCATGCGGGAGTTCGAAGAGCGCATCGGCCTCATGAGCGAGCAGGCTCCGTTCGTCCTCTGGACCATGGACACCGACCTGCGGTTCACGTCCTCCGTGGGCTCGGGCCTCGCCGGCATCGGGCTGAAGCCCAACCAGGTGAACGGCCTCACGCTCCAGGAGTTCGCCCAGTCCGATGACCCGGACATGCCCCTGGTGGCCTCCCACCGCCGCGCGCTCCAGGGGGAGTCGAGCCGGTTCGAGCAGGAGTGGCGCGGGCGCATCTTCGACGTCCACGTGGAGCCGCTGCGGCAGAAGGACGGACCCGTCCTCGGGGTCTTCGGTATCGCCCTCGATGTGACCGAGCGGGTCCGCGCCGAGCGCCTCCAGTCGGCCCTCTACCGGATCTCCCAGGCCGCGACCACGGCCGAGAATCTCCACGAACTGTTCCGGTCCATCCACGGCATCGTAGGCGAACTCATGCCCGCGGAGAACTTCTACATCGCCCTCCACGATCCCGGCGCCGACACGCTGACGTTTCCCTACTTCGTCGACGCGGAGGAGAATCCTCCCGAGCCCCAGCCCCTAGGCCATGGCCTCACGGAATACGTCCTGCGCACGGGCAAGCCCTTGCTCGCCACGCCCGAGGTCTTCCGGGAGCTCCTGAAGGCGGGAGAGGTCGAGCAGGTGGGCCCGAACTCCATCGATTGGCTCGGGGTGCCGCTCACGGTCAAGGACCGCGTCTTCGGCGTCCTCGTCGTGCAGAGCTACCACGAGGGTGTGCGGTACCGCGAGGCGGAGAAAGACCTCCTCCGGTTCGTCTCCTCCCAGATTGCCATGGTCATCGACCGCAAGCGCGCGGAAGAGAGCCTGCGCGAGAGCGAGCGCGCGCTCGCGACCCTCGTGGGCAGCCTGCCCGGCGTGGCCTACCGCACGCGGAACGACGAGAACTGGACCAACGAGTTCGTGAGCGAGGGGTGCGCGGAAATCCTGGGGTACCGGCCCGAGGACTTGATCGGGAGCCGCAAGCTCTCCGGCCGCGACCTGATCCATTCGGACGACCGGCGCTGGGTCGCGCAGGAGACGGAGGCCGCAATCCGGGAGAAGCGGCCGTACCGCTTCAGTTACCGCATCCACACGGCGAGCGGGGAGGAGAAGTGGGTCTGGGACCAAGGTCATGCGGTATACGGCCCGGACGGCCAGGTGGTCGGCCTCGAGGGCCTCGTCACGGATGTGACGGAGTGGAAGGGCGCCGTGGAGAGCCTGAGGAGCATGGCCATCTTCCGCGCCCTGTTCGATTCCGCGAACGATGCGATCCTGCTCGTGGACCGGGCGGGCAAGATCCTGGACGCGAACCCCATGGCCGAGGCGCTCCTCGCGAAGGAACGCGGAGAGTTGGTGGGGCAACCCGCGGCCCATCTCGTCGTGCCGGGTCCGCCGGACTCGTTCCGCAAGCGCCTGGAGGACCTGTTCGAAGGCCGCCTCCCCGAGGACGCTCTCGAGACGACCGTCCACGGCGCCGGCGGAGAGCACCGGACGCTCTCCGTGCGCGCGCGCCTCGTGCGCGAGGCCGGAGCAGCCCCGATGGTGGAGCTCAGCCTCCGGGATGCGGAGCAGAGGCCGGTCGCCGGGACGTCCGGAACGCGGGCGTCTCCCCCAGGGCTCCGAGCGTGAGCTTTATCAACCTCGGGCCGTTCCGGCCGTCCGGATGAAGCCGAACCACCCCGAGATTTGCCCGAGGTGCGGCAAGCCCACGTACAACTGGTACTACCTCGCGGTTCGGATCTACATCCATTGCGAGCATTGCGGCTACGAGGAGCGGGGAATCAGCAACACCCCGCTGTCCGGCGTCCAGGTGAGCAGCGACAGCCGCACGCCCGCGACCGGGAGCTGATGAGATGCCCGAGGGGACGGTCACGTTCGATGTGCGGGTGCCCGTGGAGCGGGCCTGGGCCTTCCTCAGCGACATGCGCAAGGTGGGTTCCTGCGTGCCCGGAGTCGAGGGGATTGAGGTCCTCGACGAGCGGCGCGCGAAGTGGACGCTCAAGGTGAAGATCGGCCCACTATCCCAGAGGATCCTGGTGAACACGGAGACCCTCGAGCAGGTGCCGCCTTCCCGGGCACGGTTCCGCGGCGTGGCCGACAACATGGAGATGATGGGGACGATCGAGCTGGCCCCCGCGGGGGACGCGACCCATATCACGTACACCATGGCCGCGACCGCGAAGGGCCCGCTGGCCCGGATCATCGACAACATGATGAAGTCGCGGCTCAAGGAGCAGTCCGACGAATTCGCGGCGAACGTGAAGAAGGCGCTCGAGGGCTGAGTCCACGAACCATTCCTGGGCTCAGTCGGCGGAGAAATCCACCGGCTTCGCATCCTCGGGGTGTCGCCGCGGGAATTCCTTCACGTGGGCGCCGTAGTAAGGCACGCGGTTCGCGACCACGCGCCGGAATGCCTCCCGCAGTCCGTCGAGATTGAGTCCCCGGGTAGGAATGAGGTCGTCGTTCCGGTTCAAGCAGCCCTTCAGCTCACCCCTGTGCGTGACGCGGATCCGGTGGCAGTTCATACAGAACTCTGCGTTGTACACGGGATCGACGACCTCGACCTCCGCGCCGTTGAAGAGGTAGATGTGGCGGTGGTGCATCTCCCGCACGAGGACCTCGTCCGCGCGAGCCTCGAGCCACTTCTTCACGCCGTCGATGTCCACCATCCAGTCGTTGTGGTCCACGAGCTCGGGCATGAACTGGAT
>CAZJIP010000136.1:0-5964 GCA_964546105.1 uncultured Methanomassiliicoccales archaeon
CGACTATGCGCGGCCGTGCGCACACCAACGTCTCCTGTTGCCCGGACTGCTCGATTGGCTCCAGTCCCGCGGCGTGAAGCGCGAGACGATCAACCTCATCATCGCCGCGGCGACCCACCGCGACCCGAAGCCGGAGGAGTGGCCGTACATGCTCGGGGAGAAGCTCTGGCCCGCGTGGAAGGACCGCGTCTTCTTCCACCACGACCGGGAGGACCTCGAGAGGCTCGGCACGATGCCGGACGGCACGCCCATCGAGCTGAACGGCCGGGCCGCTCGGTCCGAGGCGATCATCTCCCTGTGCGACCTCGACTACCACTACTTCGCGGGCGTGAGCGGGGGGCCGAAGCATCTCGTGCCCGGGATCGCGGGCCGCGCAATCACGACCGCGGACCACATGCAGATGTTCGGCGAGCTCGGCTTCGCGCCCCACGTCGACATGGGCATCCTGGACGGCAACCCCGTCTATGAATACAAGCGTGCCGCGGTCCGGATCATCCTGGACGCGCTGAAGGCCCGCGGCACCTTCGTCTATGCGGTCGTGTGCGTGCTCAACCCGGCCTACCAGGTCGTCGCCCTCGAAGGCGGCGATATCTTCGCGGTCCATCGCAAGCTGCGGCACGCCCTGGACAAGGTATACGCCGCGTCCATCCCCGAACTCGCGGACGTCGCGGTCGTCACGGCCCGGCATCTCGGGATCAACGTCTACCAGGCCGGGAAGGCGATCAACGCGGCGGCCCGCGCGGTCAAGCCGGGCGGAACGGTCGTCTGCGTGGCCCCGTGCCCGGACGGCTTCGGGAACGAGGAGTTCCGCAACCTGATGAAGATTGCGGCTCCGATCCTCCAGGAAGCGGAGGTCCAGATTGCGAAGGGTGCGGACCCGGAAAAGGTGGGCCCGGCCGCGATCGACCGCGCGCTGCGCGCCGTGCAGGACGCCGTGATGGCCGACTTCAAGATCGGGAAGCAGAAGCCCGTGGACATGCTCGCGCAGTACCGCCGCACGGGCTGGGGCCACCTGTGGCTCCTGGCCGACGGCCTCACGGACGAGGAACGGAAGCTGCTGCCCTTCCGCTACGTCGGGAAGCGGGGCGAGGACCCGGAGAAGCGCCTGCGGGAATGGGTGGACGAGCAGGAGACGCACGGCAAGCCCACGTACCTCATCGTGGACGACCCGACGTACTGGATTCGGCTGAAGGGCGCGTGAGCTGCGGGCCGCCTACCCGGCGAGCTCCATCGCCTCGGCCACCGTGTCCCACTCCCACAGGCCTTTCGGCTTGGGGTTCAGCTTCAGGTGGTCCAGGTCCCCGCGCTTCGCGAGGCGATCGACGAGGTACACCGCGAACGCGGGAGACCCGGTGGCCCCGGGCGAGTTGTAGTTCAGGATATGATACGAGTGCGGGCCGGGGATCTCGATGGCCTCCTTCACGATCCCGCCGTAGCGGTTGATTACGGGCGTGCGGATGCCCGCGGTGCCGGGCGACTCGAGGTGCTCGAGCCGGAGCCCGGGGAGGAACCGCTGGACCCGCTGGAGCATGGCGGCCTTCGACATGGAGCTCCACATCTCCTGGACGGCCAAGCTGAGGAAGTCCTTGTCAACCACGAGCCGGACCTTGTTGTAGATAGGCGGTTCGAAGAACTTCGCGATCCAGGGGACCAGGGGGCGGAACAAGCCCTGGTAGGATGACGGCCCGGAGACAGGCACGGCGTTCGGTCCAATCTCCCGCCGCCCGTTCGCGCGGATGACCCAGTGAGGGTCGAGGAACGGGAGATCCGTGTGCCGCGGCACCGAGTACACGTTATGGCGGGCGAGGTCCGCGTCGTGCGCGTTGATCGTCCAGTACTCCCCGCGGAAGTGCATGTCCGTGTACTCCTGGGCGACGCCCATTGCGTGGGCGAGGTCGATCGCGTTGCCGCCCGCGCAGCCGATCAGGTATCGCGCGCGAACAGCCTCCTTACCACCATTGCGGACGATCTGGACGCCCGCGGCGTCGGCCGTAACGGAGTCCGCGGCCGCGCCGGTGAGGAACTTCACGCCGAGGGCCTCCGCGTCCGCCTTGAGGGCTTGCGTGAACGCATGGTAGTCCACCGCCGTGTCCGTCTTCGAGAACAAGGCGCCCTCGCACCGGACGTTCGGCTCGCGACGCTTCATCTCGCCCGCGTCGACGAGCTCGACCTCCGAGGGGTCCATCCCATTCTCTGCGGCATATCCGACGTAGGCGTGCAGATGCTCCCATCCTTCGTCGTCCAGGGCGACCTCGTACGTCCCGACTTGGTACCACGGCAGGCCCTTCGCCGCGGCGTACGATTTCCACAGGTGGTACGAGATGCCCGCGGCGCGCGCAAAGATCCTCGCCGTCGTGGGGTGGAGGTAGAAGGGCCGATGGATGACTCCCGTGTTCCGGCGGCTCGCGTGCTGGGCGACGTCGGTCTCCTTCTCGACCACGGCGAACCGTCCGTCGTAGCGGCGGGCGAGCCAGTACGCCACGGAGGTGCCGAGGATTCCGCCCCCTACGATGGCGACGTCCCAAGGTTCCATGCGAGTCCTGCAATTCCCGCCAACCAAGCGCGGTTTATTAGCCCTGCGTAAACGGCTAGGCTCCTGGCCAGGGAACCTGCAGCTCCGCGCCGATCTGCTTCAGATTCTCGACGACCTTGGGCCCGAGGGGGATGCCCTCCGTGCGGTACTTCGCCATCTTCGCGAAGCTCTTCTCGCCGGCAACGTAGATGCGCGACTGGCCCTCCGCCTTCGGGCTATCCTTCAGCTCTCGCGCGATACGGTCCATGTCCCGCTTGAACTCCTCCAGCGGCCGGAATGCGGAAGGGTCGATGGCGAGGAAGAAATGGCCCACGTCCGGCTTCTTCTCGTCCTGGTAGACCTGGAGGCCGGTCGCGGCCCCGGGAAGGACGCCGCTCAGGACGTCGACCATGAGGGCGAGCCCGTACCCCTTGTGCCCGCCGAACTCCTCGCCCGCGCCGCCCAGGGGCAGGAGCCCGCCGCCGAGCCGATTCGCCAGGGCATTCAGGACCCGCGCGGGGTCCGTCGTGTCCGCGCCCGTCTCGTCCACCGCGTAGCCCTCGGGCATCGGCTTGCCGAGGCGATTGTAGACCTCGACCTTGCCGCGAGGGACGGTGGCCGTCGCCATGTCGAATACGAAGGGCGTCTCCTTGGACGTCGGCGCAGTGATCGCAATCGGGTTGGTGCCCAGGACCGCGGTGCGGCCGAAGGTCGGGACGACGAGAGGAGCGGCGTTCGTCATGCTCATGCCGATGAGATCGTGCTCTAGGGCCATGAGGGCGTAGTACCCGGCGATCCCGTAGTGGTTCGAGTTGCGGACGGTGACGATGCCCACCGCGGTCTCCTTGGCCTTCTTAATTGCAAGCTCCATGCCCTTCTTCCCGACAACCTGGCCTAGGCTCTGACCGCCGTCGATGAGGGCGGTGGCCTTCGTCTCGCGGACGATCGTGCTGTGGTCCGTGGGCTTCATGTAGCCTTCCTGGAGGCCGGTCACATACCTCTGGAGTCGCGCGACGCCGTGCGAGCCAATCCCGCGGAGGTCCGCGAGGACGAGGACGTCCGTCGTTACCTGCGCGTCCCGAGCGGGGACGCCCAGCTTCATCAGGACTTGTTCGCAGAACCCCCGAAGCGATTTCTCCTGAATCAGGATCGTATCCGCCATAGCACTGCCCCGGTTCGGTGTCCCCAAACTTGCTCCCGTCTATAAGCTTGCGGTAGGTACGACCCGTGTGGCCGCGCGGAACGGGAACGGCTCACCGTCAAATACGCAACCGCCGCTGGCGGGGCGATGTCCGCGGAACGCGACGACTTCCTGCTCCTGCGTCGGCTCGCACCGGAAGAGCACGGCCTCACGGTGTTCGACGCGGACACTCAGGAGACCTCGTACGGGACGCTGGTCGCGGACGGCCTGCCTCTGATCTTCGACACGCACCGCAAGGAAGCTTGGTTCGTCTCGACCGTAGAGGTCCTCACGGAGACGATTGCGCCCGCCGCGGCGTCTCCTGAAGAGGTCGCGCGTTTCGCCAAGGTGGCGGAGCACGCGGGCGTCCAGACGCTCCCATACAGCGCGTGCTTCTTCAAGGGGAACCTCCACGTGTACGCCTACCATGGCCCGGTCCGGGGTTTCGATCTCGCTGTGGTCGCGGACGACGTGCCCGCGGCGGAGCGCAAGCTCGGCGAACGGGTCCGGAGTCTGTGGAACGAGATCCCACGCGGCATCGTGGACGCGCAGCGTGAGCTGCTCGCGGGGAAACGGAAAGCGAAGTATCCTGCCGACCTTGAGGTCCTCCTGAAGCGCAAGGCCTCTCTGGACGGCCCCTCGAAGGGCTAGCGTCGCTTCCTCTTCGAGTCCTTGTTCCTCGCGCGCAGCTTCGCCCGGAACGCCTTCGTCGCTCGCTCCGTCGCGACGGTCACCGTGACGGGCGGCAGGCCCGGCGAATGCGCGAGGAGGAACGCCTCGGTCCGTTTCGCATCCTTCTTCCAGCACTCCCGCAGCCATGTGCCCACGGCCCGCTGGACCCAGAACTCGTCGTCGTACAGGAGGTGTTCCAGGAGGCGGAACGGCCCGTCGAGCTCTCCCGCGCGGACGAGCTCGTTCAGGGCGTAGGTGGAGGCGCGGCGTCGCCAGATGTTCTCCGCCTTCGTCCACTGCAGGATCTTGGCGAAGCGCTGCGGGCGTGCGTGCACCATGAAGCTGACCGGGCCGGCCGCGAGGCCGTCGCTCAGGGCCCAGCCCGTCGCCGCGTCGACCCAGGAGTCCGCGAGCTTCCACGAATCCTCGTCGAGCACGTCGCGGTGGCGGTCCAAGATTCCGATGGCGAACGCCTTTTCTTCCCACGTCTCCGTGTCCCAGAGGGCCGCGGCGAGCGCGTTCACCTCCTGCGCGGTGAGGTCCGGGTGGTCTCGGGCGAAGCGGCGGTGGACCTCGCGCAGCTGCGGCGTCGTGAGTCCGAGTACGGGGACCGGGGATCCGAGGTAGGCCTGGGCCTTGTCCCACGGCTTCGGCGGCGCCACGGCACGCAAGGCCGCCCCGATCTGTCCCTTCTCGCGGGGCACGTCGAGCGACATGGGGAACAGGACGGGAGGTTCGGGGCAAGAGCCTTCCGCCGTCCCCCGGGTTGTCGGATTCCGGCACTCCGAAACGTTCTTGACCCTTAGCCGCTGTGTTCGCACCCATGCCGAGCTTCAAGTGCGCGGACATCGGCATGGACTGC
The DNA here is from genome assembly GCA_964546105.1 of uncultured Methanomassiliicoccales archaeon. Classification (GTDB taxonomy): domain Archaea; phylum Thermoplasmatota; class Thermoplasmata; order RBG-16-68-12; family RBG-16-68-12; genus RBG-16-68-12. Next base: position 5,227 of record CAZJIP010000136.1, read on the forward strand.
ACGTTCGCGGCCAAGTCCATCACGAAGAACGGCTTGATGAAGAAGATCACGGCCCACGCGTCCGATGTCCACAAGATCACCTCGATCCCCCCGGACCTGAAGTCGAAGATTGAGAGCGCAATCAAGTAGGCCGTCGGCGGTCCTTCCCTCTCCACTCACGGTACCCGGTTGCGAGGAAAGGATAAATAGCCCGCTTCGGTTGGGACGCCCGTTTCCCGCAAAAGGAGGGACGCCCATGAGTTGGGGACTCCAGAACCGCCTATCCCGCATCATCCGGCCCACGGACCACCGCACGGTCATGCTCGCCGTCGACCACGGGTACTTCCTCGGCCCCACGCACAAGCTCGAGGTGCCGCGGAAGACCATCGAGCCGCTGCTGCCCTACGCGGACGGCCTCATGATTACCCGCGGCGTGATCCGCACGTCGATCGACCCTTCGTTCAACACGCCCATCGTCCTTCGTGTATCCGGCGGCGCGAGCGTCCTCAAGGAGGACCTGAGCCACGAGGAGGTGACCACCTCCATGGACGAGGCCGTGCGCCTCAACGCGTCCGCGGTAGCCCTCTCCATCTTCGTCGGCGCGCCCCACGAGCACGAGAGCCTGGTCAACCTGGGCAACCTCGTCGACATCGGCGAGGAGATTGGGATGCCCGTGCTCGCCGTGACGGCCGTAGGCAAGGAGCTGGAGAAGCGCGACGCGCGCTACCTGAGCCTCGCGTGCCGCATCGCCGCGGAGTT
>CAZJIP010000137.1:0-5963 GCA_964546105.1 uncultured Methanomassiliicoccales archaeon
GGCTGCTGTGGGGTGGGGATGATGGGCGGAACGGACGGTGGCAGGATGGTGGTCGGCGGCTGGGGCTGCGCGAACTACCAGTACTGCCAGCAGTACATGTAGTACCACAACTCCTCGTACCCCGCCGGCGGAATGATGGGCTGAGCCGAGCACGGGCGGGGCCCCGCGGTCCCGCCCCTCTTTCGATTCTTCGACCCTTCGAGAACTCAGAGCCCTTTCTTGCGGAGCTTCTGCAGCTCCTTCACCTTGTACTCGAAGATTTCCCGCATGTACTGCATGGGGATGGAGCCCGCGTACAGGTATGTGTCATGGAAGAACTTGTCCGAGTACTGGCGACCGAGCCCCCTCTTCACGTCCCTTCGCAGCTGCAGAATAAGATGCTTGCCCATGAGGTAGGAAAGCTGGTAGCCGGGCGTGTAGGAGTACCGCTTGACCTCGCCGATCGCGCCGGGACGTTCGAAGCCGCACTCCGTCACGAGGAAGTCGACCGCCTGGTCGAACGTCATGCGTCCGCAGTGCAGGTCGATATCGATGATGATTCGCGCGGCGCGCCACAACTGGTCCAGCATCTGCGCGAAGCGCGTGGCGGGATCGTCCCCGAACCCGTTCTCCTTCATCATCTGCTCGCAGTAGTGTGCCCATCCTTCGACGGTCTCCACAGCTCCGTTGGGGAAGAGCCGCGCGAGGGACGGGTTCAGGTTCGCGCAGGAGAGCTGGAGGTGGTGACCCGGGTAGCCCTCGTGGACCGCGGTGTTTCGGGTGCCCGCAAAGGAGTTCTCCCGCAGCATTTCGGGCTTGTCCTCGTAGGGCGTGACCATGTAGAGGCCTTCCTGGATCTTGTCGAAGTGGCCCGGGGCGTTGTAGGCGGCGAAGGGCAGGAGGTGCCGCAGGTACGGCGGCGTCTCGATCACCCGGAGGACCTCGTTCGAGGGAATCGTCGCCAGGTCGTGCTGCAGGATGAACCGCTTCCCATCCTCCATGGCCTTCGCGGTGTACCCTAAGGCGGCCTCCCAGTCCGCGGGATGGTCTCCCTTCACGGCTTCCTTGGCCTGCGCCACGGACCCTCCGCCCGGGATCCCCTGGGCCAGGCGTTCGAGCTCCCGACGGCTCTCCCGCAGGAACCGCTTCCCGATCGCGTAGATTGCGTCCACGGTCAGGCCGAGCTCGCGGAGCGCGATCAGGCGTCGGAACTTCGCGGCGCCAATTCCAACCTTGTCCTCGGCCTTCGGCAACAGTTCCTCGCGAATCCAGCGATCCTGGTCCCCAAGGGCCTCCTTGGTCCGCGCAACCGCCTCCCCGAGCCGCGCGAAGTCGGCCGCGGGAAGGGCGTCCTTGCCGGCAGCCTCCACGATATCCAGGAAGGCAGGCGTCTCCTGCACGGACTCCAAGCCGATTTCGGTCCAGAGCTTGTTGGGCTTGCGCACTCGGCTCTTCGTTTCCCGCAGGAACCGCGGCGCTCGCTCGAGGCGCCCTGTGATGCTCGCCATCCGCTCGGGCAGCGGAGCGAAGTTCCGCATGAAGAGGAGGAAGAGGGCGTTCCCGAGGTCCTCGGCGCCCGCGGGCCGGGACTCCCAGATTCGCAGCTCCTCATTCTGGAAAACCCAGAGGCGCAGGGCGTTGCGCAGCACGCCTCGGTCCACGCGCTTGGACGGAGACAGGGACTTGCGGTCGAACCCCTCCAGGCGGCGAAGCGTCTCCTTCAGCTTGCGGGTCTCCTCGCCGACCGCCTCGTACGTCCCCCGGGGCAGGAACGCGTCGTTCCGGTGGACGCCGACCGAGGTCGCGCCCACGGGGTCCCAGTCGACGTACCAGTCGAAGGTCTCCTGGACGAAGGCGTCGAACTCCGCATTCGACATGGCCCGCGGCAAGTGCGGACGGGGATATCAGGCTGCGGCTAGAGGGGCACGCGCCGGCCGTCCTTCGTCCGCCGGTACGCGCCGAAGTCCCGGGAGGACGCGAGCTGCGTGCCCGTGAAGACGGGACCGTCCACGCAGACGATCTTGTCGTCGAAGGCGCAGGCGTCGCAGATCCCGATCCCGCACTTCATGTATCGCTCCAGGGACACCTGGATGGGAATGCGGCGCGTGTGGGCCAGGTCCACGACGAGCTTCATCATCCGCTCCGGCCCGCACGCGAGGATTTGGTCGAACTTGTGCTTGTCCAAGAGGCGCTCGGCCAGGGCGGGGACGAAGCCGTGGAAGCCGCGGCTGCCGTCATCCGTGGACACGTGGACCTCGCCCGAGGCGGATGCGCGGTCCACGAAGAGCAGTTCCTCGGCGGTCCGCGCACCGACCGCCGTGGTCACCGCGGCCCCCTGCTGCGCGAACGCCTCAATCCCGGCGATCACGGAGGCCATGCCCGTGCCTCCGGCCACGGCGAGGACCTTCTCGCCCTCGAGCTTGAACGTGTTCCCGTACGGTCCGCGGACCCCGATGCGGTCCCCGGGCCGGAACTGGAGCAGGGCCTTCGTGGCGTCCCCGTAAGCGTGCACGGTGACGCCCTTCACGGGTCCCAGGTAGGAGAGGGCCATGGGGAGCTCGTCGTGGCGGGGGATCCAGACCATGACGAACTGGCCCGGCGCGCCGCCGAAGTCCGCCCGGAACCGGAACGTGGACGTGTGGTGGCTCTCCGGGACCACCTCCAGGAGGGGCACGACCTGAATCCTAGCCATGGGCCACCCCGACGGCCTCCGCGACGCTCTTGAATCCGACGTCCTCGAGGACGGAATTCATCTCCTTGGTCACGCGCTCGAAGACCCCAAGGCCTTGGCTCGCGAGGGCCGTCCCGATCTGCACGGCGCTCGCCCCGGCCATGACGTACTCGAGCGCGGCCAGGCCCGAGTCCACGCCGCCCACGCCGATCACAGGGATGTCCACCTTCTCGTAGATATCGTAGACCGCGCGCACGCCGATGGGGCGGATCGCAGGGCCGCTCAGGCCGCCGTAGCGGTTCGCCAGGATGGGCATGCGGAGCTCGGGAGCGATGGCCATGGCCTTGACCGTGTTGATCGCGACGATACCGTCCGCGCCGCCCTTCTCCGCGGCCACGGCGAAGGAGGCGATGTCCGCGACGTTGGGCGAGAGCTTGGGGAACACGGGCACGTCGACCGCGTCCTTCACGGCCCGCGTGAACCCCCGCACGGCCTCCTCGCTCTGGGCGATCTCCGTGCCCAGGCCCTTCGCGTGGGGGCAGGACAGATTCATCTCGATGGCGACGACGCCCGCATCCTCCATGCGCGAGGCGACGTGCGCGTACTCGGCCGCATCCTTGCCGTACACGGACCCGATGATGACCGCGTTCCCGGCGAGGGCTTCCTTCAGCTCGTGCGTGAACTCCTCGATGCCCGGGTTCGGCAGCCCGACCGCGTTGAGCAAGCCGGCGTCGAGCTGGACGACCGTCGGGTTCGCGTAGCCCTCGCGCGGCTCCGGCCCGATGCTCTTCGTGACCACGGCCCCCGCGCCCGCGCGGTAGACCCGGACGAGGGAACCGCCCGTCTCGTCCAGGAACCCGGACGCGAGCATCGTCGGGTTCCGGAGGCGCACGCCGGCGATCTCCGTCCGGAGGTCGACCATCTCCGATGCGGAACAGGCCGCAGCCCTAAAGACTTTGGGTGCGGCCCGGCAAGGGCGCGGACGAAGGCTCGCCTCGGAGTTCCGCGATCCGGCGCCAACCCGGCCATCGTCTTTCGAGGAGCGCGTCGAGGGACCAGCGGCTCGGGCCGAAGACCGCACTCAGCACGAGCGGGAACAGGAAGCAGAACGCGTAGATGATGCCCGTCCCGATGTCTGTGGAGCTGGGGTCGTACGGACCGCCGAACCCCTCGGGGACGGACCAGATCACGAGGCTGAGGAAGAACCCGCTCGTGTAGGCGATCTTGCGGACGAACCCGAAGATTAGGGGCCAGCGCCAAGGCGACTTCCAGGACGCCGATGAACGTCGTGAAGAAGGCGGGGTCCGCGGAAACGGTCTGGCTCCGCAAGGAGAACCAAGGTTGCAGCCAGGCGGGCTGGCCATTGCCCGCGTCGGAGATCATCCGGCCGAGGGAGTCGGACACCCCGGGCTGGAACTTCAGAAGATCGTCGATGCCCCACACGATCCGAAGATAATCCGCATGGCGCTCTTCAGCGCCCCGACGTGGCGGACGAACCAGCTGTCGGCGGACTCCTGCAGCCGCCGGACTCCCGAGGACTCCGATGCCATGGGGCGGCCCCGAGACGCTGCACCGCGGCCGCGCCCTAGGAGGCTTCCCGGTCCAATGGGCTCGCGTCCGCCCCGCTCCCAGGAACCTTTATCTCGAAACGTCCTGTAGTCCGTCCGGATGCGTATCGCAGACCTGGGGCTCGACCCCCGCATCGTGGACATCCTGAAGGCGCAGGGGATCGAGGAGCTGTATCCGCCGCAGGCCGACGCGATCGGTCCCGCGCTCCTCGGGGAGAACGTAGTCCTCGCGATCCCCACCGCGAGCGGCAAGTCGCTGGTCGCGTACCTAGCCATCCTGGCCTCCGTGTTGCGGGGCGGCAAGGCGCTGTACATCGTGCCCCTCCGCGCCCTTGCCGCAGAGAAGTTCGAGGATCTCAAGGCGTTCGAGCCCCTCGGTCTCAAGGTCGGCGTCAGCATCGGAGACTACGACTCCCCAGATCCCTCCCTGGAGAAGTTCGACGTCATCGTCGCAACGTCCGAGCGCGCGGACTCCCTGCTGCGGCACCGGCTCAACTGGCTCCAGGAACTGACTGTCGTGGTGGCCGACGAGGTCCACCTAATCAACGACGCAGACCGCGGGCCGACCCTCGAGGTGACCCTGGCGAAGTTGCGGCAGGTCAACCCGAAGGCACAGGTCCTCGCGCTAAGCGCGACGATCAAGAACAGCGACGAGCTCGCACGATGGCTCGAGGCGGAGCACGTCAAGAGCGACTGGCGACCCGTGCCACTCAAAGAGGGCGTCTACTACGACGGCCTCGTGCATTTCACGGATGACTCCGTTCAGGAGATCAAAGCGGGCGAGGACGACCTGACGGGCCTTGTCGAGGATATCATCGGCTCCGGAGGACAAGCGTTGGTCTTCGTGAACACTCGCCGCTCCACCGAGGGGCTGGCGAAGAACCTCGGCGCCTACATGAGACCACGCCTCACGGACAAGCAACGCGAGCACCTCGCGAAGGTCTCCGAGGCCATTTCGCGGGAGCAGGACGAGCCGACCTCCATGGCGGCGCGACTCGCGAAATGCATTGAGGGTGGCGTGGCCTTCCACAACGCGGGGCTCACCAACTCGCAGAGGAGCCTTGTTGAGAGAGAATTCAAGCATCGGCATATACTTTGCATAGCTGCAACCCCGACTTTGGCAAGTGGAATTAACCTCCCGGCCCGCCGCGTCATCGTCCGGGACCTGAACCGCTATGATCTGAACATGGGACTGTCTCCCATTCCCGTCCTCGAAATCAAGCAAATGTGCGGCCGCGCCGGCCGTCCGAAGTACGACCAGTACGGCGAGGCCATCCTGTTCGCGAAGGACATCGACGACATCGACGAACTCATGGACGAGTACTTCCGCAGTGAGCCCGAGGCCATCGAATCCAAGTTGGGTTCCGAGCCGGCGCTGCGCATGCATGTCCTCGCGAGCGTCGCGACGGGCCACGTGCACACGGAGGAGGACTTGTTCGCCTTCTTCAACCGCACGTTCTTCGCCTTTACGGGCGACGTGGCCACGATCCATGGGAAGATCCGCGACGTCCTCGACTTCCTGGCCAAGGAGGAGTTCATCACCCGGCAGGACGGGTTCCTGAAGGCCACCTTCTTCGGGAAGCGCACGTCGGACCTCTACATCGACCCGCTGAGTGCCGTAAAGATGCGCGATTCTCTCCTGTCGACCAAGGACGCGCGCTTCTACTCTCTCTGGACCATCTGCTCCACGCCGGACATGCCCAAGCTCTACCTCCGCCGCGGCGACTATGCGTGGGTGGAGCAGA
>CAZJIP010000138.1:0-5931 GCA_964546105.1 uncultured Methanomassiliicoccales archaeon
CCCCCCCGGCATGCTCCTGAGGGCCTCGCCCCGCAAGCCGACGCGCTTATCGGGGGACAGGCGGTGCACGGTGAGCCAGTAATCCCCGATTCCCGAGAAGCGGGTACGGGCGACGTCCACGGAAGGATGGACGACCGCGGCCGTCCGGTGCAGTTAGCGCTCCACGCGCCCCGCTACGTTGCGGCTGTTCACGACAATCCGTTCCACGTCGGCCACGTCGGCCTCGTACTTGGGCCGCGTGCGCTTGATCCAGGTCCGTGCCGCGACGCGCTTGGCCGGGCTGAGGTCCGCGAGGAAGGACTTCTCGAGATCGTAGAAGACCCGCGCGGGCGTGTGGCAGTACCACAGGTTCGGCCTGTGCGTCTCCGCCGCGGCGATGGCCCAGTTCCCCGAGAACACATAGGCGTCGTGGCCCGGGATTTCCGCGTGGTGGAACGCCTTGGCCTGGCGCGTCTGGCGAATCAGCGGTGTCTTTGGGACCTTGGCCAGCTCGGTCACGCGGACGTCCGCGAACCCCGCCTTCTCCGGGATCTCCGGGTCCAGGTCCGTGACGTACAGGTCCGCGTCGAGTCCGCGGGCCAGCGTGAGCACGAGGCGCTCGCCGCCACCGATGAAGCTCATGTGGTCGTGGAGGATCGCGACGCGCATGGGATGCCGCGGCATGGGCCGCGGGACGATAAAGGGTTGGCCCTCAGCAGGAGCCGTCGCAGCCCCAGGCGATCCAGTACGCCTGGGCGTACCCGTCGTCGTACACCTTGACGAACGGGGAGTCGTTGAACTTCGCGATGGCCGCCGGGGACATGGGCACCGCGGGCTGCCAGACCCGGAGTTCGACGCCCTGGGTCTCCACGACGTCAAGCCAGACGTAGGTCGCGTTCCTCGTGCCCGAGGGCGAGGGGATGTTCACGAGGCCGGGCTCCGCGTCCGCCCACGACGTCGCGAAGAACGGGGCCACCGCGGTGTCCCAGGTCGCGTTCACGCCGCCGAAGCCGAAGAGGTTCGTGGAGGCCATGTGGTCCGCGAGGGTCAGGCCGCCTAGGCGGTCACGCGCCCAGAGGGCGCCGTCCAGCGCGGCGGGCGGCGTGGACTCGTTCCAGCCCGCCACGAAGCTCGGCGGGGGGATCGCGAAGGCGAAGTTCCCTGCGAGGAGGAGGACCCCGGCCGCGACGGCCGCGGTGCGCCGGGTCCGGGACGGCGCCGCGAGATCCAGGAGGCGGAAGAATCCCAGGCCCGCGAGAATGGCCGCGGGCACGATGAGATACTCCACGTGGCGGTACGGGATCAGGACGCGAGTGGCCACCACGCTGCCCGCGAGGGCGGACGCGGCGAGCACGAGGAACCACGCGGAGACGGCCACGTTGCTCTCCAGGAAATCGAAGAACTTGCGGCCCGCGGACGAGAACGCGACGAGGATCAGGACGGGCGCGAAGTCGACGAGGACCACAGCTGGGAGGGTGATCGAGGTCCCCGGGACCGCGCCTAGGATCGTGACGGCGCCTAGGCCGTACACGAACGCGAGGGCTATCAGGAACATGGTACAGGAGTGCCGCAGGTCAGGGTACCGCGGCCGGTACCGCCATGCGACCCGGCGCCGGGCGAGGACCAGGAGGGCCATGAGGACCAAGAGGCCCGCGAACGCCACGAGGAGGAGCCACCAGGGCTGGACGTTCACGTCGACGAGGATGTTGTCCCGGAACGGCGTGGCGTACCCGAGCCAGTACGTGAACGTGGCGGCGATCAGGAACGCCGCATAGTACGTCTGCCGCCGGGTCGCCGGACTCCAGACGAACGGTCGGAGGAGGCCGCGGAGCACGATCGTGCCCAGGACCATGAGGAGCAGGAAGTACGTGCTCAGGTGGTGGGTCATCACGAGGGCGACCGTGACGAGGACGAGCGGGATCGCGACGCGGGGATCCCGCCGCAGGCGGAGAAAGAGCCAGAGGCCCGTGAACGCGAGGAGGTCGCCCAGGGTGGCCGGCGCGGTGTGGGACGTGGAGTACACGTGCGGCATGACGCCGGCGACGAACGCGGCGACGAACAGGGCGACGCGGTCATCGCGGACCACGTCCGCGGCCAGGAGGAAGATCGGTAGGACCGCGAGGCCGCCCAGGACCGGAACCACGAGGTTCAGGACGGTCGGCAAATCAAGCCCGCCGAGCCCCAAGACCGCATCTTGAACGAAGAACATCCCTGGGAACCACGGGTACGTGGTACCCCAACCGAGGTAGTGGGTCGGCATGACGCCGTTCCGTGAGAGGAACCGCAGGATGGCGAAGTATTCCCCAAAGTCCGCGCCCCAGTAGAGGGACGTCAGCAGTGGCGAGAGCCGGATCGCGGTCGCGGCGACCACAATGGCCGCGAGGGCGAGAACGGTGGACCTCCTCACTGCGCCGCCAACCGAAGCCGGCTACTTGAGGGTTGTCTCCCGCAACAGGTCCGGCTTCCGCGTACGAAAGGTATTTGTCCGGCGGTCCTCTAGTCCGGGCCGCATGACGCGCCGCTGCCCCCGGTGTGCCGCCGAACTCCCCGAGGACGCCGTCTGGGTCTGCCCCACGTGCGACTACACGCTGCGAACGCCCGCGGTATCCAAGCTCGGGATCCTGTTCATGTTTCTGGGCCTGTTTCTCGTCGGCGCCTATGTGATCGGGCCGCAGAATCTCGGGCTCACGTCGGGCATCATGCCGACGGACCTGGCGGACCTGACAATCGCGAACTTCCCGCTGCTCATCATCGGAACCTTCGCATTCGGGATGTTCCTCATGGCCGTGGGCGCGCTCTTCGTGCGCGCGGAGCGCAACAAGGTCGTGGCCGGGGCCTAGAAGAAGTCATCCAGCTTAAGGTCCTGCGCCTTGTCATTCGTGAACAGAGATGTGATGGCCTCCTCGATGAGGTCAATCCGCTGGCGCAGGTAATTCGACACCTCGAACTGGCTGCTGATCTTCTTGGAGATCTCCAGGTACTTCTTCACGGAGCTTTCGTGGACGGTCAGCGTGAGGTTGCCGCCGCAGGCGAGGCAACGACCGCGCAAGGGCATGCGCCGGAACTTCTCGCCGCACTTCGTGCACCGCACCTGCTGGCTCGAGAACGCCTTCAGGTTGCCGATCAGGTCGGGCAGGAAGTGGTGGACCACGATTCGCGCCACGACGTCGTTTGGATCGACCGCGCGAATCTTCAGGGCGAGCTCGAGCTGCTTGTCGATCTTCTCCGCCATGTTGCCCTCGCCGTACGCCGAGGCGAGCGGCCCCTCGGACACGTTGCTCGTCTCGTGGGTGTAGCCGAAGCCCTCGTACTGGAGCACGGTCCCGATGCGCTTGCTCACCGTGTCGATCAAGGGCTCCACCTCCTTGGGGTGAGCGAAGCGCTCCGCGGCCTGGTACAGCGCGACGGGGTACGCGGTGAGGAGGTCCAGGTTGTGGGCCTCCTTGTCGATCTCGTTCGGGTCGATGCGGGTCGTGAGGACGAGGGGCGCGTCCATGAGGCCGCCCCGCTTGTCCGGGAGGAAGGAGCGGGAGAAGTTGAGCAGGCTGTCGAGCAGCAGGATCACGGAGTCCTCGTCCCCGTCGCAGTTGCGGCGCCGCGCGGCGATCATGTAGGGGTGCGCGAAGCACGCCTGGGCCTTCGTGAACCCGACGATCCGCGCGAGGACGCCGCCGCTCGTGTGCGGCGCCAGAGTGACCACGAGCTGGCCGAGGAGGTCCTCCCGGTTCTTCGCGTTGTAGAACGGCGGCAGACCGTAGTACTTCTCCAGGAGCTCGTCCACGAAGGCCGCCACTTGGAGCAGGTAGTCGCCGCAGCTGTCCGCAATCAGGATGTCCTGCGTGCGCAGCTCGAGGACCTGGTCTTCGGTTTCGAGGGGTCTCCCCTGGACGTCCCGCTCGTAGCCGAGGCGGCGCACCAGCTCGACGCGGATCCCCGCCTCCCGCGGCGTGAAGTGCGTGAGCGGGAGGTTCGTCATGTCGTACCGCGTCGTGCCGTCCTTGAAGACGAAGATCTCGTGCTTCGCGCGCAGGATGCCCTTCTCCAGGGCCTCCGGCGTCTTCGTCTTGGAGATCATCCCCATGACCGCCTTGATCTCGGGGGCCTCGGGCTCGCCGAGTCGGTCCAGCGCGAGGCGCAGGACGTCGGGGAGCGGGATCTTCTGTTTTGCCGGGAGGCCTCGAGGGACCGTGTGGCCTCCGCAGGAACACTGGGACAGGAACCATCGCTTCCCGCAGCGGGAGCACACGCGGAGCCCGACCTCGACCTCGATCGCGTCCTTCTGGACCGCCTCGGAGACGAGGCGCTGCGGACCCCCGTCGTGGCCGATAGGGAACAGGGAGTGCGGGGCCGGCTGCATCTTCCGCGGCGCGGCCTTCTCCGGGCGCGCCATGCGCGCGCCGATCCGCGTGGGACCGCGGGCCTTCATCGGGAAGCCGGCGAGGGCCGACACGTACGCGAGCGGTTCTTGCGCGTCCGGTTCGTCCCGGAGGATGAGCTTCCCGTCCTTTCGTTCGACTCCGAGACACGCCAGGAACGCCTCCGTGTGGCGCTCGAGCACCGCGCGTCCCTCATGGAGTCGAAAGGGCGCACCTAGGCGGACCAGGAGTTCGCGCATGTCCTCGTCCGCAGGGAGGCTCAGCCGGTCCTCGACCAGGGACCCTTGGGACGCGACGAACTGCCGCAGGGTGCGCAGCTCCTCGACGGTCAGGTCGTGCCAGAAGAGGTTGTACCGCGGATGGAGGGGCACGCCGAGATGGCGAGACCAGTCCAGGGCCTGGTCGGCGGTGGCACCCTCCCAGCCCGCAGGAAGGGAAGGCAGCTTCTCCGCGAGCAGCTGGCCGTACCATTCCAGCGAGAAGGCGCCCGGCATGAGGACGTGGTTGTTCTCCAGGAACTCCCCGTACGGGACGAGGATCTCCCCCAGGTCCGCGATCACACGGACGTCGGGAGCGAGACGCTTCGCTGTGGCAGCGTCGTCCACTTCCACGAACTCCCCCGACTTCAGGACGACGAGCGGCCCCTCGATGCGGTCGCAGGCCGTGATGGCGCCCGCCTTCCCGGGGCGCTCCGTTTTGACCTGGGTCCCGATCGCGATGAAGTCGTCCAGGATGTGCATGGTCGCGGGGTGCATCGCGAGGGCCGCGAGCCCCGTGGCCCGGGTGCGCCCGTAGCGGAGGCGGAGTCCGCCCGCTCGGCTCGGGTGGCACAGGACCGGGCGCCCCGCGACGATGTTCTGGATGAACTTCTCGCTGGGCTCCACGCCGACGTCGTCCTTCGTTTCCTCGGGGTGGGTGGCCTTCCCCGTGAGGTACGCATCGATGAATTCCCAGCCGTCGATCTTGAGCTTCTTCACGTGCTTCTGGATCTTGGGCGCCTTGAGGCACATGCCGTCCGCGAGGACGAGGCACGCGCCGCCCCGGATCCGGTTCGTCTCGATCCGCGGGAGGTCGCGGTATCCGCTGATTTCGACCTCCTCGGTCCCCTCGCCGTTCAGCCCCACGGGGCAGTTCGAGACGATGAGCGTGATTTCCTCGTCGGAGGGCGTGTACTGGAGATGCTGGGCCTGCTTGTACAGCGGGATCTCCTCCTTGAACCGCTCCACCTCCTCCCGGATGGGCACGTACTTGCCGATGCCCAGCTCCCGCCGCACGACGTCCGCGATGAGGACGCTGAGCGCCTGCCCCGTTCCACCCGCGGACCGGATGGGTCCGGCGTAGAACAGGTCCACGTAGTTCGAGCCGTCCCGATTCTTCTTCACCTTGACGCCGGCGAGGCCTTCGAGCGGTGCGACCAGGATGCCCTCCGTGAGGATTGCGAGGCCGACGCGCACGGCCCGCTCGACCGCCTTCTCCTTATTCGGGGCGGGACGCTGGGCCATCTCCTTGGCCACTAGGATGGCGAGCTCCTCCCGGTCGTGGCGCTTCGCGAGCTCCCGGATGCGGCGCGCCACGC
>CAZJIP010000139.1:0-5842 GCA_964546105.1 uncultured Methanomassiliicoccales archaeon
ACGGGCACGTAGACCGCCCCCGCGGTCACGACGCCGGGGGAATACGTCCCGGAGGTCAGGGTAAGGGCTGCATGGAGGAGGAAATTCGAGAAGATCCACGCCGCCGTAGACAAACCGAGGACGATCGTCCATGAGCTCGGGTATGCCTGTGCCAGGATGACCGAGATCAAGACATAGACCATCCATATTGCGTTTCCGAGGACGAAGAGCCTCGGCGTGAAACGAGAGGTGAAGAGCCACGCGTAGCGCTTCGTCCACGGGACGAACCGAGGAGCCTCCTCGACAATGTGGGCAGCGTACGCGAGGGGGACCAGCCAGAGGACATCTAGGGCCACCACAGCTCCCTCATCCGCACCATGGAATCGCGGCCTGGCGTAACCGGCTTTCGGTTGCCAAGTGCAAAGCGTACCTGAGACACTGCTGAGGGTCTCGAATCGCAAAAGGACCGGAATCGGCACTCTTGGAACCACGCGGTGGCTCATTCCCGGTCGCCGTCTCTCTGCCCGTAGGGGATCGGCGGGAGCTTTTCCACGATCAGCGTCGCGGGCCCCTGCGTCCCGGTGGTTTCACCCAGGCACAAGATTCAGGCCCCTTAACAGGGCCACGATTACCAGAGGGACGGCAAGGGCCATGCCCACGACGAAGAAAGCGACCCCCGATGCCGTGGGAAATCGGCTCAGTTGCCCGGCCTTGCGGGGTTGGGCGGTGAATGGCAACCAGAACCAGGGGATGGAGAACAGAGCGATTCCCGCCCATCGCACGAAGGTCCTCCACGCGCCTCGGCCGAGGCCGAGGAGCAACGTCACGCCGGGTCCGGCCGCGCTCTCGAGGACCCGGGCCAACTGCTCCCACGACCTCGCCTACCTCCCCCGTCGCACCGAGGCGCCGCAAGGGCGAGTCCTTCCGCAACACTCAGCGGCCCATACTAGAATCGGAAGCGTTAGTCCGAAACAGGAAGCGCTGACTGGAGCTTCGAAATCACACGCTCGAAATCCGCCTCGGTCACCCGCTCCTCTAAATCTAAAACCTCGACGGGACAGTAGTCCTTTGCATAGCTCAACGCGGCGACCGCCAAGCGTATCTCAGCGTCCGTGAGGCCGATACTATTCTCATTGGACAAAGTTTCCTCGGTCCGGCACAGCGGTCCGGGCGTTTAGCCCTTAACGTTTACACTCGCTAGTTCGGTGGTCGAGTTTGTGCAACTTGGAGGTCTCCTCCGGCTCTCACGGTCTGGAATGGAAGCGAGGATTCCTGAAGCCTTTCCCCGTTGGCAGCCTCCTCCCTGCATTCCTTACGCTCCACAGCCAAAGAAGGACCACCGGCAACCCACTCGCTTCGAGCGGTCCGCATAGCCGATTTCCCTGCAGAAATCGGATCCCCGCACGGGTGCTCGTCCTGGCCGCCCCGAGACTCGGCACGATCGGACGATGGATCGGCTTTGCCATGGAGGCGTGTCGGCGGAGTTGTCACCCCCGTCGAGCGCCTGTGAAAACGCCGAGGCTTATCTCGGGCTGCCTTCCGGACCGCTTATGAAACCATCTCCACCCGGCGACCGCGGGGCCGCGGTATGTGCCTTGGCCAATCCGAAGCCGCGCTCACTTGGCGTACTTGCGAGGATTCTTGTCGAACGTTTCCTTGCAATCGGGCTCGCAGAAGTAGTACACCTTGCCGCCAAACGTTGACGTCCACTTCGCGGTTGAAGGATCGACCTCATGTCCACAAATAGGGTCTCTCGCCATTCGTTCGCCTCCGGAAAGCCTCCTCCTCGCACGTAACTGAGCCATAAGTAGTTGTCGCGCAACGGAGATTCCGTCCAGTCGAAGGGGTCGTTGCGAGCCCGCGCGCCTCAACACGATCTTCGCTTCCCATCGCCTCCGTCCTTGGTGGACCCGCATCCGGGCAGGCTCGTACATCGGGGCACGCCCCCGACCGAGTGGCCAGAACCGCGCAGGATGTGACCGTTCCGCTCTTGTAGGCAGGAATGGACGGATTAGTTTCCAGCATCTAACAGACGGAAGCCTCCCGTGCCTAAGAATCACCGTCGCAATTTGCGGCTCTCCCTCGTTGAGTGCGGGTCGCACGTCTGGGAGGCGGGTGAAACTCGGCACGTCTTGGACGGATGCAGTCGCTCCGCTCGCGTTGGGGCTTGCCGCCGGAAGCTCGGATGTCCTCAGCGGGTGGTGAGCCCTCCGTCACGAAGACACCCGGTGGTCTCGGTATGCCATCGCGGCGTCCGGAATCGTCGTCGCCACAGCTCTGTTCGAGCTGCTGCCCGAAGCCAACCCGGAGAGCTATGCCGTCCTCGTCGGCGTCGGCTTCTTCTCGTTTTACCTCATCGAGAAAGCCGTGATGCTGCACGCCTGCGGCGAGGAAGAGTGCGAGGTCCACGAACCCGGCCTCGTCGCCGTCTCCGGGACGGCGAGCGACAACATCGTCGACGGGATGGGGATCGCGGTTGGCTACATGGTCTCCCCCGCCCCCGGGCTCATCCTGACCCTCGCCGTTGTTGCCCATGAGATTCCGCAAGGAATCGTCTCGGTTCACCTCCTGCGGCGATGCGGATTCCGCGCGCGAGGGACATTCGGCTCCACCCTTCCGGCCGGATCGATGTATGTCGTCGGAGCTCTGCTTGGATTCATCATTCCCGTCGAGGCCCGGGTCCTGGCGATCGCGTTCGTCGCGGGTGCGTTCCTGTATATCGGCCTCGAGAACTTGCCGGGGGAACCGCATCGCCGATTCAACGCGAAGGTGATCGCCAGCGTCGTCTTGGGCGCCCTCCTCACCTATAGAATCACGAGATTCGCGTGAAGCGGTCCGGTCGAAATAGCGGTTCGCAGCTCCAACGGAATTTGACGATGACCCGGGATTGGCACCGGAACCGCAAGCCGTGCTTATCCTCCGGCCTCACGGGTCCCGGGGATGTTGCGGGTGAAAGCCGACTTGACTGGATTTTGTCCTAGGAAAGGGGCCGTATCGCCAAGCAGATGACTCTCAGCGGAAATGGATCGGATCTCCCTGCTGCTACGAGGGGGAACGGCCACGCAGGCGGAAACGAGGTCTCACGAATCCAGGTACAGCTTCATAAATGCGTTCTGGGCTTTTTTCGGGCGAATCAAGGCGCCGTACAGGGGATCCCACCCATGACCAAGGCCGCGCTGGAAGAATTCCAGGAGCCGGTACGTCCTGCGCAACCGGCGGACGGCGGAGCGATACTGTTGGAGAGCCTCCTTCGAGGAAAGCGAGCCGCTCAAGACCCGATTCAACAGCCGACCGCAGTATCTGCCGTATCGTAGGCTCAATCGGATGCCCTCCGCTGTGAGCGGCGGTGCCAGGCCTGCAGCGTCGCCGACGAGGAAAATGTCCCGCACGGTGCCGGGTCGCAGTCCCCACGGGATGGCGCCGCCATGGATCGGTCCCGTTGTCGCGGCCACATCGTGCAGGAGGAGGTCGAGTGCACCTCGGAGGCCGTTCGCACCTCCGTAGCTCGCGACGCCGACGCGACAGCCTCGGTCCACCGGAAAGATCCAAGCCGCACCCCAACGGATAAGCCGTGGGTCTACGAAGAAATGCATCATATTCTCGTGGATGTCGACCTGCGTCTCGAGTCCGAAGGTCAACCGTCGCCGATCGACGAGCCTCGGGTCGATGGAGCACCCGAGGGTGGCCCTCCAGCCCGTCGCATCCACCAGGAGGGCGGACGCGAAGCCGCCCCGGTTCGTATGGACCGTGTGGTCGGTCATCCCGCGGACGTCCGCTTGGAAGAACCTCGAACGCCCCTGGGAGAGCAGCTCCCGGCAGAGGAGACCGTAGTCGAAGGTGCACAGAGGGTCCAACAAATCGACTTCTACGGGCCGGGGAAGATGGAGGATGACGGTATCGAAGGACCGAAGGATCGCCCGCTGGAGTCCGAAGTCCTCCATGGTCGACACGAAGGTTGCACAGGCAGAGGTCTGATGGCTCCCGACGGGGAACCGATCGAGGAGCGCGACCTCCTCCTCCAGCTCCGCCGCGACCGCAAGCCCGGCGAAGCTCGCGCCCGCGATGACCGCGGGCCAGCTCATGGCCCCATCCCCGGCCAGAGGTCGGTCGCCGTCAGTCCCCCTTGGAACATGGCCCGTTCGCGCCCGTCGCCGCGGTCTGCGAGCGCGGAGGGCGGCATGCGCCGGAACCGGGGCCAGCGTTCAGAGGGACGGGGGAGGGACCGGAGCACCATGGGGTACGCTCGCCGGCTCGTGGACACCCATGCGTCCAAACCCGCGACAGGACGCCTTTCCTGCGATGGAGGTTTTCGCGGCATGGAGCGGTGAACACCGGTTCGCTTTCTTGTGGCTTGTCATTGCGAAACGCAAAGAAGGATGCGATCATCAGCGGCGCATGCAAAATGGCGGCCCTTGCAGGCATGCCGGATGGAATGGCGCCTGACGCGGACCGCGGACCGCACGACCCGCAAGCCCGAGGCGAGGACAATGGGCGTAGAGTCCAGCATCACCTCGTTCCCCAGAAAACCGTCGGGCTTGCGCACCTACTCCGGAAACGCTCGCCCGCGAAGTGATATCCGCATTCCGCCACGAATTCCTTGGTCTGCTCCAGCGTCGGCTGCCGCTCGTCGTATCCCAGGGCGGCTTCCTCCGCCGAGGGACAACATTCCTGTCGAGACAGAAGGCGCGGCCGTCGTCGGACGTCTACCTCGCACTTCTAGATTATCCACTCGCGCTTTCTAACTCGCGACTGGTGTCATGAGTCCACTTCCGCAAGGCTCGCGGGGAGGAGCGCCGCCCTCAGCGCACAGAAGCCATCCGCCATGATCCTGTCCAGGCGTCGGTCTCTACACAGCTTTCCGACGCCGTGGCTCAGGAGCCGACTCGGGAGGGGCTTCGGTGGGTCATACTCGAAGTCGATCGCGATCCGAGTCTCATGGTCCGTCGGTTCGAGGGTGATGTGCATCCGGGATCCGGACATGACGACCAGCCGTGGGCTGCCGAGGGTCCGGGATAGCTTCTCGCGGTCCTTGACCCACTTCTCTACGACCGCGGTGTAGTCGACCGTGAGCCCGTACACCTTGTCGTGCCAACGATACGTGGCGCCCTCGCCCTCCGAATTCGCGGAGAGCTGCTCGACGCGGAGCTTGACGCCCATGTCCCCGCTTTGCACGTGCGCCCTGGAGATTCGGACGTCGTCGAGAATCCGGAACACCTGGGCCGGGGGCGCGGCGCCTCGGCTACCCGGAGAATCCTCTGCGCCTTCCTCGATGGGGAGGGGTTCATCGTCCCGATGCGTCTTCCCCTCTTCGCATCACGCAGAGGCCTTCCTGAACTTCCGCTCGAGCAGCTGCGGCAGGAGGGAGGCGGACACGATCGCGCTGAGCGCGAAAACCCAGACGACGCCCAGACCGATGTCCGTGGTGGAGGAGCCCTTCCCGCTGGCCGCGAGGGCGAAGAGGGAGCTGGAGACGCCGGAAATCACGAGGTAGGCGGCGGCGGTCAGGTACCGTCTTTTCCTCCGGCTCATCCCCTGCGGCTCGCTCATTGGCTCCCACCCCCCGAAGATGGGCTCCCGTCGGCTTGGGCGAGCGGGGTCGGAGCGGGTTGCGGGACTCCCGGAAGCGGCTGGCCCTTCCGGCCTTTCAGCAGGCTCGGTCGGAACCGCTTCAGCAGCAAGGTGTTCAGGGTCACGGACACGGAGCTCGTCGCCATGAAGAGCGCTGCGAGCTCGGGACTCACGAGGACCGGGACGAGTGGGTACAGGATTCCGGCCGCCAGAGGGACGCCCGCCGCGTTGTAGATGAAAGCCCAGAAGAGGTTCTGCTTGATCTTGCGGAGCGTCTTCCGGCTCAATTCCAGGG
>CAZJIP010000140.1:0-5781 GCA_964546105.1 uncultured Methanomassiliicoccales archaeon
TGCCGCGCCACTTGTACGCTTCGGCGACGCGGTTGATCGCGACCATGTAGGCCGCTTGGCGCATGTCGCACTTCTTCTCATCGTGCATCTTCCAGACCGCGTCGAAGGCCCGGACCATGACGCCCTCGAGCTTCGCGTCGACCTCGGGCTTCGTCCAGAAGAAGTTCGCCAGGTCCTGGACCCACTCGAAGTAGGAGACAGTCACCCCGCCGCCGTTCGCGAGGATGTCCGGGATCACGAGGATGCCCTTCTTGTAGAGGATGTCGTCCGCCTCGGGGGTCGTCGGGCCGTTGGCGCACTCCGCGCTGATCTTGGCCTTGATGCGGGGCGCGTTCTCCGAGGTGATCTGGTTCTCCAGGGCCGCGGGGGACAGGATGTCCACCTTGAGCTCGAGGAGCTCCGCGTTCGTGATCTTCTTCGTCCCCGGATAGCCGATGACGGAGCCGGTCTTCTCCTTGTACGCGAGGACCTCCTTGGGGTCGAAGCCCTTCTCGCTGTAGATGCCGCCCTTGCTGTCCGAGACCGCGACGATCTTCGCGCCGTACTCGTCTTGCATCAGGCGGGCGTAGTGGTATCCCGCGTTCCCGAATCCCTGGACCGCGACCGTGGCGCCCTTGATGTTCATCTTGATCTTCTTTGCGGCCTCGCGCGTCGCGTACACGGCGCCGCGGGCCGTGGCCTCGTCCCGGCCGAGGGAGCCGCCGATGGGAATCGGCTTGCCCGTGACGACGCCGGGGATGGAGTAGCCCTTGTTCATGGAGATCGTGTCCATGATCCACGACATGGTCTGGCCGTCCGTGTAGACGTCCGGGGCGGGGATGTCCTTCTCGGGCCCGATGATGATGGAGATCTCGGACGCGTACCGCCGGGTCATCCGCTCGTTCTCCGCCTTGGACATCTCCTTGGGGTTGCAGATGATGCCGCCCTTCGCGCCGCCGTACGGGATGTCCATGACGGCGCACTTCCACGTCATCCAGCAGGCCAGCGCGCGGACCTCGTCGATGGAGACGTTCCAGTGGTAGCGGATGCCGCCCTTGAACGGCCCGCGGGCGTCGTTGTATTGGACGCGATACCCGGTGAACACTTTGATCGATCCGTCGTCCATCCTCACGGGGAAGTTCACCGTGAGTTCGCGCTTCGGGTGCTTGAGCAGGCTGAGGAGCCCGGGATCCAAGTTCAGCTTCTTTCCGGCCCGGTCAATCTGCTCCTGGGCCACCTCGAAGGGGTTCAGAGATTCCTTCGGTTTCGGCATAGGACACACCTCCAGATATCGAAGGACTTCGACATCGGGAGTGAGCGCGGTTAGGGGTGTCCCCTTTTAATGTTTTGCGTCATTGCTATTGTCAGATACGTACTGCGCATGATGTGGGAAGGCACGCCTCTCCTTGGCACGGAACGTGCCCCGTTTCCCGGCACTCCGGCGAGCCGCCTCCCGAGGAGGAGCCCGCAAGCAGCCTGCACGAACGTGGATTGGAGCCACTCCTGACACGGAGCGCCTCGTTAGCGAGCGTCTCGCAGGATTGTCACACGGTCACCGGGGCTCGGCCACGCCATCGTACTCGGCCACACCGACCACGTGGAGCGGTGTCTCCCCGCGGAGGAAGCGAAGCACGTTGTCCACGGCCGCATCCATGGCCCACCGCCGCTGGCCCGGGATCGCGTTCGCGTTGTGCGGAGTCATGACCACGTTCGAGAGCTCGTGGAACGGGCGGTGGAAGGGCCGGCCTCTCGTCCCGTCCGGGTACACCCACCATACGTCGAGGGCCGCGCGGAAGGCCGGATGCGTTCGGAGGTGCTCGTACAGGTCGTCCTCGACGACAATCTTGCCGCGGGCGATGTTCACGAGGACCGCGTCGTCCTTCATCGCCGTGAGGAACGCGCGGTCCACGAGGTTCTTCGTTCGCGAGGTCAGCGGCAGGGCGATGACGACGTAGTCCGCGCGGGGAAGGAGCCGCGGCAGATCGTCGAGCCGCGCGCCCTCGTCCGCGGGCGGAATCACGGCGCCAGAGCGGCTCGCGCCGACGACATGCATGTGGAACGCCTTGCATGCGCTCGCGACGTACGTGCCGATGCCACCCATGCCTAGGATGAGGACCGTGGCCCCGGCCAGCGCCTTGCTCTCGGCATTCTGGTCGAACGTACCCTGGACAATCTCGCGAGTCCGTTGCGGTATGTCCTTGGCCGCCGCCAGGAGTAGGGCCATGGCGTGTTCGCCCACGGAGACGTTGTAGGCGCCCGCGTTCCCGCAGACGAGGAGGGACTTCGGGAACGTGCGGTAGGGCAGGTGGTCCACCCCAGCCACCAGGGTCTGCAGCATCCGGAGGCGCGGAGCTCGCGTCGCGAGATCTTGCGGGAGCTCCCGGCCGAAGCCCAGCGTCACGACGACATCCGCGGTGGACCAAGCCGCGGCGCCCTCGGACTCGGGCAGGTCCGCGAGGATCACGGCCTCGAAGGCGCCTTGGTTCTTCTCCGCGAGCACGGCGCGACGCTCGGCGTCCATGGGGCAGGCGAACAGCACGCGGGCCATCGGCCCCCGGTAGCCGCGCGGGCACTTGTCCCTTTCGACGTCACGCCGACGGCGTCAGCACTCCGAGTACCCGCAGGAATGGCACTTCACGCAGCCTTCCTCGTAGACGAGCTGCTTGCCGCACTCCGGGCACTCCGGGTTCAGACCCTTCTTGAGCATCTCCTCGACGTCGCGGGACTCCTTCTCCAGCTCCACGTCCGTCTCCACGGCCCCGCCCAGTTCGTCGAACGTCTCCACGGGCGGCACCACGCCGGTTTTCTGCATCCCGATGTGGCGCTTCATCGCCTTCGCAATCGCGTCGGGGATCGAGTAGATCCGCTCGCCGTGGTCCACGGCAATCCGTGGGCTCCGGATGCCCTCGAGCTGGTCGACGATCTCGTCCACGGGGACGCCGGACCGCAGGCACAGGGAGACGAGGCGCGCGAGGCCTTCCGTGAAGGAGGCCGTGTAGCCCCCGCCGCGGCCGATCTGAGCGAAGACCTCGAAGAGCCCCTTGTCGTCTTCGTTAACCGTCACGTACAGGGCGCCATAGCCCGTGAGGATCTTCTGCGTCCTGCCCGTGATCACGTCGGGGCGGGCGCGGGGCCGAACGGCCGCGGGGACCTCCGCGGGCACGGCGACGCGGAGCTCCTTGGGCTTCTCCGCCTCGGCCACGCCGACGTTCATAACCTGATCCTCGCGCGACCCGTCGCGGTACACGGTGATGCCCTTGCAGTGGAGATCGTAGGCCAGGAGATACGCCTGCTTGACGTCGTCCACGGTGGCCTCCCGGGGCAGGTTGATCGTCTTGGAGACCGCGGCGTCGCAGTGGTCCTGGAAGGCCGCCTGCATCCGCACGTGCCACTCGGGCGCGACGTCGTGGGCGACCGCGAAGACGCGCTGCCACTTCTCCGGGACCTCCGTGAGGCCGCGCGCGGAGCCGTGGTTCTCCAGGATCCTCTGAACCAGGTCCTCCCGCCAGAATCCCTCGCGGCGCGCGACTTCTTCGAAGTACGCGAGGAAGTAGGGGAGCTCCTCGCCTTCCATGACCCGCTTATACCAGACCAGGCTGAACTCGGGCTCGCAGCCGCCCGAGGTGTCCGCGATCATGGAGAGCGTGCCCGTCGGCGCGACCGTGGTCACGTAGGAGTTGCGCATCTTAAGGCCCTTCTCCCAGTGGCGGCTGCCCTCCCACGCCGGGTACACGCCGCGCTCCGCAGCGAGCTTCTGGCTCTCATCGTATCCGGTCTCCTGGATGAACTTCATGACCTTGCCGCCCCACGCGACGCCCTCGGGGCTGTCGTACGGGACCTCGAGCATGAACAGCATGCGGGCGAAGCCCATGACGCCGAGGCCGATCTTCCGCGTGGCCTTGGTCATCTCCTCGATCTCCTTGACCGGGTACACGTTCATGTCGATGACGTTGTCCAACATGCGGACGGTCGAGCGGATCGTGGCCTCGAGCTTCTTCCAGTCGACCTCCCAGCGGCCGGACTTCCCGCGGACCATGTGCTTCTCCAAATTGATCGATCCAAGGTTGCAGGACTCGTAAGGCAAAAGCGGTTGTTCGCCACAATTGTGAAGCACAAAGCCGTTCCCCACGAAGGAGTGCGTCACGGGCTCCTCGAGGTCGAACACGTCCTCGTGTCCCGCCTGCTCGATCGCAGCCACGCGGTCCTCGAAGTCTTCGGAGTAGTACCGCTTCGCGCGAAGACTGGAGGCCTTCTCCCCGGCCACTGAGTCTCCGAGCAAGTCGAGCAGGCGAAGCACGTTATCCTTCGACACGCTCAGCTCGTAGAGCTCGCGGCTCGAGGCATACTCGCGGTGCTCTCCGAGAACGGCCGTGTATTCGAACACCCGCGGAGTCCTCTTGGTCCTGAGGTAGACCGTGGCGCGAACTCCGAGGTGCAGCAGGATGCGCTGCACGTCATCGACCAAGTCGCGTGAGGTCGAGGTCAGCCGGACATAGGCATTCGATCCTTTCAGGAAGTTCGCAGTACCGTCCGCGCCGAAGAGCCCACGGAGGAATCCGACGACTGCGTCTTGGGGGGCACGGAAGATGGACGAGGGCACCCGCTTCTCATGCCCGTCTCGGGACTCGACCCCGAGTCCCTCGAAGAACCGGACGACGTACTTGGAGTGGAACGACAGATGGTAGACCCCGTTCTCGCGGCGCACAGGCCTTAGGCGCTTACCCAAGATTCCTGCCATGTACGATTCGACGCACCCCATGGCGTCGCGGTCCGCCTCGGCGAAGGTGAAACCGACGCGGCAATCGCGGTCCCCCGCGCGCAGCCAGCCATCTCCGACAAGCCACCCAAGGACGAACCCCAGGTCCGCCGACCATCGCCGCGGGAAGTGGAAACGGTACGTTCGGCCGTTCGCCCCCCGGATGCTGTCGGGCAGGGTTACGGGGAGGCGGTCCTCCTCGGGGAACGTGCCGGGACCCGATTGCAGGAGCACCCGGTCGCCCACGCTGAGATCCTCGAGGCGCCGCCAACCTGACGGTGTCAGGAACCGGTGGTCCGCAGTGGCCTTCACGGCGTAGCCCGAGTGGGTCACGAGGCGGTACACCGGACGCTTGCCCGTCCTCCAGACACGGGTGGCCTTGGCGCGCATCGTACCGAGCCGGAGGAGCCCATTGCCGGAACCCGCGGACCTCCGGTCGACGATGACATCAGCGGAGCCTCGCTCTGCCAACTCCGCAATGGGCACGAGCCCCTGGGTCGTCGACACCAGCGTGTCCCCCGTCACGCACGGGTTTGTGGCCTCCATGAGCCCGACGTGGGGCGTGGGCTGGCGGCGGTTCGTCTCGTCGATGAGGAACAGTCCCGGCTCGCCGTTCTTCCAGGCCTGGTAGGCGATCTTGTCGAACACCTCGCGGGCGTCCAGCTGCTTCACGACCTGCTTGTTCCTCGGATTCACCAAATCGTACGGGGTCCCGGCCTTCACGGCCTCCATGAACTTGTCCGTCACGGCCACGGAGATGTTGAAGTTCGTGATCTCCGACGTCTTGTCCTTGCAGGCGATGAACTCCAGGATGTCGGGGTGGTCCACGCGGAGGATGCCCATGTTCGCACCACGCCGCTTGCCCCCTTGTTTCACCTGCTGGGTTGCCTCGTCGAAGATCTTCATGAAGGACACGGGGCCCGAGGCCACGCCCATGGTCGACTTGACGAAGTCGCCTTTGGGCCGCAGGCGGGAGAACGAGAACCCCGTGCCTCCGCCGGACTGGTGGATCAGGGCTTGTTGCTTGAGCGATTCGAAGATTCCAA
>CAZJIP010000141.1:0-5715 GCA_964546105.1 uncultured Methanomassiliicoccales archaeon
TCCTCAAGGTGATCCAGACCACGGGGGACGACGGCGCGGCGTACAAGGCCGTGGAGTTCCACGGCGAGACGATCCAGGCATTCCCCATGAACGAACGTTTCACCCTCTCCAACATGACCACCGAGATGGGGGCGAAGGCCGGCATGATTCCCTCGGACGCGACGACCCACCGCTATCTGGAAGCGGTCGGTGCGAAGGCTGCGTATCAAGCCCTCGATGCGGACCCCGACGCGGCCTACCTGAAGGCCTACGACCTGGACGTGGACGGCATGGGACCCCAGGTCGCGTGCCCCAACAATCCCGCGAACGTGAAGCCCGTCGGCGAGGTCGCCGGCGCGAAGATCGACATGGCCTTCCTGGGGTCGTGCACGAACGCGCGGATTGAGGACCTCCGTGCCGCGGCGGAGATTCTGAAGGGCGAGAAGGTCGCAGCCCACGTGCGGATGATCGTGACGCCGGCGTCCCAGGCCATTTACCGCCAGGCGCTCCGCGAGGGTCTCGCGGAGGTTTTCCTCGAGGCGGGCGCCACGTTCACCTCGTCCACGTGCGGCCCCTGCTTCGGAGGCCACATGGGCGTCTTGGCGCCCAAGGAGGTCTGCATCTCGTCGACGAACCGCAACTACCCGGGCCGCATGGGCAGCCCCGAGGCCCAAGTGTACCTCGGCTCGCCGTACACGGTGGCGGCCTCCGCCCTCTACGGGCAGATTACGGATCCTCGCGAGGTGTGACGCGCCGACCTCAGTGCGAGATATCGGTCCGCCTTTCGCAGCACGCGTCGGACGGGATCCACCTCGAGCCCGAGACGCTCCAGGGCGGTGACCCCGAGGACGGGCGTGTCCCCCGGTCGGGCAAACACGATCCCGACGAAGCCGCGGGAATTCGTGCATTCAACGAGCGCATCGCCGATGGGGCGTTCGAGGGTTCGACCGTCCGCGGTCTCGAACAGCGCACGGCCCGTCGGCTCGATGGAGAGCCGAACGGCCAGTTCTTCCGGGATCCAAGTGAGCGTGGAGCCGATGTCCACGAGCACTTCGAGGATCTCCTCCCGCTGCAGGTCAGCGGACACCACGGTCATCTTCGCTCGGACGATGCCCATGCCCCTTCGAAACATGTCCGCAGCTCAAGGGGTCACGGCCTACAAGTAGGTTACCCGCTGGGCGGCCAACCGTTATGACCTCGCGCTCCTTGGGGTGTTCGATGCAGACTCAGCTGTCGGGCCGTGTATGGAAGTTCGGGGACGATGTGTCCACGGACCACATCATCGCGGGGCGTTACCTCACGTCGACGGATCCCAAGGTCCTCGGGGAGCACGCCATGGAGAACGTGGATCCCCAGTTCGCGAAGAAGGTGAAGCCCGGGGATATCATCGTCGCAGCGACCAACTTCGGGTGCGGGTCGAGCCGCGAGCAGGCGCCCATCGCGCTCAAGGCCGCGGGTATCACCTGCGTCGTCGCGAACACGTTCGCACGGATCTTCTTCCGCAACTCGATCAACATCGGCTTCCCCGTCGTCGAGTGCCCCGGTCTCCACGAGAGGGTGAAGGAGGGGGACACGGTTACCGTGGATCTCGCCGCGGGTCATGTGGTCCTGCCTTCCGGGGAAACCGTCCCCTTCCATCCGTTGCCGCCGAACATCCTGGAGATCCTGAACGCAGGGGGCCTCGTGCCCAAACTCCGCGCCGAACTGGGCGCGAAGCCCGCTTGATGGGAACGCGGACACCATCCGGATTCCGAGGGCGAGGCGCGTCGAGTTAACCTTAAACAAGGTTGCTTTCCGCGGCGGCCCCTCCGTATGAGACGGCCCCTGCGCGAATCCTTATCTGGCGTCTACGCTTCCGCGCGCCGATGGCGTACAAGCTCGTCCTCCTAGCCGGAGACGGCACGGGACCGGAGGTCATGCGAGAGTCCGTGAAGGTCCTCAAGGCGGTCGAAGACTCCTTCGGCCTGAAGTTTGATCTGGTCCCCTTCCCCGCGGGGGGCCAGCACTACCTGGACACAGGCGAAGAGTGGCCCGATGGCGCGTTCGAGTCCTGCAGGGCTGCGGACGCAATTCTCCTCGGCGCCATCGGTCTCCCGAACGCGAACCTGCCCAACGGCGACCTCGCGGGCATTAACGTCCTCTTCGGCCTCCGGTTCGGGCTCGACCTCTACGCCAATGTGCGGCCGACGAAACTCTACCCCAACGTGCGGCACAAGGTGCACGACGGATTCAAGCAGGTCTGGGAGCCCGGGAGGGTGGACTTCGTCATCGTCCGCGAGAACACGGAGGGCCTGTACACGCCGACCCGCGGCTACCTGGACCGCGGGGGCACGAAGGAGCTCGCGATCGACAGCCGCGTGATTACCCGCAAGGGTGCGGAGCGCGTAATCCGCTTCGCGTTCGAACTCGCGAAGACCCGCGGGGGTGCGCCCGCCGACGGGAAGCACCGCGTGACGTGCGTGGACAAATCCAACGTCACCGCGGGTTGCAAGCTCTTCCGCTCCGTGTACGACGAGGTCGCCGCCGGCTATCCGGCGATCGAGAAGGACTACGCCTACATCGACGCCTTCCTCCAGTGGCTCGTCCGCTCTCCGGAGAGCTACGACGTCGCGGTGACGTCCAACATGTTCGGGGACATCGCGACGGACCTCGCCGCGGTGCTCCAGGGCGGTATGGGCATGGCCGCGGGCGGCAACGTGGGCGACGAGCACGGCATGTTCGAGCCGATCCACGGGAGCGCACCGAAGCACGCGGGGAAGGACGTGGTCAACCCGACGGCCATGGTCCTCGCGACCCAGATGATGCTCGAGTGGCTCGGACGGCGGAAGGGGGACAAAGCCCTCCAAGAGTCTGCGGTCGTCGTCGAGAAGGCGGTCGAGGCGGTCCTGAGCGAAGGGACCACGCTCACGTACGATCTTGGTGGCTCGGCAAAGTGCAGCGAGACGGGGTCCGCGATTGCGGCCGCGACGGCACGGCTCGCGAAGAAGGACGTGTAGGTTCGAGACCTAGTATTGCACGATGACCCGCCGACACCCGGTGCACCGGTAGGCGTCCATGTACACGTTGCCCCATCCGTCCGGCTTGATGAGGATTTCGCCGCCGCGGGCGAGCCGGCTCTTCTCCGTCATCCACTTGGCGCCGTCGACGAACGCCTCCGCCACCAGGAAGCCCTTCATCATGGGCCTTCCGCACGAGGGGCACACGTCCGCGGCCATCTCCCCGGAGACGGCGGATTCCCTGCCATAACCCTTCCCCTAGGAAAATCAATATCGAGAGTGGGTGCGCCGTCAGTCTCCGAGCCAGAGCCCCATGACCACGTCGTCGACGTACTCTCCGCCGATCACGTACATGCGGCTCCGAACGCCCTCGACCCGGAAGCCCAGGGAATCGTAGAGGCGCCGCGCCCGGACGTTCGTGGAGAAGACGCTGAGGACCGCCTTGCGGAACCCGCGCGCCCGCATCCACTCGAGGACCCGCGTCATGAGCGCCGTCCCCAAACCCGCCTCGCGCCACCCGTCCCGGACTACAATCCCGAGGAGGCCCGTGTGCCGGTCCTTCGAGTGCGTCCCACCATGGCAGTCTGCTTGGCCCACGATGGTCTTGCCGTCGAGGGCGACGAAGAGGACGTTCCGCTCGCCGTCGAAGTTCGATAGCCATTCCTCTTCCCGCCGCAGATCCCGCGGGACCTCGTCCATCAGGAGGTAGACCCGCTCCTGGCACACGAGGTTGATGTTGTCCAGGATGGCCTCCGCATCGCCGACGGTCCCGGGGCGGACCGTTACGTGACGCCCGTCCCGCAACCGAACGTCCTCCCGGCGCAGGGGGTCGGCCATGCCGGCCTCACAGGGGGAACTTATCCAGGATCTCGGGGCGCCGGCGCTCCCCGCTCTTCAGGTACTCCTCCATCTCCTCCTTGAGCACGGGCGTCAGGTCCTCGAACACGTCCGTGAAGAGGCTCTCCAGGGGCGGGGGCGGCGCGCGCTCCACCTCGCGGATCGTCGCGGTGATCGCGTCGTCGAGCTCCTTCCGCAGGGCCTCCTCCTGCTCCCCGGACCAGAAGCCCTTGAGCTCGAGGTACTTCCGCATGCGTTCGACGGGGTCCTGGCGCTGCCACTCCGCGACCTCCTCCTTGGGACGGTACCGGGTCGGGTCGTCGCTCGAGGAGTGGGGTCCCAGGCGGTACGTGACCGCCTCGATCAGGGTCGGCCCACGTCCTGCGCGGGCCCTGTCCACCGCGGCCTTCGTTGCGGCGTACACCGCGAGGAGGTCGTTGCCGTCCACGCGGACGCCCTCGAACCCGTAGGCGAGCGCCTTCTGCGCCAGGGTCTTCGACGCGGTCTGCTGGGACAGCGGCAAGGAGATCGCGTACTGGTTGTTCTTGCAGAAGAAGACCGTCGGCGTCTTGAACACGCCCGCGAAGTTCATGCCGACGTGGAAGTCGCTCCCGCTCGTTGCGCCATCGCCGAAGTAGACCAGGGTGGCCAGCTTGTCGCCCCGAACCTTGGCGGCCCAGGCGGTCCCGACGGCGTGGGGGATCTGGGTCCCCACGGGGCTCGAGGCGGAGACGTAGTTGATGGACCGCCACCCGAAGTGGTTGGGCATCTGGCGGCCCTTGTTCACGTCCAGGCTGTTCCCGTACTCCTGGGCGATCATGAGCTTGAGATCGAGGCCGCGGGTCAGGGCGCATCCCGGCTCGCGGTACGCGGGGAAGGCCCAGTCCTCCGGGTTCAGTGCGAGGGCGCTGCCGACCTGGCAGGCCTCCTCGCCCGTTCTCGGGACGTAGAAGCCGATCCTCCCTTGACGCTGCAGGGAGAGCATGCGCGCGTCGAGCAGGCGCACGAGGACGAGGTTGCGGTAGCCGCGGAGCAGCGTCTCCGCGGGCAGTTCGGGCTCCAACTTGGAGTTGTATGTCCCGTCCAGGTCGATGATCCGCAGCAGCTCCTCCTTGGCCATGGCCTCCTCACACCTCCGGCAACGCGCGCCGGCTCCGGACCACCTTCTCGAGGTAGAACTCTCCCGCGCGGTAGGACGAGCGCACGAGCGGCCCCGCCGCGACGTAGACGAACCCGAGATCCTCCCCCGCGACGCGCAGCTCGTCGAACGTCCCGGGGGATACGTACTCCTGAACGGGCAGGTGCCACTCGCTCGGACGGAGGTACTGGCCCAGGGTCAGCAGGTCCACGCCGTTCGCACGCAGGTCCCGCATGGACTCGAGGATTTCCTCCCGGGTCTCGCCCAGGCCGAGCATAAGGGAGGATTTGGTGAGCAGTCCGTCACGAATCGTCTTCGCGGCGCGAAGGACCGCAAGGCTCTGCTCGTAGTTCGCGCGGCGGTCGCGGGCAACTCCCTGCAGGCGGCGCACTGTCTCCACGTTGTGGTCGAGGACTTCGGGCCCTGCGTCCACCACAGTGCGCACGGCCTCGAGATCTCCCTGGAAGTCGGGGATGAGCGCCTCCACGAGGATGCTGGGGTCGCGGGCCTTGATCTCGCGAATGGTCGCCGCGAAATGGGACGCGCCGCCGTCCGGAAGGTCGTCGCGGTCCACGGACGTCAAGACCACGTAGGTGAGGCCGAGCTCCGCAACCGCCTCCGCGACCTTCTGCGGCTCCTCCTCGTCCACGAGGCCGCGGGGGTTTCCGGATTGGACCGCGCAGAAGCGGCAGCCCCGGGTGCAGACGTCGCCCAGGAGCATGATCGTCGCGGTGCCGCCGCCCCAGCACTCGCCGACGTTGGGAC
>CAZJIP010000142.1:0-5707 GCA_964546105.1 uncultured Methanomassiliicoccales archaeon
GGGACTACCAGGAATGGATCGGTCCCTTCTACCGCAACGCGAGCGAGTCCAAGCTTGCGGCCTACGCGCGGGTGTTCGACACCGCGGAGATCAACTCCACGTTCTATCGGGCGCCGTCCCCCGGCATGGTCATCGGGTGGGGCAAGTATACGCCCGACGAGTTCGTCTTCGCGGCGAAGGTCCCGCAGACTGTGACCCACGATCGCCTGCTCGACGTCGCGCGCGGCGCGGACACGGACCTGAAGGCGTACTGCGAGCTCATGCGGCCCCTGCTGGACCAGGGGAAGCTCGGCCCCCTCCTGCTCCAATTGCCACCGCGAATGCGGTTCGAGGGGGCGCCGATCCGCCGCTTCCTGGACACCTTGCCGCGGGACTTCACGTTCGCGCTGGAACCGCGGAACCGGAGCTGGATGACCCTGGAGGCGTTCGACCTCCTGCGGGACACCGGGGTGGCGTACACGATCGTGGACGAGCCCCTGCTACCGCCGGACCTCCACGTGACGTCCTCCGTGGCCTACGTCCGCTGGCACGGGCACGGCCAGGAGCCCTGGTACAACTACCGCTACCCGGAGGCCCAGCTCGAGGAGTGGGTGCCCCGGATCCAGCAGGTGGCCTCCCAGGCGGAGACCGTCTTCGGGTTCTTCAACAACCACTACCACGGGTACGCGCCGGAGAACAGCCTCCAGATCCTCCGGATGCTCGGCGTGGAAGACGAGGCGAAGGCGCGCGCCCTGGGCCGGATCGAGAACTTCCGGAAGCGGACCGCGGCCGAGGTGGTCAAGGTGCGGACGACCACCCTGGAGGACTTCGGAGCGGATCCCCACGCGGAGGCGCACTTCCAGGAGCTCCTCGCGTCGTTCCTCGATCGGAACCGCCTGGAGCGCGCGAAGGCGATCGGCGCGGGGGACGTGGAAATCACCCGGGACGGGACGACGGTCCTGGCTCGGGTCAAGGACTACCGCATCGAACTCGACCGGGGTGCGCACCGCCTCTCCCACGACTGCGACGACTGGGCCACGGTCGGGCCCCGGGGCGAGTTCTGCAAGCACGTCGCGAAGGTCTTCCTGAGCCTGCCGCGGGAGGAGGCGGTCTTGGACCTCGAGGCGATCCGCGCCGACAAAGCCGGCTGGTCCTTCGAGGTCCTCAGTAGAGCAGGGACCCCCCGTTGACGTGGATCACTTGGCCCGTGATGTAGGCCGCATCGGGAGAGGCGAGGAAGGCCACCGCTGCGGCGACCTCTTCGGGACGGCCGACGCGGCCGAGCGGAATCGTCCGCACGCGGCGCGCGCGGTCCTCCGCGCTGTCGCTCGCCAAGATGTCCGTCTCGATGCTCCCCGGGGCCACTGCGTTCACGAGGATCCGGTCCTTCGCGAGCTCCAGGGCCAGGGCCTTCGTGAGGCCGACGATGCCCGCCTTCGCGGCGACGTAGTCCGCCCCGTGGGTCGTGCCGCGGTACGCGAGCTGGCTCGTGATGCTGATGATGCGGCCGCCGCCGACCCTGCGCATCTCGGGGACCGCGGCCTTCGCCGCGTAGAAGCACGAGGATAGGTTCGTCGCGAGGCGTCGGTCCCAGTCCTCCGGTGACGTGTCGTCGAAGAGGGCGCGTTCGTACACGCCCGCGTTGTTCACAAGCACGTCGAGGCGACCCAGCCCCGCGACGGTCTCGGCCACCATGCGCCGCACGTCGTGGACGTTGGAGACGTCGGCCTGGACCGCGATGGCCTTGCGCCCGCGCTTCTCAATCGCGTTCACCGTGGCTAGGGCGCCCTCCTTACGGGAGGCATAGTTCACCGCGACGTCGAAGCCGTCCTGCGCGAGCCTGAGGGCGGTCGCCGCGCCGATGCCGCGGGATGCGCCCGTCACGAGGGCCGCGCGATTCTCCATGGATGCCTCGTGGACGCGAGCCGTCCCAACGAGAAAAAGTTAACGGGATGAGACGATGCGGCCGCGGCCATGGGCGTCAACCTCACGCCGATCGTCGTCCGGCATGCCACGAGTCTCGCGTCCCTCGCCGGCCGTTCCTTCGCGGTGGACGGGAACCTGGAGCTGTACCAGTTCCTCTCGGTTATGCGGATGCGGGACGGCCGCCCCCTGATGGATTCCCAGGGCCGCGTCACGTCCCATCTCAACGGGCTCATGTTCCGGACCGCCCGGCTCATCACGGACTTCGACATCCGGCCCGTGTTCGTCTTCGACGGCCCACCGCCGGAGCTGAAGCGCGCGGAAATCGCGAAGCGCCGGGAGGTGCGGGAGAAGGCCCAGCGAGACTACGAGGCCGCGTTGGCGGCGGGCGACCTCGGGACCGCGTGGTCCAAGGCGGTGACCTCGACGCGCGTCACCCGCGCCATGGTCGAGGAGGCGAAGACCCTCCTGGGCTACCTGGGCATCCCGTGGATCCAGGCCCCGAGCGAGGGCGAGGCGCAGGCGGCGTTCCTCGCGCGCCGCGGCGACGTGTGGGCCGCCTCCTCGAAGGACTACGACTCACTCCTCTTTGGCGCGCCCCGTCTGGTGCGCTTCCTGGCCGTGGCGTCGTCCGAGTTCCTCCCGAGCCGGGGACGGTCTCGCGCGGTCCCTCCGGAGGTCATCGACCTCGAGGAGACCCTCCGCACCTTGGGACTCACGCGGGAGCAGCTCATCGATGTGGGCCTCCTCGTGGGCACCGACTTCTTCGAGGGGGTCCCGGGCATCGGGCCCAAGACGGCCGTCAAGCGGATTCGCGAGTGGGGGTCGCTCGACCGCGCGCCCGCGGAGGTCCGAGACCGGCTCCCGCCCAACCTCGCCGAGATCCGCGGGTTCTTCTTGGAGCCGCCCGTGGCCGAGTTCCCTGAACTGGCGCGGAGGCCCGTGAGAGCCGAGGCCGTCCTCCGTTTCCTCTGCGACGAGCGCGGGTTCGGCGTCCCGAGGGTCCAGGGGGTGCTGGACCGGCTGCGCGCGGTTCGAGGGATGTCCCACCGCCTCGAGGATTTCGGCGGCCCGGGCGCTTAGCGTACTTGCGATGCTATTAAGTGTCCACCTCTCATTTTCCCCCCGAAACCCAGCCATCGAGGGATCCGCGACGGGCGCTGGGGGAGGGAGACCGTGCAAAAGAAAATGCTCTACGCTCTGGTGGCAGTGATTGTCGCGGTGATCGTGATCGGTTCCGTGTCGGCGTACGTGCTGCTCACGGCCCCGGCACCCGCGGAGAAGGTCCTCGTGGTGGGGACAACCGACGACGAAATCACCTTCGACCCGGCGGACGCGTACGACTACTTCTCGAGCAACGTCATCCAGAATACCATGGGGATGCTGCTCACGTACGTCCCGGGGACAGCGAACCTAACTCCGGACCTCTTGTCGGAGATACCTAGCCTGGCCAACGGAGGCATTAGCGCGGACGGGCTCACGTACACGCTCCGCCTCCGGCCGAACCTGAAGTTCGAAGATGGGACGCCGATCAATGCCTCGGTCCTCAAGTACTCCTTGGACCGGGTCGTGAAGCTGAACGGGGAGCCTGCGTTCCTTCTGGGCTACATTGTCGGGACGCAGGAGTACTGGAATGCCATGGGGAAGGCAAACGAAGACGCGAACTGGACCGCATACCAGAACGCAGGCGTCCAGGTCGTGGACGCGACTACGGTGACGGTCCACCTGCGGGCGAAGTGGTCTCCGTTCAACTCCCTCTTGGCATACACGATCACGACCCCCGTGAGTCCGAAGTCCTTCACGGATGACAAGTTCTACCCGAACGTGGTCGTCGCGAGCGGGCCCTACCGGCTTAGCGGCTACATCCCGCACCAGAGGTACGACTTCGAGGCCAACCCGAACTACTACGGCACGCCGCCCAAGACATCCCACGTGACCGTGGTTCGATACACGACCGCGGTCGACCTGAAGCTCGCAATCCAGACCGGCGCGATTGACGTGGCGTACCGGAGCCTCCTGCCTCAGGACTTCCAGACGCTGAAGGCGAACCCGAACCTGAAAACGTTGCAGGGCTCCAGCCCGTTCATCCGCTATGTGGTCTTCAACATGTGCAGCTCCGCGGACCGCACGGCCGGTGAGTGCCCGAGGGTCACGCCCTTCTCCGACGCGAACGGGGCCCTCGCCCGGAAGGCGCTCGCCTACGCGACGGACCGGGCCGACATCGCCACGAGCGCGTACAACAACACGGTTACGCCCCTGTACAGCCTGATCCCGATCGGGATGTTCGGGCACAAGGACGTCTTCTCGCAGGTGTACGGCTCCTCGCCAAACCTGGACGCGGCGAAGTCCCTGCTCACCCAGGCGGGCTACAGCACCTCGAACAAGCTGACCTTCACGCTCTGGTACACCCCGAGCCACTACGGCGACCCGGAGATCTTCGTGGCCCAGGCCCTCAAGCGCGCGTGGGAGGCGACGGGCATGGTGTCCGTCACGATCAACCAGCAGGATTGGGCGTCGTACAAGGCCTCGTGGCGCGCGGGGAGCTTCGACGTGTTCCTGCTTGGCTGGTTCCCGGACTACCTGGATCCGGATGACTACACGTTCCCCTTCCTCCACTGGGCGTCCGGCGGGAGCGCGTCCTTCGGGAACTGGTACCACAACGCGACCATGGACAGCACGATCGAGGCCGAGGCGGCCACGGCGGACTTGGCCCAGCGGAACACGCTCTTCGGCGACATTCAGGACGGCCTGGCGGCGGACGTTCCGTACCTGCCTCTGTTCCAGGCGCCCCAGACCGTGGTCTACAAGCCGAACGTGTCCGGTATCGTCCTGGACCCGATCCAGTTCTTCCGGCTCTTCATCATCTCCGTCAGTTGAAATGGAGTGCCGGAACCTTCCCCTTTTTCTTTCCTGTTCTCCTTTCCCCCCGAGTGAGGAGGCGTCGCTGACTTGGCAGGCTCCACCGCATCCCTTCGTGCCTACGTGATCACGAGGATTCTCCTGATGATCCCGATGCTGGTGATCCTCCTCACGTTCACGTTCATCATCCTCCGGGTGGCGCCCGGGGACCCCGTGAGCACGATTATGGGGGAGCACGCGGACCCCACCGTGGTCAACCGGATACGGAACGAGCTCGGCCTCAACGATCCGATCCTGGTCCAGTACTTCACGTACCTCCGGGACGTCTTCACGGGGAACATGGGCACGTCGATCCTTACATCGAAGCCCGTGTTCCAGGAGGTCTCCGACCGGATGCCGGCCACCCTGGAGCTCACGTTCTCCTCCATGATCGTCGCGAGCCTCATGGGGATCGGGCTCGGCGTCCTCGCGGGGACCCGCCGCGACCGGCCCGCGGACTTCGGCGTCCGGTTCTTCGCGGCCCTGGCGTACAACATCCCGATCTTCTGGCTCGGCCTGATCCTGAAGCTCATCTTTGCGGTGAATCTGGGCTGGTTCCCCGTCTCCGGGCGGTTCTCGCCGCGGCTCACGCCGCCGCCCACGGTGACGGGGATGTACACGATCGACAGCCTCCTCGCGGGGAACCTGGTGGATTTCTTCGACGCGGTCGACCACCTGATTCTTCCCGCGCTCACCCTGGGCACGGTCCTCGCGGCCTTCTTCGCCCGGATCACGCGGGTCAACGTGATCCAGATGATGAACGCGGACTTCGTCGAGGCGGCCCGTGCGCGGGGCATCCGGCGGGCCAGCATGTTCTTCCGTCACGCGCTCAAGAATGCCCTCGTGCCCGTGGTCACGACCATGGGGCTGACCTTCGCCCTCCTGTTCAGCGGGGCCATCCTCACGG
>CAZJIP010000143.1:0-5653 GCA_964546105.1 uncultured Methanomassiliicoccales archaeon
TCCCGGTCGTCGTACACGTCGATGTCCTCGTCCACGATGGTCACCTGCTTCATCGACGTGTGCGCGCCGAAGGCGGCCATGATCGCGTTCTTGCCGTCCCCCTGATGCTGCTTGCGGATGGAGACCACGCCGTGGAGCCAGGCGCAGCCGCCCTCCGTGAGCCGGACGGCCTTCACGTGGGGCACGGCACGGGAGACCGCCTGGTAGATGACGGGCTCGCGCGGCATCCCCATGAACATGAAGTGCTCGTCAAGTCCGCCCACGATGATGTGGAAGATCGCGTCGTCCCTGCGGTAGATGCGGTCGACCACGAGCACGGGCTCCTTGCGCACGCGGTCGTAGGTCTTCACCGCGTCGACGAACGGCCCCTCGTCGTGGGTCTCGTGGATCAGGCGGCCCTCGAGGACGTAGTCCGCCTCCGCGGGCACCGTGAGGCCGTTCGGGATCCGGACCATGTCCGCGGGCTTCTTCAGGCAGGACTGCGTCAACGCGGAGGCGATGCGGCTCTCGTCCACGCCATACTCCACGGACGTGCCGCCACCCAGCAGGTTCCAGGGGTCCAGGCCGATGCAAACGGCCACCTTGAGCTCCTCTCCCGCCTTCGTGGCCTCGTTGTACATGTGCCGCAGGTGCCGGGGGACGATGCGGCAGGCACCGCGCGTCGCGTCGAGAACCTGGACGCGGTGGAAGGAGAGGTTGCGGACCCCCTCCCACTCCGCCACCCAGACGCCCGCGGTGATGAAGCGGCCCGCGTCCTTCGGATAGAGCTTCGGGATGGGCAACGAAGTGAGGTCCACGTCGGTGGTCGCGTTCTTCTCGAAGAGCGCATGGTCGACGAGGCGCGTGTCCTTGGGGGAGGTCTGCGCCTCGAGGAGCTTCGTCAGCAGCTCGCCCTTCGAGATTCCGAGGGCCGCGGCGACGCGGTCCCGCGTGGACCAGAGGTTCGCGGCGGCCGGGCCGCCCTCCATCTTCGGGAGGAACACGGGCTGGCTCGGATGAGCCACGAAGTGCCGCGTGGCCTCGATCTCCCGTCGCACGGGCTCGTTGATCGTCACGACGTCGGCGGCGAACCGGGTCAGCCACTCGCGCATTGCCATGGGCAGTCCCGCGCGCGGTATGCCGGGGACGTGATAGAAAGCTTTGCGGGCTCAAGTCCAGGTGAAGACCCGGATCGGCTTGTGGTTCCGGTAGATTGCCGCCAGCAGCCGGTCCCCCGCGTCCGGCTCGATGTAGTACAGTCGCCACGGCCAGCCCGAGGCCCTCCGGATCGAGAGCCAGTACGCGGGAGGACTCTCCTTCTCGAAGAAGCTGCGCCAATGGCGGTGCGCCTCAACTTCGACCACGTTCTCCATCGGAATGACTTGGGACCGGCTGGGTCGCCGGACCATGATGCGTTCGGGCCCAACCTCGATCCACGAAATCCTCGCGCCCCAGGCGGCGAAGGGAAAGAGGAACGCAACCGCGAGATAGAGCCACCATATCCACTCGTTACCCGCGATTGGACGGATGAGATACATAACGGCCACGAGTGCAAACAAGAGAGACATGAGCAGCGTCGGGAGCCAGAGTGCCGCGGGGATGCTCGGCTTCGTGGGGTTGCGGTTTACGATTCGCTCGATGCTCGATGCCACGTCAGCATTCCCAGAGCTAAGGGAGTCTCGGTTAGCTTAAACCCTCCTCACCCGCGCAGCCAGCGCTCGACCCTACGGCGGCCAAATCGGCGGCGGACTGCGGTCGGGCGGGATCGCGGGCGGCGGTTCGAGCGGTCCCGGAGGCAACGGGCGGAGCAGGAGGTAGCCCGCTCCAACGCCGGCGGCCACGGCCGCGGCTCCGAGCCCGACCGCCAACGGCGACACTGTGAATTCCGGCCCGCCGCCTTCTCCGGGCCCCGTGGGCGGCGGGGAGGGGAGGACCATCATCCGGACGTCGAGCTCGTTGTTGGATGAGCTCGTCTCCGCCGGGGTCACGTTGGTCACCAGAATCCGAAGGGTGTGATTCCCGGACGCGCGGACTACGAACGGTCCGATCACGGCCGAGGCGCTCTGGGAGGCCGCGATGGGCCCGGGCAGAGCCGCACTACCTGCCATGATGGCGGTGGCGTTCGGGGGCACATCGTAGAGGACCAAGGTGGCCGCGTCCGCATTTCCCCCGCCGCGGTTCAACACGACCACGGTCACGTTGACCGAGTCGTTCACTTCCGGGCTCGCGGGGCTCCACTGCGCCTGGATCGGGACGAGGTCCGGCGCGTTCACCGGCGGCGGAGGCGGCATCCCAGGATACACGGTCACGGAGGCTGCCCCCTCTTCCCCGCGGTTGTCCACGACGGTCACCGTGGCCACGAACGTGCCCGCGGCCGCGTATGCATGCTCCGCCAGCGGCGACGGCTGCCAGCCCGTTCCCTGTCCGTCCCCAAAGGCGAAACGGTACGCGAGGATCTTCCCGTTCCCCGCGTCGTGGGCCGAACTGGCCGATGCGTTGAACACGACGGTCTGCCCCACCGCGGGGTACGCGTCGTCCACGGTCAGCGCGGCGGTCGGCCCCTCGGGGATGGCCGAGGCTACCGCGAGCAGGGTGAACGCGACCGCCCACACGGCCAGCGCGATGGCCGCACGCCGCCGGAGGGCGACGTACGTCCTCCGGGAACCCACGGTCCCGAAGCCCCGGTAGCTCGTTTATAGTTTCTGTGCAGCCGCCAGAAGTCTAAATAGCCCCACCCGGTTCGCACTTGTCGTGCCCATCGAATCCGCACGCAAGTACGCGCTCCAGAACGCGGTCCTCCATGGCGGGAAGGCGGAGGCCAAGGCGGTCCTGGGGAAGCTCCTGGCCGAGGACGCGTCCCTCCGCCCCCGCGCCCGCGAGGTCTCCGCGGACGTGGAGCGCATTGTCGCGGAGGTCAACGGCCTCTCGCGCGAGGCGCAGAAGGACGCGCTCGCGCAACTCGCGCCGGAACTCCTCGAGAAGCCGAAAGGGGAGGCGGGGCCCAAGGAGCTCCCGCCGCTTCCCGGCGCGGAGGACGGCAAGATGGTCGGCCGCCTCGCCCCCTATCCGAGCGGCCCCCTGCACATCGGGAACGCGCGGGCCTTCATCCTGAACGACGCGTACGTGAAGCGCTACCACGGGAAGCTCATCCTCGCGTTCGACGACACGATCGGATCCGAGGAGAAGCCCGTCCTCCCGGAGGCCTATGACCAGGTCAAGGAGGGCCTCGACTGGGCCGGGGTCACGTACCACGAGATCCTGTACAAGAGCGACCGCATCCCCATCCATTACGAGTGGGCGGAGAAGCTCCTCGAGCTGGACGCCGCGTACGCGTGCACCTGCGACGCGGAGACCCTGCGGAAGAACCGGGAGGCCGGGCGGGCGTGCGAGCACCGCGACCAGGATGCGGACGAGACGATCGCCATGTGGAAGGCCATGCTGGACGGGGAATACGAGGAGGGCGGCGCGGTCCTGCGCTTGAAGACGGACATGCAGGATCCGAACCCCGCGTTCCGCGACCGCGTCCTGTTCCGCGTCTCGAACCGCGAGCACCCCCGCGTGGGCACGCGGTACCACGTCTGGCCCATGCTCGAGTTCTCCTGGGCCGTGGACGACCACCTCCTCGGCGTCACGCACGTGATCCGCGGCAAGGACCTGGTCATCGAGGACCAGATGGAGACGCGGCTCTGGGACCTCTTCCGGATCGAGCGGCGCCCCGCGTTCATCCACTTCGGCATCCTGCGGTTCAAGGACCTCGAGCTGTCCAAGTCGCGCTACCGCCGCGAGATTGCGGAAGGCCGGCTCACGGGGATTGACGACCCGCGGACATGGTCCCTCCAGTCCCTCCGAAGGCGCGGGATCAAGGCCGCGGCCGTCCGGGACTTTGTCCTGGACTTCGGGCTGAGCCTGAACGACATCGAGGTTGCCGCGGAGACGCTCTACGCGGAGAACCGCAAGCGGATCGACGAGCATGCGAACCGCTACTTCTTCGTGCCCGAGCCTGTGGCGGTTGATATCCATGGGCTTCCGCCCACCGAGGCGGTCCATCCGCCGCTCCATCCGGACTTCCCGGGACGCGGGACGCGAACGGTCCCTGTGGGCCCCAAGTTCCATGTGGCCAAGGAGGACTTCGACAAGTTCCGCGGCCAAGAGGTCCGGCTCAAGGACTTCTGCAACGTGGTCCTGGACCGCCGCGCGACCTTCGTCTCCCTGGAGAACAAGGACATCCCGAAGATCCAGTGGGTCTCCCACGGAGGCGTCCAGACCCACGTGGTCATGCCCACGGGTTTCGAGTCCCGCGGTCTCGCGGAGCCCCAGGTGGCCTCCCTCAAGGTGGACGACGTCGTGCAGTTCGAACGGATCGGCTTCGCACGGATTGATCACGTGAGTCGCGCGGAAGTCCGCGCGTACTTCGCGCACCGCTAGGCCGATTATGCCCAGTTGGGCAGAAGTCCCGAACCTGTACGGGGAAGGCTCTTTCGGACCGTCGAAATCCTCCCTCCTTGACTAGCTCATGGGCAGCCGCCGTGTCGCCTTCACCCTCTTGGGGCTGGCTTTCCTATCCCTGGCCTTGGGCATCTGGTCCGGGCTCGTGCGCGTCGGGTGGCCTTGGCCTTCCCCGACCCCGGAGTTCTGGGTCGCCCATGGTCCCCTCATGGTCTCCGGTTTCGTGGGGACGCTAGTCGCGGTGGAACGGGCCGCGGCAATCGGGATGCGGTGGGGATACGCCGCGCCGACCCTGACCGCCGCGGGCGCCCTCGTCCTCGTCGCTGCGCCATCCTGGTTCGGCCCTCTCCTCATCGTCCTCGGCAGCGCGGTCCTGGCCGCTCTGTTCGCAGTGATCCTGGCTCGCCAGCCGAATCCCTCGACCACGGCGATGCTCCTCGGCGCCGCGGCCTGGGTCGTGGGCAACGTCCTCTGGCTCGCGTCCTACCCCGATCTCCTCGTGGACGCCGTGGTCTTGTGGTGGATGGCCTTCGTCGTCCTCATCATCGCCGGGGAGCGGCTCGAGCTCAGTCGTATGCTTCGCCTCCCTCGCGGCGCCAGCGTGGCCTTCCTCCTCCTAGCGGACCTCTTTGTCGTCGGGGCTGCGTGGACCGCGTTGGAGTTGGGAATCGGGAGCGTCCTTGCCGGAAGTGCCCTCTTGGGCTTGTCGGCTTGGCTGCTGCGATTCGACATCGCGAGGGTTCAGGTCCACCAGCGGGGGCTGAGCCGATTCATCGCTGCCGCCCTCCTGCCCGGCTACGTGTGGCTTGGGCTAGGTGGCCTCCTCGCGGTCCTCTCCGGGCTGGCTCCCTTCCCTCTCGTCTACGACGCCCTGCTCCATGCGGTGTTCCTCGGTTTCGTGATCTCCATGATTTTCGCTCATGCCCCGATTGTCTTTCCCGCGGTGCTGGGCCTCCCGCTCCCCTATCGCCCCTGGTTCTACGGGCATCTCGTTCTGCTCCATGCAGGTCTCGCATTGCGGATTGCGGGAGACTTGGTGACGTCCTGGCCCATCCGTCAGTGGGGGGCGCTCCTCAACGGAGCAGCACTCGTCTGGTTCCTCCTCGACACGGGCATGGCCGTGAGCATCGGAAGACGACGGGCCCGTTCGGTCGCCGTGTGAAGGATTACCACGGGTTTGTGTCAATAGTCGTAAGTCGCATGACGGGCGTTGCACCTTCGGGATGGG
>CAZJIP010000144.1:0-5610 GCA_964546105.1 uncultured Methanomassiliicoccales archaeon
CGCAAGATCAAGGACAAGTGGAAGGCGAAGGTCTGGTACAACCTCCTCGCCCCCGAGATGTTCAACAAGCAGCTCCTCGGCGAGACGCCGACGGACACCCCGGACAAGCTCATCGGCCGCGTGGCCGAGGTCACCGTCCAGGACCTCACGGGCGACTTCAGCCGCATGCACATCAAGCTCCTCTTCCGCGTGAACCAGGTCCAGGGCCAGGACGCGCTCACCCAGTTCGTCGGGCACGACATGACGTCGGACTACATCCGCCGCCTCACGCGCCGCAAGCGCACCCGGACGGACCTCACGGTGGACGTGACCACGAAGGACGGCTGGCGCATGCGCGTGAAGCCCA
Source organism: uncultured Methanomassiliicoccales archaeon (assembly GCA_964546105.1). GTDB lineage: Archaea > Thermoplasmatota > Thermoplasmata > RBG-16-68-12 > RBG-16-68-12 > RBG-16-68-12. The sequence goes on from CAZJIP010000144.1 coordinate 347, forward strand.
TGGCGATTACGGACCGCCGGATCCAGTCCTCCAAGCAGCGCGTGATCCGCGCGATTATGGCCAAGAGCATCGCGGACACTGCCGCGAAGCAGTCCGTCGGCGAGTTCGTCAAGGGGATCATCTCGGGCGATCTCGCGAAGACGATCGCGTTGGGCTGCAAGCCCATTCACCCCGTGTCCCGCGTCGAGGTGCGCAAGTCCGAGGTGACCACGATGGGCGCGATCCCGACGGAACCGATCACCGCGCCCGCTGCGGAGGAGGAACCCGAGGCGCCCCCCGCCGAGGCCGCGCCCGCGGAAACCACGCCAGCGGAGCCCGTGCCCGCGGAGCCGAAGCCCGAGGAGCCCGCGCCGGAAGAGCTGCCACCGGAAGAACTCAAGCCCGAGGACATCGACCAGCTCTGAGGGCCCCCGACCGCAGGCCATGGATCGGGCATCTCATCTCCAATAGTCTCGGATGGGGAGCGCGCGGACGCCCCGCGGCGCACCGCGGACGAGCTCTTCATCCGCCGTGTACAGAGGGCATGCCTCGATCTGGGCCAGGGCGAGGTAGCTCGCATCTGATATCGTCAGGTCCCGGTCGAGTGCCAGGGTGAGGGTCCGCTCGAGGCACTCGCCGGACAGGGGGACCGCGACGAACCCGCACCGGTCGATATCCCTCCCAACCTCTTCCATCTCGTTGCGGTCGAAGCAGCCGGAGCAGCGAAGGGCGTTCAGTACCTCGACCGGCAGAAGGCTCGGGACGCGCAGCTGGAGGCTACCTTCGAAGAAATCCGATCGGAGCCGCAGCGCCGCCTCGCTGTCGCGCTCCTCGAGGAACCACTTCACGGCCACGCTAGCGTCGATGAACGCGAGGGCGGTACCGGGCTTCTCTCATGCTCCGGATGAACGCCGTGCTGTCCCACCCGCGGACCGACTTCCGGTACAGCTTCTCCATGCTCCGGAGGGCCTCCATCCGGTTCCTGCGGGCCTCGCGGTCCAAGACTTGCAGGATTCGCTCCCGGAGCTCGCGACTCCAGTTGATCCAGTCCATCTGCTCCATACGGGCCTTCGTTTCCTCGTCCACGCGCACGGTCACCAGAGGCATTGCGGGGTATGCCGTATAGACAGTACACCAATCTTTCCCACCGGCACCCGGGACGGAGGAACGACGCGGGTCCTAGCACGTGACAGAGTCGGGGAGATTCGGGGCGCGCTTCGTCGCGTCTTTCAGGCGATGCCGGCGGTGAGTCCAGGGTGCCTCGTCATCGCGGTGCTGCGACAACGATGAAGGACGAGGCGCTCCGTGGGGTCGCTTCCCGTATCCTTTATTACGTGGCGTCCCATGGGCGGGCCGTCGGGGTGGCTCAGCCTGGTGGAGCGTCGGACTCATAGGGTTGTGCCGTAGCCAGACCACGGCGCTCCTGAGGCATCCGGAGGTCGCGGGTCCAAATCCCGCCCCCGACATCCCGGTGGCTCACTTCCTATCCGGCATGCGCTTGGGAATCACCCACGGGACCTCGACTGCGAACTCGAGCTGGACGACCGGTTTGCCGCGGAACGGCTTGGGCGTCCGCGTGAGGTGGCTTGTGAAGCCCATGCGGAACTTGTCTCCGAGGAACTCCGTGGCGGCGCGGTCGTTCATCAGGCCGCCGCTCGGATTCGGTTTCCAGAAATCGGGTCCGGAGACGACGGACCCCACGAACGGGAACGAGCCCGTGTAGAAGTACGCCTCGGATCCCAGAGGCTCGATCGGCACCACCTCCTGCTCCAGGGAGGCGGTGATCCCGAGGCGAGCGAACAGGTCGAGGGCCTCGGACGGGTAGGCCAGGGGCCGCGCGTGCACGAAGTTCTTGCAGTGCACACAGCCGCAGAACTCGGGCCAGCCGATGTCGATCGCGTTATAGGCCTCCCGGGTGGCCTGCGGGTCGGCGGACAGTTCCCACTTGTGGAATCGGATGGTCTCGAGGGGCACGCCACGGAAGAGGACGCACTCCCACTAATAGCTTCGGCGGTCCCCCTGCCGCCACCACACCTACGCGAGGCGCTCGGCGACGTACTCCGCGACGTCGCGGACCAGAAGGGGTGATTTCGCTACGGTCTTCGAGCTGTCCTCGAGGTTCAGGATGCAGTAGGGGCACGCGGATGCGAGCACCTGGGCGCCCGCACGCTCGGCCTGCGCGATCCGGATATCGGAGAACCGCTCCTCCCGCGGGGTCTCCAGGAAGATCCGTCCCCCGCCGCCCCCGCAGCACAGGCTGTCTGCCCGGGTGCGCTCCATCTCCTCGAGTCGCACGCCCGGGATCGACTCTAGGACTTTTCGGGGCTCCTCGTAGACCCCATTGTAGCGCCCCAGGTAGCACGGGTCGTGGTAGGTCACAGGCACGTTGCCGTCACTCCGGAGCCGGAGGCGATCCTCATCCGCGAGGCGGGCCAAGAGCTGCGTGTAGTGCTCCACCTCGAGCGAGGACCCGAGCTTCGGGTACTCGTGTTTCAGCGCTTCGAGCGAATGGGGGCTGATCGTGACGATGCGTTCCACGCCTCGCTCCCGGAACGTGGCTACGTTCCGTTCGGCGAGGGACTGGAAGAGGGCCGTGTCTCCGATTCGGAGGGCGGGGTCCCCGCAGCACGCCTCGTCGTTCCCGAGGATTCCGAACGTCACGCCCGCGGCATCGAGGATCCGGACGAGGGCGCGCGCTACGGTCCGGATGCGGGGATCGTAGGCCGCGGTGCACCCCACGAAGAGGAGGAGATCCATCCCGCGTTCGAACGGCTTCACGTTCAGGCCTTCCGCCCATTTGCTCCGCTCCTCGGGCTTCCCGCCCCACGGGTTGGCGACCGTGGACAGGTGGCCGCGGACCGTCTTGAGTGCGTCTGGCTCCGCGCCCACCGCGGCGACGAACTCCCGGGCCGTTCGGATCACATTCGGGATGTCCACACCGCGTGGGCAGCGCGCTGTGCAAGCGCGGCAGGTCGTGCAGAGCCACAGGAAGTCGCCTTCGAGCCCGCCCAGGCCGAGCTGGGTCAGCCGGAGCATCTTCCGCAGGCTCTCCCCCCGCACCTCGGTCCACGGGCAGGTCGCCGTGCACAATCCGCACTGGTAGCACAGGTACAGAGAGGCGCCGCCCGCCTTCGCGAGCTCGTCCATCATCTCGCTGAAGGGGCGAACGGACGTGGAGGTCATGCGCCCATGCTCCCGCCCGCGCGCCGCGGGCCCTCAGATGCGGAAGGAACTCCCAACGAATCGCCCCTGGGTCTCGGGAAGGAGGAGGTGAGGTGAGAACACGTTCGCAGGATCGTACGTCGCCTTGAGGCGCCGCAGCTCCTCGTGACGCTCCGGCGAACCGTCGCGGAAGAGCGCGAGGCCGAGTCCGTGCTCCTTGCGGTCCTCCACGGTGAGCTCGGGCCGCAGCACGGCCTCTCGGAGCTTCTGAATCATCGCCCAAGCGGCCTCGATGTCCGCCTTCGTGACTGCGGCCTGGGGCCGGTAGTGCACCTCAATCCCGTCCGGGTAGTGGTGGCCCACGGGCCGGCCGGACGCGCCCTCCATCGCGGTGAACAGCCTCGAGAGGACGTCCCCGAAGCGCTCCGGGTCGTAGATGATGAAGTCCTCGCAGCCGGGCACGTTCACGCGGTGAAGCGCCTTGCCCGTGGCCGCGGTCCGCACGGCCATCAGGGCCCGGAACTGGGGGAACGTGATCTCGCGGAACGCGACTTCGGGGAACTCCGCCGCGATTTGCGGCAGGTTCGCCATCCCCTCCTTCTTCCCGCGGTAGAGGAGAACCATGCGGCGCCCACGCGGGACGACGAAGTAGGCGCCGAGGACCGGGTCTTGGCGGATCGGGTCGTCCGGGCGCACGATCCCCTCGTCGATGAACAGGAACTCGCCTGCGAAGTAGCGGCAGGAGGCCGCGACCCGCTTCATCAGGGCGCCGATCGTCGAGCCGAGCCTCCCAACATCCTCCGACTCGATCGAGAGGAGGGCACAGACCATGTCCTCGGGCTTCGGGATCGGGGCGATGCGGACGTCAAGCTCCGTGACAAGGCCAAAGAGGCCGTGGTGGCCCGCGAGGCGGCGGACCTCCTCTGGGTCCGTGACCTCGAGGACGCGCCCCCCCTCCGTCGAGGTCGCGACAATGCGGACGCGGCGGACTGCGTCACCGAACGCACCGAAGGCGGGCGTCCCGCTGCCGCGGGCGTTCGTCGCGAAGTTCCCGCCGAAGGTGCTGTAGCCACTGCTCGGGACGACGGCCACGGTCCACCGGTGCCGGGAGAGAACGCGGTTCATCTCGTCGCTCGTCCTCCCGGCGCCGACGCGGACATACAGCTCGTCGTCGGGTCCGGCCTTCATCAGGTCGACGGCGTTCCCGTCGGCATCGACGATCACAGGAGCGAAGAGCCCGTGTCGATGGCCACGGGCGTCGCACGCGCCGACCCGCTCCATGTCCACGAGGATCGAGCCGGGGGGCGCGACCGCCGCGCCCGCGGTTCCCGAACCCGTCCCTCGCGGCACGAGCGCGATGTGGTGGCGCACCGCGTGGTCCACAAGGGCCACGCACTCGGCCTCGTCCTTCGGGAAGGCGATCAGGTTGGGCACGCCGAGGGTGAGGAAGGAACCATCCGTCGCGTACCCGAGGAGCTCGCCCTCCTGGTGTGTGATCCCCGCCCCTCGCAGGAAGACCAGCACAGCATCCCGTTCCCCTAGCCCGCGCGCGGCCGCGGCCATCCCCTCACCCCAGGGCCTGTGCGGCCAGGTCGGTCACGTCGATGATTTTCAGGTCCGGTAGCGGGTCCACGGGCCGGCCGTCCAAGAAGCAGGAGAAGTGGATCCGGCAGTGCGGGCACGCGGTCACGAGATTCTCCGCCTTTGAGGCGGCTTCCTCGAGGCGCTCCTGCTGGAGGAACTTCGTCTGCGCGTCGCAGTTCGAGTATGCTCCGACGCCGCAGCACATCGAGTTCTCCCGCACGCGGTCCATCTCCACGAGTTTGACGCCTGGGATGGCCTTCAGGACGGCCCGCGGCGCGTCGTACTCATTCGAGTGGCGCCCGAGGCGGCATGGGTCCTGATACGTGACCGTGAGGTTCACGGGCTTCGTGAACACCAGCTTGCCCGCCGCGACGAGCTCCTCGATGAGCTGGGTCATGTGGAGGATCTCGACAGGCCAGTCGCCGACGACCTTCGGGTACTCGTACTTCAGCATCGAGTAGCATTCCGCGCACGTGGTCACGAGGCGCTTCGCCCCGCTCGCCCGAATCCACTCCGCGTTCCGGCGGGCGAGGGTCTCG
>CAZJIP010000145.1:0-5522 GCA_964546105.1 uncultured Methanomassiliicoccales archaeon
TTCATGCAGCAGCTCACGCTGCCACGGGGTCGCGCGCCAAAGGTTACCATGCCGAGTCCACCCTGACGCCCTCCATCGCTCCAGGGGAAACGCCGTCGGGCCCGCGCCTTTCCGCACGAACAAATGCAACAAAAGCTTTGTAAGGCGCCACCATGTGCGTTAGACCCAGGGACGAGTGCGGACGATGGTAAGGCGGGGCTCCCGACCGACCCAGCCGGAGGTCGCTTCGGCGGGGATGCCGCCCCGACTCCGTCCCTGCGTGTCTCGAGCGCTGTGATCCCATGACCACGAAGGCCCACAGGGTGAATGACCTCTCCTGGATGATTGGCGGACCCCAGGGGAGCGGCGTGGATTCCTCCGCGAACACCTTCGCCCGAGCCTGCGCCCATGCGGGGCTGAACGTGTTCGGGAAGCGGGAATACTACTCCAACATCAAGGGGGAGCACTCCTACTTCACGGTCCGGGCCTCCTCGGGGACCGTGCGGTCCCACATCGACGACGTGCATGTCCTCGCGACGTTCGACGCGGAGACGGCCTTCCGGCACATCCGCGAGGTCGTGGACGACGGGGCCATCATCTACGATCCCCGCCTCACGAAGACCAAGGTCTCCGACATCCCGACCCTCGAGGCGCGCCTCAAGGGCGACCTGAAGACCTACTTGATCGCCCACGGCGTCGGGGAGACCCTGGACGACATGCTGGCCACCGCGAAGCAGCGGGGCGTTGCGCTCCTCCCGATCCCCTACAACGACCTCTTGGAGCAGATCGCGGACGAGTTCAAGGTGGACGCCCTGAGCAAGATCGCGCGGATGATCAACATGCTCGCGGTCGGGGCCTCCTTCGGCGTGGTCGGACTCGACTTCGACTACACGGTGAAGGCCCTGAACGACGTGTTCCGGGCCAAGAAGGCCACCGTGGAGATGAACGCCTCGGGAGCGCGCAAGGCGTACGAGATCGGAAAGGCCCTCGCGCCCGACTTCGGCTACCGCCTCGAGAAGCTCGCGCGGAAGGAGCCGCGGCTTTTCCTGTCGGGCAGCCAGGCGGGCGCCCTCGGCAAGCTGTACGGCGGCCTCCGCGTCCAGACCTACTACCCGATCACCCCCGCGTCGGACGAGAGCGAGTATCTCGAGGCCAACGAGGTCCTCGACCTGGACGGCCACGGCGCCCCGGAGATCGAGGATTCCGCATTCGTCCGGGAGAAGGGCGCCTCCGTCCTCGTCGTGCAGACGGAGGACGAGATCGCGGCAATTACTATGGCCATCGGCGCCGCCCTGACCGGTGCGCGCGCCGCGACGGCCACCTCGGGGCCCGGGTTCTGCCTCATGATGGAGGGTATCGGCTACTCCTCGATCAACGAGGTCCCCGTGGTCATCACGCTGTACCAGCGGGCGGGCCCGAGCACGGGCATGCCCACCCGCCACGAGCAGGGCGACCTCCGGTTCGCCCTCCACGCGGGACACGGCGACAGCCCCCGCGTCCTCCTCGCCTCGGGCGACTTCGAGGAGATGATCCGGGACGGACTCCACGCGTTCAACTTCGCGGAACGGTACCAGATGCCCGTGATTCACCTGGTCGACAAGGCCCTCGCGAACAACAGCGCGACGATCGCATCGCCCGACCTCTCCGATCTGAAGATCGACCGCGGCCGCATGGTCTACGACGGGAACGGGTACGGCCCCGGGCACCCCTACCGTCGCTTCGAGCTCGGGGAGAACCCCGTGTCGCCCCGCGCGGTGATCGGGCAGCACGGCACGCTCTTCTGGAACACGGGGGACGAGCACGACGAGACGGGTCACATCACGGAGGACCCCGTGCTGCGGGACCTCATGATGGAGAAGCGGGAGGCCAAGCTCCAGCTCGCCGCGAAGGAGATCCCGGACTCCGTGAAGTTCCACTACTTCGGCGCCCAGGACGCACAGACCGTGATCGTGAGCTGGGGCTCGACCAAGGGCCCCATCCTAGACGCCCTGGACCGCTTCCTCGCGGAGAAGGAGTCCGTCGGGTTCCTCCAGCTGCGGCTCCTGAACCCCTTCCCGTCGGAGGCCGTCGTGGCCCACCTGGCCCAGGCGAAGCACCGCGTGGACATCGAGATGAACTTCGGCGCGCAGCTCGCAGGACTGATCCGCGAGCGGACCGGGGTGGACATGACCCACCTCGTGCTCAAGTACAACGGCCGCCCCATGTCCAACAACGAGGTGTACGACGCGATCCATGCGATCATCCGCGGGCAAGCTCCCCGCAGGACGGTGATGACCCGTGGCGCTTGAGCAGGTCCTCAAGCCGCAGGACTACGCGACCGAGGTCCACAACGACTGGTGCCCCGGTTGCGGCGACTTCGGCATCCTGCGGACGATTCAGATGGCCCTGGCCGAGCTCAAGCTCGATCCCTACCGGGTGGCCATGGTCTCCGGGATCGGCTGCTCCGCGAAGACGGTCCACTACATCAAGACGTACGGCGTCCACACGCTGCACGGCCGCGTCCTGCCCGTGGCCCAGGGGATCAAGCTCGCGAACCCGAACCTCGAGGTCGTCGCGGTCGGCGGCGACGGGGACGGCATGGGGATCGGGGGCGCGCACTTCGTGAACGCGGGCCGCCGCAACCTGGACATGCTGTACATCCTCCACGACAACGGCGTGTACGGCCTGACCAAGGGCCAGGCGGCGCCCACGCTCAAGCTCGGCGTCCAGACGAAGTCCCTGGCCCACCCCAACATCAACGACGCGGTGAACCCGATCTGGCTCGCCCTGGCGGCGGGCGCGACGTGGGTGGGCCGCGGCTACTCCTACGACGTGAAGCACTTGAAGGACATGATCGTCCAGGGTATCCGGCACAAGGGGTACGCCTTCCTGGACGTGCTCCAGCCCTGCCCCACGTACAACGACATCAACACGAAGGAGTGGTACGGCGGCGAGGACCGCGCGGAGCAGAACGGCGGACGGCCGTTGCCCCGCGTCTACAAGCTGGACCCCGCAACATACGATCCTGTGGTGCACGACCCCACGGAGATCGAGGATAAGGCCAAGCGCGCGCTGGAGAAAGCCCTCGAGTGGGGCGACCGCATTCCCATCGGCGTGTTCTACAACAACGAGCACGTTCCCGACATGGGCGAGCGGATTCGCCAGCGCATCCCGACGTACTACCAGCGGACGCCTGCGGAGCAGCGCATCGCGGGCACGCACGGCGAGCCTCTGACCGACATCCAGAAGCTCCTGGCCAAGCTCACGATTCCGCCATCGGCGTGAGCCGCCGTCGCGGCCGCTCGAGCCCTGCCTTGCGTATCCGGGTTCCTGCAGGCTTGCCCATCTCCCAGATCCGTTCCGCGCTCTGGGCCATGGCGTCCGCGATAGCCGGATCGTCCGTCCAGATCGCGATGTCCTCGCCGCGGAGAGCCGAGTCGTCGTCCGGGATCGGATGGCTCATGAGGAACTGCTTGCCATCCACCCCGTGGCGGCACACGGGTGTGAAGAAGTCGATGTGGCGGACCGCGGAATAGCGGCTCAGCGTACGGACCGCCGCGGCGTTTCCCGCGTTAAGGAAGAAAGCCATCTTGATCTTGACGCCCTCAGCGGCCTTCTCCTCGAGGTCCACTCCGAGACCGCGCACGATGCGGGCGGGGCTGTGCATGGAGCCGATCGCGACGATTGAGGTCTCGGCTCCTTGGACCATCTCGAGGAGCCGGTCGCGCACGTTTCGCCGGCCGTAGATCGCCTCGAACCGTCCGCGCGCGTCCTCAGCCTCCCGCGGGTTTGCGGCGAACTCGCGAGCGAGGGCCGAGGCATTCGCGGAAAGCTGATTGGCCTTCCGCCGGTAGTCTTCGGCTAAGTTTCGGAGATACCCGGACAGGGGCGCGGCCTTGTAGCGCAGGGGTTTCTCCGGTAGGATCTGGACCAGGCCCTTCCTGTGGAGCTGCTGCATGGTCGCGTAGATGCGTGTCCTCGGCACGCGCGAGATCGCGGGAATCTGGGCCACCGCGGCGGTTCCGAGGTTGAGGAGTGCCAGGTAGACGCGCGCCTCGTAGGTCGTGAGTCCGAACGCGGTGAGCTTGTCGATCCGCTCCTGGCTGACCGTCGTTCGCTTCCCCTCCGAGAGAGCGTGCATCCCGGTGGCGGGTTAAAAAGCTGTCACTCGCGGGAGTGACACCCCGTCGTGCGCCGCGGACGGAGGCCCCGACTCCCGAAGGAGTTCGACGATGCCGTCCTCGATCGGTTCCGCGGGTCGCCTTCGGGGAGCCCGGAATCGGCCGGATCCGCGCGGACATCCTGCCCCGGGTGAGGGGACCGAGGACTGCGAGGCCACGCGCGCGATCAAGACGGCTCTCGACCCGCGCGACGCGCTGAACCGCCGGGTCCCGCTCTCCACAGCAGCGTGGTGGGAAGCCCGGCGTGGCCTGGAGGATCGTGTACCCAGTGAGGGTAATCGCTGCAGGTTTAAGCTCGGGTGCGCGTCAGAAGGGTTAAGAAGGCCCCCGGTTTACGCGGTCCGCCGCAGCCCGCAGGAGCGACGAGGTATCCCATGATCCAGCGTCCGGAACAGGTCAACATCGTCGGCCTGCGGTCCAAGGACTTCCTGAAGTGGGTCGACGAGAACATCGACGCGCCCCTGAAGCGCGGCCCGGGCGGCGCCATGGTCAAGAGGATGAAGGAGGGCCTTGTCGGCGAGTTCTTCAATTGGGCCAAGCGGAACTCCACCTGGCCCCTGCACTTCGGAATCATGTGCTGCGCGATCGAGATGGCCGCGACCTCGGACCCTCGGTACGACGTCGAGCGGTTCGGGGTGATCTACCGGAGCTCGCCGCGGCAGTGCGACGTCCTCCTCCTGAACGGCCCCATCTCCCTCAAGCTTCGCCCCGCGGTGCGCCGCCTCTACGAGCAGATGGCCGATCCGAAGTGGGTCATCGCCATGGGCGAGTGCACGATCTGCGGAGGCCCCTACTACGACTCGTACAGCGTCGTGAAGGGCTCCTACACCTTCGTGCCCACGGACATTTTCATACCGGGCTGCCCCGTGCGGCCCGAGGCGCTCATCGACGGCTTCCTCAAACTCAGCGCGAAGATCAAGGCGGAACGGACGGGCTGGATCAAGACGAAGAAGGGGCGCCTCGTGAGCTCGCGCGAGGGCGAGCTCATGGACCTCCGCCGCGGAGACTACACCTATGAAGTCCCCCAAGTCCGACAATGACCTGAACGTGGTCCGGCCCACGGGCACGGTCCGCGGGATCTTCGGTCCGTTCAGCGCGGCGCTCCGAAACACCTTGGTCACGCTGCCGGTCGTCAACAAGCTGGTGCCCGGTGGCCGCAAGCCCGTCACCCACCTGTATCCGTACCAGAAGGTCGAGCTCCCCGCGGCGTTCCGGGGCCAGCACAGCATCGACTGGTACAAGTGCATCGGCTGCGAGCTGTGCGCCAAGGTCTGCCCCAACGAGTGCATTTACTTCGAGTTCCACGAGGTCGAGAAGGACGACCCATTCCTCCACCCGAGCCGCGCCATGCTCGACGAGATGAAGAAGATCATCCGCCGGCCC
>CAZJIP010000146.1:0-5508 GCA_964546105.1 uncultured Methanomassiliicoccales archaeon
CCGCCGACCTGTCCATGCCCCGCCGTCCCGTGTCACTCGCCGAACTCGTGACCGCGCCACTTCGCCTCGATGCCGTGATGCAAGAAATACGTTGCCCCGCTGAGGAACGCGAGGACGAGGGCGATCCCCGCGACGCTGAACGCGAGGTCCTTGTCGATCGTGAAGGACAGGATCGTGAGCCCGAGGTCCGGGAGCATGGAAAGGACCGTGAACCGAGCGAGGACGCCGGGGTCGAAGAGGAACGAGTTGGTCCGCAGGCCGGTGAGGTACGCGGTCATCGTGACCATGTAGACGGAGGTGATCAGTGCGACGGGTATGGCCACCCACAGGAGGCGCGTGTCCCCGTTGAGCCAGCCGATCCCGACGACGAAGCCCACGGTGATCCAGCTCGTCAGGAGGAGGAACGCGAGGAGCTTCGCGCGGATCACCTGGGGCACGGACACGGGCATCGTGGCGAAGTAGTCCATGGCATCCACGTTGTTGAGCCAGTTGTAGAGCATGACGCCGAAGAACCCGACCATGCCCGCGTAGAAGACCGTGTTGAAGCCCACGGGCACCTGGAGCCCGTACCGCACGAACCAGGCGGTGAACGAGAGGAACAGGAGGGGTGCGACGAAGGAGAAGAACATCTTCGCGAACGTGCCGCTCCGCTTCAGGTCCACGAACTCCTTCGCGAGGAGCGTGCCGTACCCCGGGAACCGGGCGAAGCGCGCAGCGTAGCGGGAGAGTTCCTCCCGGGCTACGACCGCCTGCGGCTCGTAGCGCTCGGGGACGAGGAACACGGCGACGGCCACCAGGGCGGCGACCACGGCCAACCCGATTGCCGCGTAGAGCGCAGCGGACAATGGGTCCCAGGCGGACGGTGGGAGCTGGTCATGCGCCGCGAGGCCGGGAAGGATCCAGGAGACCGGAATCCAGTGGAAGGCTCCCGCCGCGGCGAAGATCGCGGAGACGCCGGCGACGGAGACGCCGAACCCCGTGCGGCTGCGCATGTAGACGGTCGAGACGAAGAAGCTCAGGGACATTCCAACGAGGAAGTCCAGGAGAGTCGCCGCAAACAGGACGGCGATGCTCGTGAGGCGGAAGTGGGTCACGGGCACGGAGAGCGCGAGGCCCGCGATGGCGGGGGCCAGGAGCAGCCCGAGGTAGAAGATGGCGTCCCGGACGTACATCCCGAGGAACGTCCGCCGCAGCCGCATGGGGAGGATGCCCGACATGGCCACGATGTAATTCCGCGTCCCGTTCCTCCGCTCGAGATACTGCCGGCCGAGGAACCCGAACGCACCCACGCTCAGGCCGTACAGGAACACGCTCAGGTGGAGGAGCAGGATGGCATCCGCGAGGGGGGTGAGCGCGAGCAGCCGCTGGCTCGTGACCGCGATGGCCAGGGAGAACATGGTGATGATGAACGGGAAGGCGAGGAACATGGTGTGGCCGGCGTACGAGGCATGGACGCGGAATTCCTCCTTGATCATCAGGCGGAGGAGCCAGCTCATGACCGGACCCCTACGAGGCGGAGGAACGCGGATTCCAGATCGGCCTCCGACCCGCGGATCTGCGCGACGCTCCCCGTCGCGATGAGCGATCCGTCGCGGATCACGGCCACGTGGTCGCACAGGCGCTCCGCGATATCCAGGAGGTGAGAGGCCATGAACACGGTCCCGCCGCCGGCGACGTACTCCTGCAGGAAATCGCGGAGCTTGCGCTGGTAGATCGGATCCAGGTTGATGAACGGCTCGTCCAGGAACACGAGCTGCGGGTCGTGGAGGAATGCCGAGGCGAGCATGAGCTTCTGGCGTGTCCCCTTGGACAGGTCCTTGCACAGGGTGTCCCGCTCCTCGTTCAGGTCGAAGAACTCGAGCCACTTCGCGACTCGGGATTCGATGGCGTCCTGCTTCCGCACGCGGGCCACGAACTCGAGGTACTCCGTGGCGGTCAGGTAGGAGGGAGGCGACTCGACCTCGGGCACGATGCCGACGAGCGCTTTGACCCTTAGCGGCTCCGCGCGCACATCGACATCGAGGACTCGCGCGGTGCCCGCGGTGGGGCGCAGCTGACCCGTCAGGATCCGCAGCATGGTCGTCTTGCCCGCGCCGTTGGGGCCGAAGAGGCCGAAGAACTCGCCCCGTTCGATGCGGAGGCTGATCTCCCGCAGGGCCTCCACATTCCCGTACCGCTTGGAGAGGTGGGCGGCCTCGATGGCGGGCACGGGTCGCTCGACGCATCCTGCGCTATATAGGGTTGCGGCGTGATTATCGCCGGAGCGAGTTCCCTCCCCTGCCACAGGGAGCAGGTCTATGACCCGCGGCCGTCTTGCGCCGCAGGACTGGTCATGCAGGCGACGCCGCCGGGTTCCACGAGGGCCACGCCCGAGGACGTGCCACCCGAGGGGGTGCGAGGCTCCCGTGCCCGCAAGGTGCGGCGAATCGTCCGGTGGCTCGTGTGGGCTGGGCTCGCGCTCCTCGCGGTGGGCTTCGTTGCGGCCCTCCTCGCGCAGGGTGCGAGCGTAATCGCCACCGCCGCGCTCTCCGCGGGCCTGCTCGTGGAGGCGTCGGGCCTTCTGGCCTACCGGGTCCTCTTCTGGTCCTCCGTCTACGCGAAAGACCGGACCAAGACCGCCCACCGCATCCGGAAACCGGGCTCCTGAGCGGCGGTCCTCGGAACTCGCGAGGAAAGGTTCAAACGAAGACCGCGTCTGCGGGGCTCCGTGCAACCGATCCTGCTGACCCATTGCGGCGCCGGATCCGACCGGTCGGTCCAGGATGCCGCGGAGGCCGCGGGCCGCCGAGGCATGGAGGTCCTTCGGCGCGGGGGGCGGGCTCTCGACGCCGTCGTCGAGGCCGTCGTCGTACTCGAGGATGATCCGCGCCTCAACGCGGGGACGGGCTCCCGGATGCGGATCGACGGTCGGATCCAGATGGACGCCGCCCTCATGGACTGGAATCTGGAGGCCGGTGCGGTTGCCGCGATCGAACGCGTGAAGAATCCCATCCGCGTCGCGCGCGACGTGCTGTCCACACCCCATGTGCTCCTGGTGGGCCCCGATGCCCTGACCTTCGCCCGGTCCCGCGGCCACGCGGACTACGATCCTGCCACGCCCGAGTCCCGGAGGAAGCTCGAGGACTCCCTGCGGAAGATTCGCGAAGGACGCGTGCCGCGGTACTACCGCAAGTTCAACGGGCTTGATCTCCACGGGACCGTCGGGGCGGTCGCCCGCGACCGCCGCGGCCACTGCGCCGCGGGCGTGTCCACGGGCGGCACCTCGTTCATGCTCCCGGGCCGCGTGGGCGATTCCCCCATCCTCGGTTCGGGCATCTACGCCGGGCCCTGTGGGGCCGTGTGCGCCACGGGCATCGGCGAGGAGATCATGAAACGCGTCCTCTCCAAGTACGTCTACGACCAGATGGCGGCGGGTCGCTCGCCGCAGACTGCCGCGGACCGCGGGGTGGCGCTCTTCCCCCGAGATGTCTCCGTGGGACTCGTCGCGGTCGGCCGTCGCGGCTGGGGCGAGGCCTGCGACGCGAACATGGCCTTCTTCGCGAGCGTCGGAAGGCGAACTCTTTAAACCACCGCACGCTATCACGCACCATGGCACTCCGTGCAGGAGAGGGTTCTCACATGGTTCGCAGGAGCGCATTGACCAGCAAGATCGAGGCGGAGATCAAGCTCCTCCAGCGGCACGTGGCGATGCTCAAGGCCATCATGGAGAACCAGCCGATCGGAATCATCCGTTTGTCGGAGCTCCTGAACTTCCCGCAGCACAAGGTCCGCTACTCCCTGCGCATTCTCGAGCAGGAGGGACTCATCAAGCCCTCGTCCGAAGGCGCCATAACGACCGACAAGCTCGAGGAGTTCCTGGACTACCTGAAGGGCGTCCTGGATTCCATGTCCACGACGGTCGTGGACCTGCGGAAGACGCTTGGATGATAGGAGCGGAAATCCGCGGAACAAACTATTTGAAGCACGCGCCGGTATGGCCGCGCGAGCCGTCGTAGCTCAGTCTGGTAGAGCCCCCGACTGTTAATCGGGTGGTCTGCGGTTCGAATCCGCACGACGGCGCTCCACCCCCACGCCCGGTGCAGATTGGGTTTGTATCGGTTGCGAAGGTACCTACTGGACTCCTGTTGCAGCTTTCCCCCAACGGGCGCCTCGCGAGGGGTACGACCATGGAGAGGAGCGTCGCCAGTAGCTGTGAAACGCGTCAGTTCGAGAGCGTACCCTTCGGCCTCACTCAACGCGTCATCACTCCGCCAGGGCCATCAGGTCCTCGGCCAGCTCGTCAGGTTTCGTGATCATCGGCCAGTGACCCGCCTCGATGATCCTGTAGGGCCCCTCCAGCTTGCCCCACTTCCCAGCTACAATCTCGTCGACGGGGTCCCCACTCAGCGTGCAGAAGACGTAGGCCTCCTTGATCCTGTCGTAGTCTCCGGACAACGTGATGGGATCGGCCGCAAGCTTGATCGGCCATGGAGTACCCAAGGACATCATCCATTCGAGGTTCGCGCCCTCGACGTCCCTACCAATCCGCTCGATGGTTTCTCGGGTGAGGGGAATCCCGTAGCTGCCTTGAGGCGGCGGGCCGAACTCGGTGGCGGGATCGAACCTACCCTGCGGTGTCCTCACCTTCTCTGGGCGGAACGCATCGAGATAGATAACCTTCCGCACCTTGTCATGTGCGCGGTCTGCCACGGCAGCCGCCACTTTGCCTGCGAAGCTATGGCCCACCAATACGAAATCGTCGACGTCGTTGTACTTGATCACGTTTAGGACGTCTTGGATCGCGGTCTCCATGCCGACGTCCTTCGTGGCAAGGTGGACCCTTTCGCCCATTCCGGTCAATGTGACCGGATAGACCGAATGGCCCGCCGTCTCGAGGAAAGAGGCCACTTTCTTCCAACACCACGCCCCTAACCAGGCACCCGGGATCAAGACAAATTCCGTCACAGCCGTCCCCGCCGCAGGAATCGTGTCGGGATAAATCTGACGCGTTCTCCTCGTCACGTGAGCGTCGTTTTTCGGTACACCGAAATGGAGATAGCCCGCGGAGGCTCTCCGAGCAAGCGTGCCCCGTAATTATGTCCTCGACTGGCTGCTCGAACCGGACCAACCCGCCATCCGGTATCTCACGCTGACCCAGCTCTTGGGGAAGAAGGAGTCCGATTCCGATGTCCGGGCGGCCAAAGCACGGATTCCCAAAGCCGGGTGGGCCGCGGACATGCTCGCCCGCCGCGTCCCAGCCGGCTGGTGGGTGCGCGACGCGCACCCCATGAACCCGAAGTATCTCGCGATGAACTGGAATCTGCTCGCGCTCTCGGACCTCGGCGCGACGAAGGATATCCCCGAGGTACGCGCCTCGATCGAACTCTGGATGAAGAAGTCCCCACTCAACGGAGGCGGCGTGGGCGGGATGTCGGCCGGCCACGGGCACCACTGCTACACGGGCAACATGACCCGGGCCCTGATCAAGTTCGGGTACGGGGACGACCGCCGGGTGCGGAAGGCGCTCGA
>CAZJIP010000147.1:0-5469 GCA_964546105.1 uncultured Methanomassiliicoccales archaeon
AGGTCGAGATCAACCAGGAGACAGGGGAGCACCTGATCAGCGGGATGGGCGAGCTCCACCTGGAGATCACGATCTACCGCGTCCAGAACGACTACAAGATCCCCGTGACCACGAGCCCGCCCATCGTCGTGTACCGGGAATGCGTTAACGACAAGGGCGGCCCCTTCGAGGGCAAGTCGCCGAACAAGCACAACCGGTTCTACATGGAGGTCGAGCCGCTGGAGCCCAAGGTGGTCGCCGCGATCCGGGCGGGCGAGATCGCCTCGGGCCAGCGGATCAAGGATTCCAAAGCCCTCGCGAAGAAGCTCGAGGAACTCGGGATGGACCGCGACGAGGCGAAGAACGTTGTCTGGATCCAGGACCAGAACCTCCTGATCGACGCCACGAAGGGCATTCAGTACCTCAACGAGACCATGGAGCTCATCAAGGAGGCGTTCATCGAGGTCATGCACCGCGGGCCCCTCGCCCAGGAGAAGGGCATGGGTCTCAAGATTCGTCTCGTGGACGCGAAGCTCCACGAGGACTCCGTGCACCGCGGGCCGGCCCAGGTCATTCCGGCGGCCCGCAACGCGATCTACGGTGCCATGGTCCAGGGCGGCCGCACGCTCCTCGAGCCGATCACGAAGGTCTTCATCAACGTGCCCCAGGATTTCATGGGGGCCGCCCTCGGGGACGTCCAGAGCCGCCGCGGCGTGATCGAGGACATCAACCAGGAGGGCGACGTCACGGTCATCCAGGCGAAGGCCCCCGTGGCCGAGATGTTCGGCTTCGCCTCCGCGATCCGCAGCGCGACCCAGGGGCGCGCCCTCTGGTCCACGGAGAACGCGGGCTTCGAGCCGGTCCCGAAGGATCTCTTGAACGAGGTCGTGCGGAGCATCCGCACCCGGAAAGGCCTGCCGCCGGAGCCGTACGACGAGGCGTACTACGCCGCGTGAGCTCCCGCCCGCCGCCGGCCCACTGCTATCGCCCTAGCGGCTCATCGCCTTGCGGAACATGGGCACCGCGATCGCGAGGAGCACGGCCCCGAACCCGAACAGGATCACGATCTCCGTGAAGACCGCGTCCACCCCGGCGCCCAGGACCATGACCTTCCTCAGTGCCGTCGTCGCGTAGGTCAAAGGCAGCGCCTGCGCGATGTCCTGCATGAACCACGGCATCTGCTGGATCGGGAAGAAGACCCCGCTCAGGAACATCATGGGGAACATGAGGGTCATCATGACCATCGTCGCGGTCTCCTCCTTGTCCGTGAAGGACGTGATTAGGATCCCGAGCCCGACGAAGCTGAACACGGAGAGCAGGATGAGCCCGGCCACGAGGAGCAGGTTCCCGTAGACCACGACGCCGAACAGGGCCACCGCGAGCACGAAGATGATCGTCGCCTGGACGATCCCGCGGACCGTCTGCGCCAGGACCTTGCCCAGGATGATCGAGAGCCGGCTCGTCGGAGCGACGAGCATCCCATCGAGCGTGCCCATGTCCTTCTCGTAGGAGATCGCATGGGGCAGGCCCGTCATGAGGGACATCATCACAACCATGGAGATGATCCCCGGGGCCACGAACTGGAAGTAGTTCGGGTTCCCGGGCACGATCCCGGTGAATTGGACGTTGTAGGGCTGGATGACCGCCTGCGCCTGGCTGATCGAGATGTGGTAGGTCACGTTCAGGTTGTACGCGGCCCACTGCTTCCCCATCGCCGTGATCGTCTGGCCGAGCACGGACTGCATCATCGCGGAAAGCTGGGGGTTGGACTGGTCCGTCACGATCGTGATGTTCCCCTGCTCGCCCTCCATCAGGCACCGGCTGAAGTCCGGCGCGATGATGATACCACCGCTGAGCGAGCCGTCCTGGATCCGGGTCTTGATGTCGTCGAACCCGGGCGACGGACTGAGGACCATCATCCCGGTTTGGTTGTTGATCGCCTTGAGTCCACTTACGAACTGGTCCCCCATGTAGAGGGTCGTGTTCGCGTACGTTGAGGGAAGGGCGACGGTGATGCCCAGGTCCTGGTTCGAAATGGCCACGGGTTGGTTGCTGATGGACGTGCCCGAGGGGAAGATGTAGCCCACCATGACCATCATGAACAGGGGCATGAGGACCAGCATGACGAGGCGGAGCTTGCTCCGGCTGAACTCGAGGAGGTCCTTCCACGCGATCCACGCGCTGTGCCGCAGGACTCGCTTCGCACCCACCGAATCACCTCACCCTCGAATGCGCAGGCCGGGGCCCGTGGGGTCCCCTCCGCCGCGCCGCCATCGGGACGTGGTTCGTCACCTGCTCCCGGACCTCCCGGCCCGTGAGCTTGAGAAACACGTCCTCCAGGGTCGGCTCGAGGCTGCGCACGCCCTGGACCTTGCCGCCGTTCTCGCGGATCCCGTCGATGACCGCGTCGAAGCAGTCCTCGCCCTTCGCGTGGACCTTCACGTGGGTCTCGTCCTCCTG
This sequence comes from uncultured Methanomassiliicoccales archaeon, assembly GCA_964546105.1. Classification (GTDB taxonomy): domain Archaea; phylum Thermoplasmatota; class Thermoplasmata; order RBG-16-68-12; family RBG-16-68-12; genus RBG-16-68-12. Next base: position 2,440 of record CAZJIP010000147.1, read on the forward strand.
GACGCTCGATGCCACGCAAGACAGGGAGCCCAGGGCCGTCAGCAGTCCCGGGCTTAGGTTGGGGATCTCGAACTCGAGGACGCTCGTGTCGGTGCCGGAGACGAGCTTCTTCAGGTTCGCGGGGGTGTCCAGGGCGACGATCTTCCCGCGGTCGATGATGCCGATCCGGTCGCACAGGAGGTCGGCCTCGACCATCATGTGGGTCGTGAGGATGATCGTCGTGCGGTTCTCGATGTTGATGCGCCGCACGAGCTCCCGGATCTCCACGCTGGACTGCGGGTCGAGACCCAGGGTGGGCTCGTCGAGGAACAGGATCTCCGGCTGGTTCACGAGGGCGCGGATCACGTTGATCCGTTGCTTCATCCCCGTGGAGAACGTCCCGATCCGCGCGTCGGCCCACTTCTCCATGCGGACGAACGTGAGGAGCTTGTCGATCCGCCGGTTCAGCGTCTCCTTGGGAATGTCGTAGAGCTCCCCGAAGAGGCGGAGGTTCTCTCGCGCGGTCAAATCGTTGTACATGATCAGCTTCTCGGAGACGAGGCCGATGTGCTGCCGGACGCGGGCGTCCTCCTTGACGACGTCGTACCCCGCGACCGTGGCCGAGCCTTCCGTCGGGCGGCTGAGCGTGCACAGCATCCGGATGGTCGTGGACTTCCCCGCCCCGTTGGGACCGAGGAAGCCGAAGATCTCGCCCTGCTTCACGTCGAAGTCGATATGGTCGACCGCGGTGAAGCCGTTGAACTGCTTCGTGAGCCCGGACACCTGGATGACGCTCTCGGCCATGGGTCTACCCCTCTCCCGTTTCGGCCAGGATGGCGGCGATGCGGCCGCGCATGTCGGCGACCGCTTTCCTTAACTCGGTCGCCTGCCGCGGCGTGATCGTCCGAAGGTTGGGCATGAGCAGTCTCCCCGTCTCGCGCAGCTCGCGCAGGAGCGCCGCCCGCTCCGGGCCGACGGCCGCTTCGAACGACGCGAAGTGCCGATGCATCGCCCCGCGCTGGCTGCGCAGCTGGGCCCGCCCCTTCGCGGTGATGTGATAGGTCTTCCGACGCTCGGATCCGCGGACCGCCACGAGCCCCTCCCGTTGCAGGGAACGGAGGGCGGGGTAGACCGCGCCCGCGCTGGGCCGGTAGAATCCCTGGAAGCGATCCTCGAGGACCTTGATGATCTCGTAGCCGTGCATGGGCCGCTCGCTCAGGGCGCGGAGGACGAGGGTTTGGAAGCCGCCCTTGGCGAGGAACGGCACGGTGGGGTGGACGAGGGGGCCGGAGTGCATGTCTCTGCGTTATATCGCGATATACATGAGTCCATCGTATGAAGTGTACGTACTGCCGGTCCGACGACACCTGGACCCCTCGCGGCGCGATCTCGATGGCCATGAGCACACTCCGGTCCCGTCCCAGGCTGGCCACCCCAATTGGACCCACCGGGCACTCGTGACCACCCTGCGGTCACATGCCCGGAAGGAGCGGGTCTTGCCGGCACAGGGGGCGCCGACTTCATATGCCCGCGACGTTCTAGCCGCCGCGGATCGCCCTTGACCACGGACCGCCGCTTCTGCCGCTTCAACAAGCTCGGGGACGTGCCCTTCGGAATGCCCGAGGTGCCTGAGGGAGGCCTCTGCCTCTCCGCGTTCCTGCTGATCGCGGAACCGGGCCATCCGGACCGGGTTCTCATGGGCCACCTGAATCCCGCGGCCCCCTGGGACCACATCGGCGCCCTGGACGAATCCCGGACCGCGGTGCACAGCCGGGGCTGGATGCTCCCGTCCTCCCACCTGATCCTCCACGAGTCGCCCGATGCGGCCGCGCGGCGTATCGCGTGGGAGCAGCTCGAGCGTGACGACCTCACGTTCTCCGGACCCCAGGTCGTCTCCGAGGTGTACACGCCCCGCCGCTTCCCCAACCTCGTGAAGCACTGGGACCTTGAGTTCCTCTTCCGCGGCGAATGGCCTGGCGGCGCGGCGCCCAAGGCCGCTGCGTGGACGGACCTGCGGTTCGTGGACCTGCCCTCGACCGCAAAGACCGCGATCGCCCGGTCCCACGAAGACATACTCGCGTCCGCGGGCTGGAAGCTCCGCGACGGATGAGGGCGAGTGCGAGGCGCCGATTTCCGCGTTCTCTCGGAGAAAATGACGCGCGCGCCATTCGGAAAGCTCTTATACGACTGGATGATAAGGTGCGACCTACGGGGTAGAAGACATGCCCGCGAAGCCACACATGAACCTCGTGTTCATCGGTCACGTCGACCACGGCAAGTCGACGACCGTCGGCCGGGTCCTGTACGACACCGGCAACATCGACCCTCATGAACTCGAGAATCTGAAGAAGCTCGCTGAACAGATGGGGAAGGCCACCTTCGAGTTCGCGTTCGTCATGGACCAGGTGAAGGAGGAGCGCGAGCGCGGCCTGACGATCGACGTCGCGCACAAGCGCTTCGACACGGACAAGTACTACTTCACGATCATCGACGCGCCGGGCCACCGGGACTTCGTCAAGAACATGATCACGGGGACGTCCCAGGCGGACGCCGCGGTGCTCGTGGTTGGCGCGGCCGAGGGCCCGCAAACCCAGACGCGGGAGCACATCTTCCTCGCGCGCACGCTGGGCGTCGAGCAGCTCGTCGTCGCGGTCAACAAGATGGACGCGACCAAGCCCGAGTACTCGGAGGCCCGCTACAACGAGATCAAGGGCGAGGTGACCACGCTCCTGAAGAGCGTCGGGTACAAGGTGGACAAGATCCCCTTCATCCCGATCAGCTCGTACAAGGGCGAGAACGTGGTCAAGTCCTCGACGAAGATGCCCTGGTACAAGGGTCTCTTCCTCGTCCAGGCGCTCAACGACCTCACGGTGCCGCCGAAGCCCGTGGACAAGCCCCTGCGCCTCCCCGTACAGGACGTGTACAGCATCACGGGCGCCGGGACGGTCCCCGTGGGCCGCGTGGAGACGGGGGTCCTGAAGTCCGGGATGAAGATTCACTTCATGCCCGCGGACAAGGTCGGCGAGGTCAAGTCCATCGAGATGCACCACG
>CAZJIP010000148.1:0-5454 GCA_964546105.1 uncultured Methanomassiliicoccales archaeon
GGATGTGGCGAGCGTCAACCCCGTCAGCTACGGGACGGACGCGGCCCGGCAGCTGCTTCCGTACAACACGGTGAACTGGACGAGCGTGACGAACGACTTCATCTTCCTGGGGATCTTCGCGGTGGTCTTCGCCACGATCGGCCTCGTCCTGAGCCGGCGGTACCTGAGCAAGTAGCCCCGCAGGGGCGGGCGGGAAGGACTCCGTCGAAGGGCCCGCTTCCGTCTCCCGGGATCCGGGAACTGCTCCCGGAAGGTCGGGGAGGGGAACGACCTCCTCCTTGGCCACCTCGATCTCCTTCTCCGCGCTCGAATCGCACTTCGCCTCGGTGTCCGTGCCCTACGCGAACCAGAGGCGGACTGCGACGTGGCGGAGCGTCCGCTCTTCAGGTCCTCCTAGACCCCTGGGTGTTGGGGAGGCCCTCGTGGCCCGGGGTTGATTCGCGAGAGGAGGTTCACGAAGGCGGCCGTGCCGCTGCGGGCCGTAGGCGTCGCCGCTCGTCGTCCCGCTTCGCCTCGAGCCACGGCTATCCCGCGTCCAGGCAGGTGGCGGCGTCCCGTGTCCAGAGCCGCAGCTCCGGCTCCGAGGCTTCGGGCGCGTGGGTGCGCGCTCCGGGCGGAGCAGGATGGCTTCCTCTCCTGCGAGTGCGCGCCGGAGGCGCGCTCGATCGTTCCGCCCGGCTGGCCCCACCCGGGGAGGCACGCTACCATACGGAAATCTCGAATGCGAATCCAGCCGGGCGTAGAGCAATCTGATTCAGCCTTGTCTCTAGACACTTGCGAAGGACGGCCTCGGTTGACACCCGGAAGGCCGCAGCGATTAACTCCCACACGACCCGCGATTCCCTCCACGACCGTTCCGCACCGCGCCCGATACGACCCAAGGTTCTATCCTCGGCAACACCCATCACCGCCCCGGAGGCGGGGAGCGTGGGGAGGAAGGCGTTCGCCATCTGTGCACTCGTGGGCTTGGTCGTCGTGGCTCTAGCGCCGGTCGCCTCGGGGAATTCGACGCCGGCCCTGCTGACGATGTCCAAGCCGGGCCTGTCGGCCTACGAACAGTCCCTCATGGCCCAGTACGATGCGGCGACGGCCTGGCAGACGGCCACGTACCTCTCGACGCCGAACGACGGATGGTCCGCCCGCATCGGGCTCATCGGCAAGGTGTCCGGTCAGCCCGAGGAGGCCGCGGCGGCGACCTACATCGCCAGCCTCCTTACCTCGTACGGCGTGCCCCAGGTCTCTGTCAAGCCCTACATCACCACGAGCTGGGACTTCCGCGGCACGGAGCTCCGCGTGGTCTCCCCCGAGGCGGGCACCCTGTACCCGTCCACGGGCGAGGGCCTGGCCTTCGCCGTGAACGGGACGATCGACGCCCACGGATACGAGTCGATGGCGTCGAGCGGATACATCCTCCCCGGGCACTTCACGCAGCAGGCGGACGGCAACTGGTCCTATGACTTCTCGACCAACCCGGCGCGTGACGCGATCGTCGCCCCCCTCGTCTGGGCGGGCCAGGGGTCCGCGAAGGACTTCGCCCGCGCGGGCAATGTCGAGGGCAAGATCGTCCTCATCCTCCGGAACGACGGGGTGACGCAATGGCCCACGGCGCCCCTCTTCGAGGCGTGGAACCACGGCGCCCTCGCGGTCCTCTTCTATGGGTATTTCGGCGAGAGCCAGAATCCCTACTCCGTCCGCGGGGACATCGTCGGGCCCGCTCCCATCCCCGCATTCGAGACGACGACAGCGGTTGCGCACCACCTCCAGTCCCTGCTCGCGCAGGGTCCCGTCGTCCTCTCGTTAAAGGGCACGGCGAACATCATCAGCAATGCGTGGGCGCGCTCTGTGGACGTGATCGGCGTCATCCCCGGCTGGCGCTATCCGAACGAGTACGTCGTCGTCGGCTCCCAGATCGACACGTGGTTCGACGGACCGAGCAACAGCAACAGCGGCGTGGCGACGACCCTGGGCCTCGCGAAGCTCTTCGGATACTTGGCGGCCCACGGGCAGCGACCGGCCCGGTCCATTGTCTTCGCCCTCGTGGGCTCCGAGGAGCTGGGCGGGCCGATCAGCACGTGGCTCAACTGGATCGGCGGCAGCTATGCCCTCGTCAAGGAGGGCTTCGTGGCGCCCTACCCGGACCTCGGCAAGGTCATGGTCGCGGACCTGAACCTCGCGAACATCGGGTTCAAGTCGGCCACAGGCACGTACACGATGAGCGGGAGCTGGGAGCTCCAGGGCATCGTCAAGCGCACGCTGAGGGACGTCGGCCTCGCGGGGAACGTGTCCACGGTGTCTCAGCTGAACCCCTTCTCGGACCTTTGGTCGTACAGCGCGATCGCGGGCGGCAGCGCGTTCGACTGCTGCGGTCAGCCCGGGTACGGGAAGGTCTACCATACGTGGAACGACACGATGGCGGACCAGAGCTACTGGCAGTACCAGGCCTTCGGCCAGTTCGCCGGGGTCCTGGTCTACCGCATCGCGAACAGCCTGATCGTGCCCCTCGACCTGAGCTCGACGCTCGCGTGGACATCGGACGGGATCACGGAGGTCTCAAACCTCGCGCCGGAACCTTCCCTGCAATCCGCGTATGCCGAGGCCACGGCGGCGCTCGCCCGACTCCAAACGGACTGGCAGTCCATCCTGAGTCAGGAGGCCGCCTTGAAGAGCGCGTACACCGCGAAGGGCGCCGACCGTACGGCGATCGAGGCCCAGGCGGACGCCCTGAACCTCGAGATCCTGGCCGCGCGGCATGACCTCGTGCGCTGGATGGTCACCACGGGCGGCTCCATGGCCGGATGGTGGTTCTACCACCGCGGGGAGCAGTACGCCTCGGACCTGAGCAACGTCGTCGCGGCTCAGGCCGCCCTGGCCCAGGGAGACCTGGCCGCGGCCGCGTCCTACCTCAAGGGGATGTTCGCCATGGACTGGGGCAATCACATGTCGGTCCAGACGTACGAGCAGATCCTCGCGGACATGGAGGCCAACCTCTGGTGGTCCGGCGAGTGGGACCAGCAGCCCCATTACGCGGACGTACGGATGGACTACCAGCTCCTCGTGAACGGCATGAGCACGGGCTTGGCCCAGGACCTTGCCTCGAAGCGCGCTCTCCTGGTGTCGGAGCTGGGCACGAGCATGTCCGAACTCAACACAGCCCTCAGTGCGGCCCACGCGGATTGGGCGAGCTGATCTCGACCTCCGTCCCTAGCCGATCCTGTCGCGCCCTTTGACTCGCTCGGACCGGATCAAGCGGGCCGTGCCCACCGCGGGGATCGCAGCATCTTTCCGGCGCGTCGCCGTCGGTCAGCTAGCCTGCTCGCTCGGACATGCTGCGCGTCGGCCCTGGGGCAACGACAGTAAGGACGAAATCATGATTTGGGAATTCCTAAATGGGGTTCGCAAGGGGAGCGAGATGGCCCTTGTCGAAGGCGTCCTCCGGAAGGTTTGGGAAAGGGGCACGATCATGAGAGATGCCGACCCCGATATCTGGCGCAAGGATGAATGCGGTGCCTGGATGCGGTGGGACTTCTACGAGGAGCGAGGGTCCCAGTTCGGGTGGGAGGTCGACCAGATCGTCTCGGTAACGGAGGGAGGGGGATGGGACCTTTCGAATCTCCGTCCCCTCCAGTGGTGGAACAAGGTCAGCAAGCGTGCCGGACGCCTAGTCTGTCCGATGACCGCATCGGGCCGGTACAACGTTCGGAGGTAGAAGCCCACAGCGGGCCCCGGTCTTCCCGCCATCCTGCGGAGGGCGCGGGTGGCGCGGATCGTTGGCTCAAGGATCCTCTGGGGTGGGCTATGCCCAAAGCGGCATGGACGATCCCACGCACGGAGCGGCCCGGGATTGGGAACGTTCTGGCGAACGGACCGGGTATCCCACCTCTGAGTCCGACCGGAGCGAGAGTTCGTCCTCGCCGTCGTGTTGCTTTTCGTCGGGGAGACCGCGCCCGGGAGCGGCCCCTCGGCGGACAACGATGGTTACTGGTAACCTATCTCGGCCATACGGTCGGAAGGGGTGCCTTCCCCGGGACCATGGCCTCAGGAGCCGTGCGCGGGGGAACCTCCGTCATCACATGCGACATGCAAGGCACGGTCCGGCAGTACGCGGCGGACGCCGCCGCGCTGTTCGGCTGGACCGAGGATGAGGTCGTCGGCAAGATGTCCGTGGCCGCCTTCCATCTGCCGAAGAACGTCCCAACCCTCGTCCCGCACCTCCTCCGAGAGGCGGTGGAGAAGGGGAAGTTCGAGGAGGAGGTCGTCCTCCAGCGCAAGGACGGCTCGACCTTCCCCGCGATCCTCACCGTGCGGCCGATGGTCCGGGACGGCCAAGTGGTCGGTTTCATGGGCATGACGCGCCCCCTCGCGGAACCAAGCAAGGTCCCCGTGGCGAAGCTCTGGCTGCAGTCCCTGCGGGCCCCCTTCCTCGTTGCATCCCTCGTCCCCGTCCTCGTCGGCGGCTTGGCCGCGTGGCAGATCCGATCCACGTTCAACGCGACCCTGTTCCTGCTGGCCCTCGTCGGCGCGGCGTGCATCCACCTCGGGGCGAACATGGGCAACGATGCCTGGGACTACCGAAGCGGGAACGACCTCGAGGTCCGTCATCTCAACCCCTTCGCGGGCGGCGGCCGTGTGCTGATTCGGGACGTCCTGGACCCCCGACTCCACCTGGCCGTCGCCATGCTCTTCCTGGGGGCGGGCTCCGCCATCGGCCTGTATCTCGTCTCCCTCGTCGGCCTCCCGCTGCTCGTCCTCGGCGGCCTCGGTGTCCTCGTGGCCTACGCCTACGTGGGCCCGCCCCTGCGCCTCGCCCACCACGGCCTTGGGGAGATCGCGGTGGGCATCGAGTTCGGGCCCGTGACCCTCCTGGGCACATACTTCGTCTTGACGCGGGCCTTCGACCCTCCCGCGATCGTGCTGTCGGCCTGCCTCGGCCTCCTCGTCACGGGCATCCTGTGGATCAACGAGATCCCGGACATCGCCGCAGACGCGGTCGTGGGGAAGCGCACTCTCGTCGTCCGGCTCGGCGTCGCGCGATCGACGACGGTGTTCGCGGGAATCGTCGCGGCTGCGTACGCCGTCCTGATCGCGGGGGTCGCGTTCTTTGCCCTCACGCCGTGGGCCCTGCTCGGCCTCCTCGCGCTCCCCCTCGCCCTCAGGCCGGTCCGGGGGCTGCGGAAGGCCGGAGGCGACCCGCACGCCCTGATCCCCTCGAACGCGGGGATGATCCTGACGACCGTCGTGACGGGGGCGTTCCTCCTCGCGGGCCTCGCCATCGAGGCCCTGGCGATTCCTTGAGCCCGGCAGCGACCAGCCTCGGTCGCGAGGGCCGATGGCGTCGTCTCGGGCGACCCGGGAACTCCCGTGTGGGCGCCCACCCGCGGCCCGCCCTGCGGCGTAGGACCGCCCCGAGGGGCTGCGCGCGGAAGCCCGGCTCGCGGTGGAGCGGGAGCTCCCGCC
>CAZJIP010000149.1:0-5442 GCA_964546105.1 uncultured Methanomassiliicoccales archaeon
AGGGCTACGTGGGCAACATCGTCGTGAACGTGGCCTGCGTGGGCTTCGGGAAGAAATCCCAGATCGTGAGGAACCGCGTGAAGTCCCTCGACGACGTGTTCATCCTCTGCGGCGGTCGGACGGGGCGGGACGGCATCCACGGGGTCACATTCGCGAGCATCGACCTCACGGAGAAGGCGGTCCACGAATGGGAGGGCGGCGCCGTGCAGCTCGGGGACCCGATCCTCAAGGAGCCGCTGATCCACGCGTGCGTGGAGGCGGCGCAGCGCGGCCTGTTGGATGGCCTGAAGGACCTCGGCGGCGGTGGTCTCTCCTGCGTTGTGGGCGAGCTCGCCTTGGCCGGAGGCTTCGGCGCGGAGGTGGACCTCGAGAAGGTGCCGCTCAAGGAGCAAGCCCTCGCGCCGTGGGAGATCTGGGTCTCCGAGAGCCAAGAACGGATGATGCTCGCGGTGGCACCGCGGAACGTGGACGCGGTCCTCCAGATCTTCGACCTCTACGACGTGCCCGCCACGGTCATCGGCCACGTGATTCCGCAGAAGCACACTCGGGTGAAGTACGGCGGGGAGCTCGTGCTGGACATGGACATCGAGTTCTACACGGGCGGACCGGAGTACCGGAGGCCCTATGCGCCCCCGGACGATCTGCCGGTGCAGGATGCGCGCTTGCCCGCCGAGCCCCGGAACTACGGTTCCACGATCCTCAAGCTGCTTGCCTCCCCGAACGTCGCGTCCAAGGAGTACGTAATCCGCCAGTACGACCATGAGGTCCGCGCGGCGACCGTGCTGAAGCCCTTGCAGGGCGTGATCGGGAAGGCGGGCCACGGGGACGCCGCGGTGATCCGGCCGCTGCCCGATTCCTGGCGGGCCCTGGCCATCGCCGTCTCGTCCACGGCCAATTACACGCTCATCGACCCGTACCGCGGCGGCGCGACCGCCGTGGACGAGGTATGCCGCAACCTCGCGGCCGTGGGCGCGGTGCCCCATTCCCTCACGAACTGCCTCAACTTCGGCAACCCGGAGAAGCCGGACCGCCTATGGTACTTCAGGGAGGCCGTTCGCGGGATCGGGGAGACGGCCAAGGCCCTGGGCGTGCCCATCCCTTCGGGAAACGTCTCCCTCTACAACGAATCCGCGCTCGGCCCATCGCCGCCGACACCCGTGATCCTGGGCGTCGGTATCGTGGAGGATCTGCGTCGCTGCGTGACGTCGGACCTCAAGCGCGCGGGCGACGCCGTGTTCCTCGTCGGGCGCACGGAGGCGGAACTGGGCGGCTCGGAGTACTTCCGCCTCCGTGGACGATCCGGGGGCGTCGTGCCCGCGTCGGATCCCCACGGACTGCGCGCCTCCCTGGACCACCTGCACGGCGCGATCGTCTCGGGGACGGTCGCCGCATGCCACGATCTCAGCCACGGGGGTCTCGCGGTGGCCGCGGCGGAAATGTGCCTCGGCGGGGACGTGGGACTGGCGCTGGACACCGCGGTCCTGGACCCGTCGCGGTGGGACGTACAGCTCTTCTCCGAATCCAACGGCCGGTGGCTCGTCGAGGTGGCCCCGGGAAAGGAGGACGCCTTCCAGCACGCCATGGAAGGGGTCCCCTTGGCCTACCTGGGCCGGGTGGGCGGATCGAGTTTGCGCATCAAGAACGGCCGGAAAAGCATCTCGCTCCCCGTGACCGCGATGCGCAAGGCTTGGAACGACGCGATTCCCAAGCAGGTGGTGGTCTCGTGAAGCGGTCGGCGGTCCGCGTGGGCGTCGTCTTCATCGAGGGGACGAACTGCGAGGAGGAATCCGTGGCCTACTTCCGCCTGCTCGGCGCGGAGGCCGAAAAGGTCCATCTGAAGCAACTCACGGGGGATGCGCCGCCCGAGCTGCGCCGCGATCTGGACGACTACGACATCCTCATGATCCCGGGCGGCTTCGCGGCGGGCGACTACGTCCGCGCGGGCACGATTTTCGCGGCTCGGATGCGGTCGAAGCTCTCCAAGGACCTCACGGAGTTCGTGAAGGCGGGCAAGCTCATCTTCGGGGTCTGCAACGGCTTCCAAGTCCTCGTGGAGGCCGGGCTGCTGCCTGCCCTGGGGGGCGTCATGACGGACCGGCCCGAGGCTGTGCTCGCAACGAACGACTCGAGCCACTACGAGTGCCGCCCGAGCCTCCTCAAGCTGGAGAACGGCGGGTCCTGCGCCTTCACGCGCGGACTCAAGCACGGCCAGGTGGTCACGTTCATCTCCGCCCATGCGGAAGGCAAGCTCCTATTGCCGCGGGACCGAGAGAAGCGCATGCTCAAGGAAATGGAGGCCAACGACCAGATCGTTTTCCGCTTCGTGGACGACCGAGGGAAGTACGCCGGATATCCTTGGAATCCGAGCGGCACCACGTACAACATCGCCGCGCTCTGCAACCGGGACGGGAACGTGTTCGGCGTGCAACCGCACCCGGAGCGGTGCTTCTTCCGGCATCTCCATCCGGACTGGACGCGCCGGGACGGCGGAGATCCCGTGTATGGGGATGGAAAGGCGATTTTCGAGAGCGCCCTAGAGTACGTGGAGAAGCGGTTCTGAGCGGAGGTGTCGCCCCTAGGGACAATCTATATGACGCGGAAGCGCCCATGCCGCCGCAGATGGAGGGTGCCGCCCCGCGGCGACTCGCCGATCGGGCGTACCTTGCCGGGCTCCTAGGGGTTCTCGCCATCTGGACGGCGTCCGTGGCGTACCAGGTTACCACAGGGCGTCCCGTGCCCGAGACGACGTTCCTTGCCGTGATCTTCATCGTCGCGTGCATGCTTCGCGCGCACGGGCTCCGCGGCAGCATGACCTTCGTATTCCTCGTCGTCGCGATTCCCTATGCCTCGGAATTCCTTGGCGTGCTAACCGGCGTCCCGTACGGCCCCTACGCGTACACGGGTCTCCATCCCTGGCTCTTCGGGCTCGTCCCGGCCTTCATCCTCGTCGCCTGGATCAACATCACGTATCTCACGATCACGACGACCACGCTCGCCTTGGGCCGTTCGAGGCTCTGGCTGGCGCCGCTGGACGGCCTCGTGGCCGCGGCCTGGGATGTCGTCGTGGACCCGCTCGCCGTACGCGCGGGATTTTGGACGTGGTTCTCGCCCGACGGCCTCTACGGCGTGCCCTTCACGAACTTCCTCGGCTGGTCCTTGGTTGTGACCCTCCTCTCCGTCGCGGTGCGCGCTGCCTGGGCGCGGGACACGGCCGCGCCGCGAGGCACCTCGAGGACCCTGGCCGCCGTAGTCCCCGTGACCCTCCTAGGCTGGACCGCCTCCTTCGCCGCGCTCGGCGCAGCCGCGTCCATGCCCAATGCGGCCGCGGTGGCCCTGGCGGCCATCGTGCCCGTCGTAGCAGCCGCAGAGCTCCGGGTGCGCCGCCTCGGCTTCGTGGAAAACCCCTGGCGGCCGCCCTTGCCCGCCGTGACGGAGGCGGGGGCGGAGGCGGACTCCGGGCGTGCCTGACGCCGAGCTCACGCCTGGATCAGGAAGGTCGCCACGTCCGTGCGGACGACGTAGTGCTGGTACGGCGGCCATCCCGCGACGAAGCGCGGTGTGACCGTGTACAGCCGCCCTGCTTCGAGCGGCGCGCCGCCGTCGTCGGTCAGGTTCCAGGAGAACGTCCAGGCGTACGACCCGCCCGGGACGAGGACCAGGTCCCAGAGCACCTGGATGCAGCCGAAGTGCGACGACGAGTTGTACACGACCCCCAGCGTCTCGTTCGACACCAGGAACTCCCCCATGCAAGGGACGGGGAAGCGCAGGGAGATCGTGTCGTTGCCCGCGTTCGTCAGGATCACGCGGACCGTCGCGTTCTCGCCCCGGACGTAGGTCGTCTGGTCCAGCGTCGCAGAGAACGCGAGCCGGGGCGTGTCCACGAGCTCGGTGAGCATGGGCTCCGTCTCGATGGGCGCGCCGTACGCGGTGGTGAAGGGCAGCAGGCTGTACCATCCCGGCGGCAGCAGCGCGCCGTCGGATCCTCGGCCGTTCCACGCGAACGTCGCGTTCAGGTCCTCGCCCGGCCCCAGGACGGTGCTGCCCACCACCTGGGGACACATGATCCCTTGCAGCGAGTCGTAGACGCCGCGACCCCCAACGTCGAACACGTCGAACCAGAGGGGGCACCCCGACCATGTCATCCGCACGGACTGGGTCCCCACGTTACGAAGGCGGACCGTGACGTTCGTGGACACCCCGCGGACCAGGACGGGGGCTTCCGTCTCGGCCTCCAGGAGGAAGTCTGCGTGGGGGCCAATGAACACCGTCGTAGGGACTGAGAGGACCATGAAGGGAGCCGAAGGCCAGAGGTAGCCCTCCAGGATGTACGTGCTGGACTCCGGGACCTGCGTGCCGTTCTCGAGGATCTGGCCCCAGGCGAGCGCGACATCGGCGCTGCCCCCGGGCGCGAGGGTCAGGTTCGCGGCGGCGGGCGCGCAGGGGGCGAAGGAGCTGTTGTACAGCGGCAGGAAATCGTCCCGAGCCACCACGAACCCGAGGGAGCACGGGTTCCACGGCAGGGTCACCGGCTGGGTCCCCACGTTCGTCAGGGCGACCGTAACGGGGACCGTCTCACCCGCAGCGTAGGCGCCCGGCGCTGCAGCCGCGACGACGCGGAGAAGTCCGCTGCTCGAGACGGGCGGCGCGCTGTTGGCCGGGGGATTCGTGGTCGGGGGGTTCGTCGTGGGCGGGGATTCCCCGGGCGGCGTGGTGGGCTGCGTGCTGCCCGAGGGAGCGCTCTGCGGATTCAGGACGCCGCTGGCCACCACGGTGCCGAGGACGACAGCTGCGACAATCAGGACGACGAGGGCTGCGTGATCCCTCCGCATCGGTGATTCATGGGTCCGCGGGACGATGAAGCTTCCCGTGGGCGACGAGAGTCGACGCGAGGAGCCCGTCCCCCGACTCCCCGGGCTCCTCACAGCTGCACGATGAGCTCGACGCTGTCGCCGTCCTTGAGGCCGAGGGAGCCGCGGAGGTAATGCTTGGAGATCACCTCGACCACCTCGGCATAGTGCGAGCGGATGGGCATGATGATCGCGCAGTCCAGATGGCCTAGCGTGCCGAGGAAGCACTTTGCGCCGCCGAACGTGCGTCCGCCGGCTTCGAAGCCGCTGATCTCGATGCCCGGGGTTTCGTGGAGGATCTCGATCTTGGCCAGGTCGGGCCCGGGAATCCGCAGGTTCAGCGTGCCCTCGTACGGCTCGAACCAGAGCTTCTTGCGGAACTGGTCCTTGTAGCCCTTCTGCCGCATGTAGAAGGCGCCCTCGCCGAGCCCGCTCGAGACGATGCCCGAGATCGTGAGCGTCTCCTTGATCTCGAAGATCCGCTGGTAGTCCGCGTACTCTTTGCGCAGCACGTCCATGCCCTTTCCCGTGAGCTTCATGCGCTGGCGGCGGGTCGCGAGGTCCCGGGTCACGAGTCCCTCGCGGATGAGCTCCA
>CAZJIP010000150.1:0-5358 GCA_964546105.1 uncultured Methanomassiliicoccales archaeon
TCTCGATCAGGAGGCCGGGGGGCACGTCGTAGACCGTGGTCATGGTGAACACTACTGCGAAGTGCGCCTTCATAAATCAAGGTCGTATATGAAGGCTTGGGAGCGGTCTCCTGTCACATAGCCGGGTCACGGTCTGACCGGGGTGCCGGACAGGCAACCGTCGCTGTGCGACGACGCCCGGGGCCGGCGGTCCCCGACGAGCGGACGGCTGTGGCGCCTTTCGCACCGAGACGTGGGGGGACTGTGATAGAGGCCGCCCCCCGCCACGCGACCGACCGATAGTTATGAATCCCGAGACCTCGCTGACGACCCCTGAGAGGTGCGGTGCGTGACAACTTCGCAAACGCAGCCACCGTCGGCGGTCGGAAAGCGCTACTGGATCGTCGTCGTGATCGTCGTGATCCTTGGTTTGAGCCTCCTCCTGTCGTACGACTTCACGTCCGGCGGTTTCAGCCCGAATACCTGGTCGAACTTCATCGCCGGGGTCCAGATTAGCACCCTCATCGGTATAGTCGGCGTCCTCTGGTTATGGGTGCGAAGCCGGGGACCTTGACGCCAAGGTGCCCGCCGTCGGGTACTGTGCGGGGGTGCAATTGACCCGAGGTCGACTGCCGCACACGCGATCGCGGTGCGCCGGCCCATCCCCTCGTGACGAGCTTGAGGTTTCGAGGCTGCCCTCCGCTGCGAGACCGAGACGCTCCAGCCTCAAACGGCCTATCCGTGAGTCGAGAAGGGGTCCATGCAGCCCGAGCCGAGGCCGTTGATGGAAAGGAATCTGCGGAATGAACCGATTCTCCTGTCGTTGCGAAAGCGTATGGAGTACACCCGAGCGTTGCTCGCCTTTGGTGGGGTAGTTTCCTTCGTGGGGTTTGTCCTGCTGGCTTTGGCATTTCCCAGCCCCTCCCGGTCCTAGGCGGGTTGGCGTTCCTCAACCCGACCGTCGCGTGGGGCATCGTCTTCATCGGGCAGGGTGTCCTGCTCGGCTTCCTGGGAGCCGCCGTGAAAGGACCGTCCCGCGAGTGGAGCGAGATCGCCCCGAGTCCTCGTTCTACGCCTCCGCGGCCACAGGATGTCCTCCCTATGCGCAGATGTCCGAACTGCGGCGTGCACACCTATCTCAACGTTTGTCCGGAGTGCGGCCACAAACTGGCGGTTTCGCCCACGCAATAGCCGGAAGGGCGCCCACCCCTATCTTCTGCGTCTCGAATCGGGCCAATCCGCGAGCCGCAGGCGCATCTCGTTGCCCTCGACGAACCCCTCGCGGAGGTAGATGGCCTTCCCGAACTTGGAGGCGTGGAGGAGCAATGTGGTGTAGTCCCTCGCTTTCGACCACCGGATGGCCTCGCGCGTGATCCGCGTCGCGTGCCCCTGGCCGCGGTAGAGTTTCTCCGTGTACATGGACATGAGATAGGGAGCTACCGTCCCTTTCCAGAGAGGCCGGGGCTGGGACGGCATGAGCCAGACGCAGCCGCTCGCCACGGGTTTGCCCTCGTCCGTTTCCACAATGAACCCGAGCATCTCGTTCGCCTTCATCCGGGCACGCGCCCACCGACGGTACGCCCGGTCGGCGGCGTCCATCTCCCGGGCTGGAGCGTCCAGAATCTCCTCCCACATCCCGCGCCGGTGGCGTACAAGCAGATCGAGATCGTCCAGCGTGGCGCGCCGAAGTCGGGTCCGGACCATCGCGCGGCGGACGCGGGATCCCGAGAAATAGTTTGCCCGAACGGGAAGACGGATGGCCGCGGCTCGCAATCTTCTTGTAGGCGCCAGGCGTCCATCCGCGCGAGGTCGGCGCGGTGCACGTGCTGGTCGGCGTGAGCGGGGCGTCGGGCGCGGCGTATGCGCACCGCCTCATCGAGGTCCTCGGGGAGCGGGCGGACGTCATCCTCTCCCGGGACGCGGAGACCGTGATCAAGTTCGAGACGGGCCTGACCGTCAAGGAGTTCACGCGGGGTGCGCGGCGGGTCTACCGCGGAGACGACCTTGCCGCGGCACCGGCGTCGGGCAGCCACCCGTTCGACGCCCTGGTCATCGTCCCGTGCAGTGGGACCACGGTGGCCAAGATCGCCTCGGGGATCGCGGACAACCTCGTGACCCGCGCCGCCGCTGTGGCGCTCAAGGAGCAGAGGAAGCTCATCCTGGTCCCGCGGGAGACGCCGCTCAGTGCTGTCGCCCTGGAGAATCTCCTCAAGCTGGCGAAGCTCGGCGTGGTGATCCTCCCCGCCTCGCCCGGATTCTACGGGAAGCCCGCGGAAGTCTCCGACTTGGTCGATTTCGTCGCCGCGCGGATCCTGGACCACCTGAACATCAAGCACAAGCTCGGCCCGCGGTGGGACGGTCCTCCCGAGGACGAGTCATAGCCGCGCGGACAGGTCCATGAGCTCGTCGAACTCCGCGGACAGGCGCTCGATCTCGACCTCCGCGAGCACGCCTGGGCCGACGCGGCCGATCACCGTGATCTGATGCACGAAGGCCATGTCGTTCGCCTTCCGCAGGAAGCGGACCAGGTCGCCCATGGAGGAGGCCGCGACCATCTGGTCCAGGCCGTCGTATAGGAGTACGCCCGCCTTCCCTTCGCGGGCCAGCGGCAGTATGGCCTTCAGGCCGACGGGGTCCAGCTTGCGCGGGTCCACGGCCCCCGCGGCCTGGGCGGAGACCTGGACGATCTGCGCGCCCTTCAGGCCGAATTCGAGCCGCAGCCGGTCGGGCGCGGCCGTCGTAAGGACGAGGGCGGGCTTGCCTCCCCTGGAAAGGTCGGCGAGCCAGTGGAAAGCGATCGCGGGGTTGCTCGCGACCAGGAGGTACCGCTTGCCCGCGTCGAGGCTGCGGAGGCTGCCGCCGCAGGAAGCGCAGGTCAGGGTCCGCGGGTCGGCGCCCTCGGGGACCGTCTGGACCTCGCCGCAGGAGGAGCATCGCATGGAGACGGAGCGCTTCTCGCCCACGCGGTCGATGCCCGCGATGGGTTTGCGGCAGTTCGGGCAGCGCATGAGTCCCGCGGCACAGCTCATGTGGTAGATGGCCCCGCACGAGCAGGCGTACGTCGTCTCGCCCTCGTGAATCGTCCGGAGGCAGTGCGTGCAGTGCGCGATGGCCGGGGCTTCCTCGACCTCTTCCTCGGGGAGCGCGGGAGCGGTCTCGACTTCGTCCTCGGAGGGCGGCGCAGCGGGGGTGGGAGGCGGGGCCTGCTCGAGCATCTGGCGGTAGTACGCGCGCGTCCCGAATCCGAGGGACAAGGCGAGGGCCAAGCCGAAGAAGAAGTACGCCGGACCGTTGAAGTACACGCGGAGGCCGATGAAGAAGAAGGCCGTCGGGACGAAGTAGAAGAGGATCAGGAGGAGGATCGCGGTCTTGCCGAGCCAGTGCAGCCACTTCACCTTGTGGACCGCGGGACGGTAGACGCTCGGATGTGCCTCCCGGTACTCGTCGTACGCGGCCTCCTGGAAGCGGGAGATGACGTACGCCGCCACGACCATGACCACGAAGAGGACCTGCGGATTCTCCATGGGGTTGAAAGCCTCATAGCGGACCGTGTCCGGCGACGGGGATGCCGTGCCGAAGCTGTCCGAGTAGAACAGGATCTCCCCGCCCGGCGTCCGGATCAGGGTGGGGCTGCCGGAAGGTACCTGGAAGTTGGAGAAGCTCAGGAGCCCGATCAGGTAGTGCGCATCGGATTCCACGATCGGGCCCGAGTAGGAGGCGGGCGCGCGAATAGTGAAGCCGCCTACGAAGAAACCGGGAGCCGTGCCCGTGCCGTTAGAGATGAACTGGAGCCGGAGGCGCACCTTCTGACCCAGGTAGGCGGAGAGGTTCAGGCTTATGGGCTGCCAGGTGCCGGGGGCGGTGTTCTGGCCATACGACAAGGTGCCGTCCGTCAGGGTGGCCCAGGTGAGATTCGCGGCTTCTGGCGCCACCTGCACCCGGAGCACGTCTCCGGAATCCGCGACCCGGCCCGTGTAGTTGAATGTGACCCACGCAGAGGACGCGAACCGCAGGTCGAGCCAGGTCCCCGCGGCTCCCAGGGCGGGATCCATCAGGGTCATCGCGCTCAGATTCGCCCCGTTGTCGTAGCGGCACGAGGCGTTGGTGCCCAAGCTGCACGAAGTCGTGTTCCCGGCCCACAGCGCCGGATGGGAGGAGTCGTAGAACACCATGTGCCAACCGGGGACGCCGGTCGCCGCGGGCACGATGGGCCAAGATCCCGCCTGCGCCGCCCGGATCGAAAAGGCTTGGAACAGCGCCTGCGCGTAGGCCTGCGTGGTCAGCGGCATAGTCACGTCCGCGGTGTTCGTCGCGCCGTTGAACAGGAACTTGATTTGGAGGTCCGACGTGGAGCTTGCATTCGTGCCGACGATACCCGAGGTGCTCCGGGTGAACCCGTTTACGAGGTCTTTCTCGAGCAGCGTCGAGCGGTCGAGCAGGAAGTAGCCCACCTGGGTGCCACCGACCGCGGAGCCGGGGTACGTGGCCTCCAAGGTTCGCTCGACGTCGTCCGTATACGCCTGGCCCTCGGGGACCTCGATGGTTCCGTTGTGATTTCCCGAGGTGGTTTGGCCCGCGAACGGGAATCCCTGCGGAACCTGGCTGTACTCGTCATACAGGTGCACGATGTCCGCACGCAAGGCGCGCGCGGCATCCCCGGTGAGCGTCCAAGTGACGTGGCCGCCCCCGTTCAGGTCGGTCGCGCCAAAGAGCTCATAGTCCGAGTTCACGGTCATGCCAGAGCCCTGCGCGAGCGCTGGCGAGACGAAAACCCAGAAGACGAGGAGAGCAAGGACCCCCGTCAGAAACGCCGGCCTGGCAGAGCGCATCCTCCCGCGCGAAGCGGGATTCGGGGATAAACTCTTCTGTGGAAGAATACGGACCCGCTCCATGGTAGACTGGCCCCGCCAAATGGGATTCGTCGCGGTGCGCATCCTCCCGCCGGAACAAGAGCAAAAAGGGTTAAACGACGGCCTCCGTATCCACGCCGCGTGATGCCCCCCGAAGTCTCCAAGTTGCTCGAGAGCAACGTGGACCTCGAGGCGGAGTTCGAGCGCGCCACGAAGACGCTGGAGTCCATCGGCCTCTCGAGCTACGAGGCGCGCGGTTACATCGCCCTGGTGGCCCACGGCTACGGGAGCGCGGAGACGATTGCCGTCACGGCGAAGATCCCGCGGACCTCCGCATACAAGGTACTGCAGAGCCTCTGCTCCAAGGGCTTCGCGATCTCCACCCGTGGGCGACCCACGATCTTCAAGCCCGAGGCCCCGGGCAAGGTGAAGAGCCGGGTCATGGACCACCTGGAGGACACATTCAACAAGCTGGACCTGCTCCACGAGGTCCTGCGGGACAAGGGCGAGCCGCAGCTCGTGTACACGA
>CAZJIP010000151.1:0-5300 GCA_964546105.1 uncultured Methanomassiliicoccales archaeon
GAGCTCCCGTCCGGGTGGCTAAAGGGAACGTCCAGGAGCTGGTCGAGGAGATCGCGAAGGAGTCCCAGCCCCACGTCGAGGTGCAGGACGAAGGCATCCTGCTGAAGGCCGACGCCATCGGCTCCCTGGAGGGACTCGCGTACGAGTGCAAGCAGGCGGACATCCCCGTGCGTTTCGCGCGGCTCGGCGCCATTTCGCGCCGCGACGTGATCGACGTGGCCACGGCGAGCGACCCGCTGCACCAGGCCATCCTGGCGTTCAACACGGAACTGCTGCCGGACGCGCAGGCGGCTCTCCAAGACAATCCGGATGTCAAGCTGCTCCACAGCGACATCATCTACCGCCTGATCGAGGACTACGGCACGTGGCGGGAGGAACGCAAGCGGCAGCTCGAGGAGGCGAGCCGCAAAGAGATCACGTACCCGGCGAAGCTCCTGTTCCTCGCGGACTACGTTTTCCGCACCTCCCACCCCGCGATCTTCGGCGTGCGCATCCTGAGCGGCCGTATCCGCAGCGGCGCCTCCGTCATGCGGGAGGACGGCCGCAGCCTGGGCCGCATCAAGTCCATCCGCAGCGGCGAGCAGACCCTCGAGGACGCGCGGCAGGGCCAAGAGGTCGCCATCGCAATCGATGGCGTGACCATCGGCCGCCAGATCAAGGGAGGAGACGTCCTCTACGTCGAGCTCACCGAGGAAGAGGCTCGGACCCTTCGACGGCGCAAGGAACTCACCGCGGACGAGGTCGAGACCCTGGACCAGATCTGCTCCATCAAACGCAAGGAGGACACGTTCTGGGGGATGTAGAGATGGACCCGCATCTGGCCGAACTCCAGGAGAAGCTGCCGCGCATGCACCTCTGCAAGGACTGCGACAAGTGGTACGGCCAGGAGGACGACGAGTACGGCCCGTGCATGTACAAGCACCACCGTAAGGACAAGAAGTACGTGACCTACGGCTACCACGAATGCGATGAGGCCGAGGAACTCGAGCGGAGGGTGAAGCTCTGGGAGAACCGCGCGTCCGAAGACTCGAAGAGCGGGACATCGGCGCCACCCTCGCGCTGACCGACCTCGAGGGGTGGGGCTATACCCACACGGACCTCGTGCGGCTTCTCGCGCTCTCGCCCGAGGGTTGCTTCGCCGCGGAGGACGAGGAGCGAGTGGTCGGCGTCCTCACGACAACGTCGTACCAGAGACTCGCCTTCTTGGGCGCCGTCATCGTCAGCCCGGAGGTCCGAGGGCAAGGAGTCGGTCGGCTCCTCATGCAGGCTGCCCTCCTGCACCTGGCGGCCTCGGGCATCGAGACCGTGCGGCTCAACGCGTACCTCGACGTGGTCCGGTTCTACGAGCGGATGGGCTTCCACGGCGAATACGAAGTGATCCGGTGGAGGGCGGCGGCGTCACCCGCCGCGGCAGGATCTGTGGAGGTCGCGCGGGAAGAAGACTTGGACGCGCTGGTCGCTCTCGACGCCGTCTACTTTGGAGCCTCGCGGAAAGCCCTCCTGGCGCGCCTCCTCCAGGAGTATCCCGCCACGTTCCTCGTGGCCCGCGACGGGCCGGACATCGTGGGCTACTTGGTCGGCAGTCCGTTCGACGGCGCATGCGAGATCGGCCCCTGGGTGGTCCGCTCGGGTCATCCGGAGACCGCGCGGGACCTGTTCCAAGCCCTCGTGAACGTCGTGGGACCGCGGGAGTACTCGTTCAGCGGCCCCGAGCGCAATCCCGAGCTCCTCCGATTCGTCCGGGAGGGCGGTTTCTCCGAGGTCTTCCACACGCTCCGGATGTGGTGGGGGAAGGACCTCTACGCGGGCGATCCCGCGGGCATCTGGGCCGCGGGCGGATTAGAGAAAGGATGAAGTAGGAAGGGGCTTTGGCTCCGCGCATGTCGGAAAAACGCGATCTCGCGATTGTCGGTCTTCTCTTGGGCCTCCTCGGCGGCGCCCTCGTGCTCCTGGGCGGCGTGGACCTCGGCCGGCTCTCGAACGTCACGATCGACTTCATTCTCGCACGGCTCGTGGACCTGGTCCTCGGCCTGGGCATCCTGCTCGGGAGCGTGATGATCTACCGCGCCAGCTACAGCTCGGGTGGCATCCTGAACCTCGTCCTCGGGATCGTGGCCCTAATCATCGGATCGAGCCAGCTCGGTGCCGTCCTGGGACTCATCAGCGGGATCATCGGGCTGCTCGCGAACGAGGCCCGCAGCTGAGTCTCCCGTCGGCTCAGATCCGCGGCCCGATGAGCTGCCAGAGGATCAGCGCCAAGATGAGCAGGGCGAAGAGGTACGAGACCTGACGCACAATCCGGTCGCGGTCCTCGGCCTTGATCCCGCGGCGGAGGCGGCTCACGAGCGCGTCCATACCGTCCTTGAAGATGTAGCCACCATCCAGGGGGACCGCAGGCAGGGCGTTCGTGGCTCCGAGCATGACGTTGAGCCAGAACAGCCAGTAGAGGCTGTTCGTGAAGACCCAGAACACAGCGGGCGGGAGCGCCGCGAACGGCCCGCTCACCTGGTAGAACGCGATCGCCGGTTCCTGGATGGGCTCGCGTCCCGAGATGGGTAGGGAGATGTACGTGAGGATGGCCCCGGGGACGCCGCCAAACTCGTCCGGGTTCGTGAGCGGGTGGTAGTAGTCCGTGCTCACGTCCAGCGCGTAAATCCCCAGGAGGGGACGGCCCGTGGCGTTGTCGTAACCTAAGGTCACGTCCGCGGTGAAGTACGTCCCGTTGTTCACGTTGTACGTCTGCACGGGGATCGTCGTGTTCGGGCGGACGTGGGACATGGCGCCGAGGAAGTCACTGTAGGAGTTGACCTCGGTCCCGTTCACGTTGGTGATGATCGAGTAGGGCTGAATCCCCGCTTTGAGCGCGCCGGAATCCGAGCTGGAGAAGCCCACGATGCCCACGCCGTTGTGGACCGGGGCCACCGCGGACATCATGATCGTGGAGAAGAGGAACCCGAAGAGGAGGGCGAGGAGGAGGTTCGTCGCAGGCCCTGCGGCGTACAGGCGCGCGCGCTGTCGCGGAGGCAGGGCCCGCATCTCGTCCTCGTCGGGCTCGACGAAGGCGCCGATGGGGACGACGAGGAAGATCGCGCCGACGGACCGCACCTTGACGTTCACCGCACGAGCGAGGATACCGTGGCAGAACTCATGGAGGACGATGGCCACGGCGAGGCCGAAGATCCCGTAGCCCAGAGGGATCAGGCGGTTGATGCCCGGCAGGCCGAGGAGCAGGTCGGGGGAGGGCGGATTCGCGCGGACCGCCGCGCTCTGCACCAGGGTGGCCTCCCAGAGCAGGAGGACCGTGGTCGCAATCATCGCCGCGGCGACGAGGAAGATGGAGACGTCGCCGAACGCGCGCCAGAAGCGCTTGGGCCGTGCCAGGCGCTCGATGAGGCCGCGGCCGCGCCCCGTCTTCCACATGAGGATGGGGCCCGCGAGGGACAGGTTCCGCGGCTCCAGGAGCTTGCGCCGCTGGAGGTAGAAGAAGAACGCGGTCCACAGGACGACCGCGGCGACCGCGATCAGGTACGGCGTCCAGTCGACCATCGGTGGTTCGCAACGAGCCCTCGGGGATATTTAAACTATCCCGGGTGGTTAGTGCGCGGGCAACTGTCGTGCCCAGACGTCGTCGGGCACGTCGTTGTACACGGCGAACGCATCTTCGGTCGGCCGGGTTCCCGCGCCCTTCGCGAGGCTCTTGATCCGGTCCACGCGGAGCACCCAGTAGTGGATGCGCCACGTCTTCCCCTTCTTGATCAGGACCTCTTCCTGCCGCGTGCCCAGGAGGCCTTCCTCCTCGAGCATGTAGAACACGTCGCGGTCTGCCACGTCCAGATTGTTGTCGATGACCTCCGTCTCGAAGCCGAAGAACGAGAGAAGGTACTCCGCGAGGATCTTGATCTCCTCCTCGGGCATGCCGCGCTTCCCGAGCGTGGCCCGCAGGGCGGCGACGACCTCGGACATGAGGACGATGGGCATCGGAGGCCACCCGACGCACCCGGGGCGGGACATAAAAGTGCATCGTCCATATTCCACCCCCTGATAATTCTCGGAGGGACCCGATGCCCGCAAACCGAACGCCGAAGCACGTGATGGCCTACGTGACCGCACCCGACCGGCAGTCCGCGGAGAAGATGGCCCGCGAGGTTCTTGAGGCACGATTGGCCGCGTGCGCGAACCTCGCCCCCATCGACTCCCTCTTCTGGTGGCAGGGCTCGCTCGAGCATGCGAAAGAGGTTCTGGTCATCTTCAAAACCCGTCGCGCCTGCGTGCCGCGACTCATCGCCGTGGTTAAGGCCGCCCATCCCTACGAGGTCCCCTGCATCGTCACGTATCCGATGGACGTCGGCTTCGCGCCCTACCTCGCCTGGATTGACCGAGAGACCGCGGCTCAGCGGTAGACGGCCACCGCGCCGTACCCGACCGCCATGTCGCGGTCGCCGCTCACATCGCTCGACGATCCGTACTTGAGGAGCTTGGCCTCCCGCGCTCCGAGCTTCTTCGCCGCGACGAGCATCGCGGTGACGGGGCCGTACCCGCACATGGAGATGTCGTCCTTCGCGACGCGGTCCTGGAGGCCCCTCGGGTCTAGGGCGAGGATCTTCTCCAGGGCCTTCGTGTCCTGGGCCTTCGCGTATCCGGGCGCGGTCTGGCCACGCGGCGGCCTCTGGTTGTAGTTCATCCCGACGTGGCTGAAGTCCGAGGAGGCGATGACCAGGGCGTCGCGGCCCTCGAGAGCTCCCGCAAGGAGCTCGCCGACCTCGGCTGCGAGGTCGTACTCCTGGAAGGCCATGCAGATGGGGACGAATCGCACGGAGGGCGAGAGGTGCTGGAGGAAGGGGAGCTGGACCTCGATGCTGTGCTCGTGGCGATGGGCGGAGATGTCGTCCTCCACGGGCGGCTTCGACACGGCCTTCAGGAGGTCGGGGTCGATGGTCACAGTGCCGAGCGGCGTCTCCCAGTCGTTGTGCGTCGTCGCCAGGGGCGCGCCCGCCCCGTAGTGGTTCGGTCCGAGGACCGCGTACGCTTCTCGGAGGCCATCGGCGGCGAGAGCCGCATAGCTGTGCGCCGCGACGGGGCCGGAGTACTGGTAGCCCGCATGGGGGCACACCAAGCCGACGAGGCGCTTCTCGCCGCGCTGCGGCTTCGGCAGCGAACCGGGACCCAGGGACGAGGTGTAGCAGCGCTCAATCTGGCGGAGCAGGGATTCCCTGGACCCTTCGTAGAACGCACCGGCGACCGCGGGATACCGCATCCGAGACGACCCG
The DNA here is from genome assembly GCA_964546105.1 of uncultured Methanomassiliicoccales archaeon. Taxonomy (GTDB): domain Archaea; phylum Thermoplasmatota; class Thermoplasmata; order RBG-16-68-12; family RBG-16-68-12; genus RBG-16-68-12. The sequence goes on from CAZJIP010000151.1 coordinate 5,268, forward strand.
TCAGAGGGACGCCTCGTAATCGTCGATCGTGGG
>CAZJIP010000152.1:0-5277 GCA_964546105.1 uncultured Methanomassiliicoccales archaeon
GAGGCCCTCCGCCTCCGCGTCGCCCAGGACCCGCACGCGCACGTCCTTCGCGAGTCCCTTTCCCACGTTCTCCAGGGTCAGGGTCACGTCCATGGGCTCGTTGAGCTTCGCGGCGCCCACCTCGAGGGACCCCTTCAGGTTCGGCGCGAAGGCCTCGACGGCGTCCCAGGCGAGCCGGTAGGCGTCCTCCGCGACCCGGATGCCTTCCGCGGCGTCCCGCCGCCGCGCGTCCATGGACTCCGCGAGGCGCTTCTCCGCGGCTCGCATGTCGATGCCGTACTTCTTGCCGTTCCGGATCGTGGTCTCGGCCTTGAACGTGAGATCGATGAAGCGCTTCTCGACGACCTTGGCGCTCTCCACGTGCTCCACCGCCCGCCCGACCACGTCGAGCGCGGCGGCGTACTCCCCGCGCGCCGCCTGCTCGTGAGCCTGGCGGAGGAGTTCCTCCGCCCCGCGGGCGTCGGAGCCCAGCTTCCTCGCATGGGCCACGTTCTCCGCGGCCTCCGCGAGGGTGTTGTTGAGCCGGGCGCCCAGGGCCCGCTGGGCGATCTCCTGCCCCTCCCGGATGCAGGCGTGGGCCACGGCGAAGTTCTCCCCGTCCAGCTGGGTGCGGGCCTCCGAGAGCTTGTTGAGCGCGGCGGTTGGATCGATGTCGAGACGGCGGCAGGTCGCCACGAGCTCGTCCGCCTTCGACAGGGATTCCCGGAGATGGGCCCGGAGGAGCCCGATGCCCCACTCCAAGCACTGGGAGAAGGACGCCTTCGCCGACTCGACGTCCCCGGTCGCCAGGGCGTCGTCGCCCTCGCGGATGAACCGATCGAGCTTGTCCGCCTCCGCGCCGATGTCGCGCGCGGTCTGGCGGAGCGCGGTGGCACGGATTCGGACCTCCCGGGACTCCTCGAACGCCGCGCGGAAGTCCGCGAGGGCGTCCGAGGCGCGGATGGCCAGGTCGAGCGCCTTCACGTAGTCGCCGCCCGCGAGGGCGCGGCGTGCCTCCTCCGCGACGCGGTCGACCGGCGGCGCGGGCCGACCGAGGGACTTGAGCTTCCCGTCAATCGTGGCGACGGCCTGGGAGGCCATCCCCTGCTGCAAGGCGACCCGCTCGGCCTCCGCCTCGCTCTGGAGGGCCGTGGCGAGGGCCTGGCGGTACTTCTTCGCGCGGAAGAACTCCCGCGAACGCTCGAAGAGCTTCTCCGCGGACCGCGTGTCCGTCCCGTCGCGCTTCGCACGGGTGATGGAGTCCTCGAACCGCTGCATCATCGCGGCGATCCCCTGATCCCGCTCGCGCGCGACCTCGACCTCCGCCTGGGCCGCGTGGTCCATGGCCTCCTCGAAGTGGCCCATCTTGTAGGCGCGCTCGGCCTTGTCCAGGAGCGCCGCGGTGGTGGGCGCCTCCAGGTTCATCGCCTCGGCGTCCGCGACGAGCTCGCGGACGCGCTGGATCGCCCCGTCGGCCTCCTCGCCCTGCTTCTTCAGGTGCTCCAGGGACTCCCGGAGATGGAGCGCGAGATCCGCGGCCCGGGCGAACTCCCCGGCCTCGAGCGCCTGCCGCGCCCGGATCGTCTCCTCGTTCACCTGGGCGAGGTTCACGCCCTCGACGGACCCGACGATGGATTCCGAGGTCGTCAGGAGGGCGACGATCCTCTCCCGGATCAGGGAGCCGAACTCGTCGTCCGCGCGGGAGGCCAGAGCCAGCGCCCGATCGTAGTCCTTCGCCTTCATGGCCTCCTTGGCCTCCGACGCGGCCTCCCGGAGGTGGGGCGCGTCGATCCCGAGGCGGGACGCGATCTCCATCCGCTCCTTGTTCGAGAGGATCTTCTGCGCCGAGGAGTAAAGGACCGTGAGCCGCTCCGTCTCCGCCTTGGCCTGGGCGGAGAGCTCGATGGCCTGGGGGTAGTCCAGGCGCTCGAACGCCTTCTTCGCATCCACGAGGGTCTCGACGACCTTGGTCACGTCCACGTTCCGCTTGCGGGCCTCCGCGATGAAGGCCGCGGCACCGGAGAGGGCGTCGTGGGCCTGGCGATGCAGGGCGGTCGCCTTGTTCGCGCGGTCCGCCGCCTCCTTGAGGAGTCGCAGGCCTTCTGCGTAGTTCTGGAGGTTCAGGGCTGTCTGCGCCCGGTTGAGGAAATCGGACATCCCCTCCGTGTCGATCCGCAGGCTCTGGGCTTGCCCGATCCGCGAACGCACCTGGCCCAGGAGCGCCTCGGAGGCCGATGCCAGGAGGGCCAGGACCCGGTCGCGGGCCGCCACCACCTCGGCGACGCGGCCGGCCCCCAGAGAGGCGTTGAGCTCGCGAAAGAGGGGTTCCTCGGCCTCCGTTGGCAGGCCGAGATCCACGCGGAGCTGGATCGCGAGCCCCAGGGAGGCGACGAGCTGCTCGGCGCCCGCCCGGGTGCGGTCCTCGACGAAGCGACTTCCTTCGTCCAGCCCCTTGAATGCCCCTTCGAAGTCTCGGGAGGTCAGGGCCGCGTCGGTCCGAAGGATGATCGCCTTAAGGTCGCCCGCGTCGTCGGCCACGTAGGGCAGCGCGTTCCGCAGCGTGACGAGTCGGTCCGCGACGTGCTTCTGGAGTGCGGTCTCCGCGTTGGCCTGGGCCTGCGCCACGAGGTCCAGGGCGCGGCGGTGCTCGTTCGCCTTCGTGGCGACGATTGCGTCCTCGAGGAGCTTGGAGGCCTCGGAGAGATCGGCGCCCCGTTGCTCGCCGACCGTGAGCGTGAACTCGACCCGCTCGATGGTCCGCATGACCTCCTCTCGCTCCGACTTGCGGAGCTCCTCGTGGGCGTCATCGATGGCCTTCTCCAGGCCGGCGAGGTCGTGCTGCTGGTAGGCGTCCCGCGCCAGCTCGGCGAAACGGCGCGCGGCCTTGGTCTCGACGCCCCGAGCCTCCGCCTCCGCGAACGCGCGGTGGAGGGTCTTGAGCCGCTCCTGGGCGCTGCGGTACTGGGCGACGGCTTGATCGACCGCGTCGTCCGCCTTCTTGGCCCAGTCCATGGCCTCCTGGAACGCGGAGCGCTGGAGCGCCTGGCGGGCGCTCCCCAGGTAGCCCAGCGGGTCCTTGAGATCGATGCCCAGGTTCACCGCGGCGACGAACTTCTCCCGCGACGCTCCGATTGTGGCGACCACGCGCTGGAACTGCCCGTCCTGGAGCGCCTGGAAGCCCTGCTTCGCAAGCTGCGCCCCGGCCTTGTAGTTGCCCGCCTTGAGCGCTTCCTGGGCCTTGGCAAAATGGCCTTCCGCGGGGGACGGGTCCGCGCCGATTGTGCGGGCCTGTTCCAGGAACCTGGAGAAGTCGGCGAACTTGCCCTCCAGACTGCGCTGGAGCGCCTTCTCGGACTCCGCGCGGCACTGGCGGACCGCGTTGTTCGCCTTCTCGAACTCGAGATTCCCGATGTCCGATCGCGCGCGCTCGAGGAACGTGTTCGCCTTGGTGACGTCCGCGCCGAGCTCCTGGGCCGTGCGCAGGAGGTCCTCCGCCTCGCGGAGGTCCTTGTCCAGCGCGGAGGTGAGGTCCTCCTTGATCGTGTCGAGGCCCTCCTTGGTAAAGTCGAGGGCCGACTGGAAGTTGTTCCCCTCCACGGCGGTCCGGGCGCGGGAGAGGAGGTCCTCCACGGTCGCCGTGTCCCGCCCGAGGTTCTTCGCGGACAGGATCAGGGCCTGAACCTTGGAGAAGCTCGAGGACAGGTGCTCCGAGAGCACCTTCTCGCTACGCTTCCATGCCTTCTTGGCGAAGTCCACGGCCTCCGGGAGGTTCTCCGCGGCGAAGGCGTCCCGCGCCTTGCTCAGGGCGGCTTCCGCCTCCGTGACGTCCGCGCCGACTCCTTTGGCGAGGGTCGCGAGGCCCGCGCTCGAGTCGAGGATCGCGGACACGCGGTCGCGGTAGATCCGCTTCCCGCGCTCCGTGGCCTCCGCGGCCTTCTCCGCAGCGCGTTTGTAGTCCTTGTCCGCCATGGCGGACGTGGCATCCGCGAGGACCTTCTCCGCCTCGACCACGTTGGCGTCGATCTTCCGGGCTGCGTCCAGCACATCCTGAGCGGACTTGAGTCCGTCCTCGGCCGCCTGACGCGTCCGAGTGGTCTCCTTGACCTTCTCCTCCAGCTGCCGTCGCAGCTGGCTGTCCCGCAGGTACCCGCTCACGGTCCGCTCCGCTCTGGCGAATCAGGGCCCCGGCTCGTTCCCGGGGTTGACCGCGTCCAACGAGGGCGCCGCAGCTTATAAAGGAATTAGCTCGTGGTTATCGACGATGATTCGGCGGCCGCGGCGGGTGCGGCGGGGGCGGCGGCTTGCGGGCCCTCGGGCGGGTTTGGAGACGGCTCCGGGGCCACGGGCTCCTCGACATCCGCGGACTTCTCGTGGTACACGATTCCCGCGCGCTCGGCCATGATCTTCCGGATGCCCTCGCGGTTCGTGCTCTTGAGTCCGAAGAATTCCGCGAAGTAGCGCGTGGTCGTCAGCTCGAGGGATCGGCCGCTGGGCTTGCGGGAGATGAGCTTCAGGTCCTCGAGGGCTTTCGTGTGCTCGTAGACCTTCTCGCCGATCATGTCGAACAGATCGCTCTGGAGGATCGGCTGGTGGTATGCGATGAGGGCCGCGGTCTTCAGCAGATCGCGGTCGATCTCGGGCGGCGCGAAGGTCCGCGCCCGTTCCGTGTACTCCTGGCGGATCTGCATGGTCCAGCGCGTGCCGATCTGCGCGACCTCGAGGGCGCTGTCCCGCTTCTTGTACTCCCGGGCGAGGGCCCGCAGGTGCTCCTTGACGACGCCCTCATCGAAGCCCGTGACCCGTACGAGCTCCTCGACGGTCAGGGCGCGGCCCGCGGAATACAGCGCGGCTTCCACAATCCCGCGGTCGCTCACGCACCCACCCCCGGTGAGGACGGAGTGTGCGCTGCCTCAGCTTTCGGATGGGCCAGACCCGGAATCGCGAGCAGCTCATCCGGGCCGATCGTCTCCTCCGTCGACAGGCGCTTCACGAAGATCTCCCCGTGCGGGAACTCCTTCTGCCAGAGCTTCACCTTCTGGAGCTGGGCAAGGTAGAGCAACGCCATGAAGACGGTGACCTCGTCCCACACGCTGCCCGCGACGAGGGCCCGCAGCGGGATCGGACCGCCGTTGAACTGCGTGAGGCGGCCCCAGGTGAGGCCGATGTCCTCCGTGAGGTCCTCCCCATGGACCTTCTGATGGAAGTTGGGCGCGAACCGCTTGATCGCCTGCTCGCGCAGGGCATTCAGCTGCATCTGGATCTCCGCCTCGCGGCGCGCCTCGTCGAAGGCGTCCATGA
>CAZJIP010000153.1:0-5210 GCA_964546105.1 uncultured Methanomassiliicoccales archaeon
GTGTGCCGTGAGGGCGAGGGGGTCCTGGTTGTTTGCCTCTACCTTCTTCCGGATGTGCACCAGGGCCTTCGCCGTTCGGCCCTGCTCTTCCTGGAGTGAACGCACTGGCTCGGGCCGCTCCGCGAGCCACTCCAGCTCCCGCTCGATCCGGGCGACGCGCTCCTCGAGGCGCCCCTCGTCCCGGAGGAGATTGAAGGCCCCGTCCCGATCCAAGCGTGTGTCCAGGGCCGCGATCTTCCGGTGGACCGCGTCGATCTTGTCCTTGATCTGGTCGCGCCGCCGCTCATGCTCCTTCTTGGCTTGGTCGAACAGCCGCTCGGCCGACTCTGCGGCGAGCCGCGCGCGCTCGTGCGCCTGCTGGCGGATGCGCAACCGCTCCAGCTCCTCCCGAAGCGGCTCCAGGTCGGTGATCTCCTTCTCCAGGGCCCTGATCTGGCCCTCGAGATCGGCCGCCTGCTTCCCCCGCTCCCGGGTTTCGTCCATGCGTCGGCGCAGCTCCTCGAGCTGGCGCTTGCGGTCGTCCAGGGCCGCGCTGGCCCGGACCCACGCCTCGTGGTCCGCCTCCCGCTTTCGAAGGTCCTCCTCGCCTCCGCGGAGCTTGGACTCGAGGGCCGCGACCTCGAGGCTGCCCGCGGCCAAGTCTTTGCGCGCGGCCTCCAGCTGGGCCCGCGCGGGCGGGAGGCGCTGCAGGGCCTCCGTCCGTGCCGCGATGTCCGCTTCTCTGGTGCGGAGGTCCAGCTGGAGGGAGGCCTGCTGCTCCTTGGCCTTCTGGAGCGCGCGCTCGAAGACCTCGAGGCGGAACAGCTTCTGGAAGACCGCGAGCCGATCCGCGCCCCGGGCCGACCCGAGATCCTTCATTTCCTCCTGCCGCACGAACGTGGAGTTGCGGAACCCAACGTAGTCGAGGCCGACCACATCCTGGATGGTCTGCTCCTTCTCCCGGATCGTGCCGGAGACCGTTTCCCCGTCCCGGCTCACCTCGAGGTAGGAGTCCTTCTTCGTCGTGAATCCGCGGCGGACCTCCCACCGGTTGTCCCCCTGGCGGAAGGCCACGCGGACGTATCCCCCGGGTCGGCACACGTCCGAGGTCTTCACGGTCAGGATGTCCGTGCGGGTCGTGGAGCCGTAGAGGGCGAACGTGATCGCATCCAGGATGGACGACTTGCCGGCTCCCGTGGGCCCCGTGATCACGGTGAACTTCTCCAGGAAGCGGACCGGCGGATCCGTCTTCTCGACGTAGCGCATGAAGCCCCGCATCTCAATCTCCTCGAGGACGAAGCCCTCCGCAGCGGCGACGGTCTCGAAGGTGGCGGCAGTCTCGACGTCCACGTCGTCGGAGCCCTTCACCCGAGGACCTCCCTCAAGAGCCGCTGGGCCTCCGCCCGGATCGCATCCTTCCGGGGGTGGTCCCGGAAGTTCTTGTCGACATAATCCGCGAGGAGTCGGGTCGGGTCCATGGTGAACTCGTCCGTGGCGATGCGCGCTCGGTCCGTCGAGACCAGGCGCAGTTCGTAGTGGAACGCGTCCTGGAGGCGCCGCTCGAGCTTTCGCTCGTCCAGGGAGGCCCGGAGCTCGTCGGGCAGGCGCGCCTCGATTCGGACGAGCCGCCCGGCCACGTCCTCCGGCAGGGCCTCCAGCACGCGCCGCGTGGCGTCGTCCCCCACGCCGACGGTGACGTCCACCTTCTCCATGGGGCGCGCGGGGAGCTCGACGAACGACCACGTGCCGTCCGCCCGCAGCGCGACGAAGCCCTTCGGGTCCAGCCGCTCGCCCCAGTCGATCCGCTCCGGAGCTCCCGTGTAGACGACCTTCCCGAACAGGGACTGATGCATGTGGATGTGGCCGAAGACCGCGAGGTCCACGGAGGCGGGCAGCATGTCCCGGGTAAACGTGAAGTCGTTTGGCACGACCTCGGGAGGCGTCGTGCTCGCGTACCGCGCGCCCTGGAACTCGAAGTGGCCAAAGAGGATCCGGAGGTCCGCATCCTTGAGCTCATCGGCCCGGTTCTGGATCCAGCCATTCCACACGCGGCGTGCGGCCTCGTAGGCCTCCTCGCGCGGGACTTCCTTGCCGAGCTTCTCCCGGATCTGGTCGACGATCTCCTCGGGGTGGAGGTAGGGGAGCAGGACGAAACCGATCTTCCGCCCGTCGATTGTGCGCGTCTCCGCCTTGGGATCGCGGAAGATCCGCACATGGGCGTAGCCGCGGAAGTCGTCCAGGGACGTGGACCGGGCGGCCCGCCGCGGCTGGTCGTGGTTTCCCGCGAGGATCCACACCTCGATCCCTGCTTGCCCGAGGGGCTCGATTACATCGCGGCGGACGAGTTCGCGGAAAATGGGGGCCACGTGGGTCCGGTCGAAGAGGTCTCCGAGGACGCAGAACAGGGACGCACGGTGGTCGATGGCCCACTTCGCCGCCTTGGCGAAATTGCCGTGGAGGTCGAGGGCGCGCTCCGAGATGCCCGTCTCCGGGTCGATCCGGAAGTCGAAGGTGAGTCCCTCGTGGACGTCCCCGACGCAGACGATCTCGTGCATCCGGGTCTACCCCAGCGCGGCCACGCTACTTATAGCCTCTAATAACAGGTCGGTGAAAGTGGTAAACCCCCCTTCCCCTTACGGGCCGACGTGCTCACGCTGATCCTCGCGGACGCCGAACTCGAGTTCGTCCCGGACGCTCTCGCGGGTCATCCGTCCGTCCGCTCGGCCGCGAAGCGGCGTGGTCGCTCGCCTTCCACGACCTTGCTCGACAGCAGCCTTCACCATCCCGCGCTTCGGAACTTCCCCGAGGGAGAACGCCGCGGTCGTCCCGACATCGTGCATCTCTTCGCCCTCCTCTGCCTGGATTCCGTGCTGAACTCCCAGGGCCAGCTGCGTACGATCGTCCACACCCGCAACGACGACGTGATCCGCTTCGCCGCGGAGACCCGCATCCCGAAGAACTATCCCCGGTTCGTCGGCCTCATGGAGGATCTGTTCCAGAAGGGTGCGGTCCCGGAGGGCCAGCCCCTGCTCACCCTGGAGCGCGGCGTCTCCTTGGAGCGACTCCTGTCCGAGTTCCCGTCGCCGCGGTGGGCCTTCTCCGAGGCGGGAGAGCGGGTCAGTCTCTGGTCCGAGTTCGCAGCCCTGGAGGGCGACCTCACCGCGGTGGTCGGCGGCTTCCCCCACGGCGACTTCCGAAGCCCCGTGGCCAAGCTGTGCGACCGCGTCGTGTCCATCCACGAAGAACCCCTCCGCGCCTGGACCGTGACGAGCGAGATCCTCGTGGCCTACCGCCAGCGGCCCGCGCGCGCAGGCCGCGGACCCGGGTGACCGTGCCTCGCAACGCTTTATCTCGTCGCCTCCTGATTCGCGCCCCGTGCCCGACACCTGGCGACTGGGGACCGGCGAGGAGCGGGTCCGGGCTGCCATCGTCGGGTGCGGCGGCGCGGGGTGCAACACGCTGCGGCACGTGACCCCGCCCGCGGGCGTCGAGCGCGTCGCGGTGAACGATGCGCCGCATCCCTCCATGATTGGCATCGCGCGGCGCGTCCTGATCGCATCGGAACCGCTGCAGGCGGTGGCCTCCATGGAGGAGAAAGCGATCCCCACCCTCGCCACGAACGAGGAGAAGGATCTCTCCGACGCGCTCGCGGACCGGGACTTCGTCATCGTCCTGGGTGGCCTCGGCGGCGAGTTCGGCGGCTGGGCCCTGGGCGTCGTGGGCCGCGTGGCCCGCATCCTCGGCGACACCTCGCTGGCCTTCGCCACGGTCCCCTTCACCGCGGAAGGCATGCTGCGCCGCCGTCTCGCGGAGGCCCAGATGGCCATCCTGCAACGGCGCGCGGACGGCGTGGTGGCCTTCGGGAACGACGCGCTCCTGCGCTCCTATCCGACGCTCCCCCTGGCTCGCGCCTTCGGCGCCATGGGCGCGATCATGGCGCGGCCGGCGGCCGCGTTGCCCACGGTCCTCGCCCGCACGGACCTCGTGCCCTTCAAGCGGTTCCTGTCCCGCGCGAAGGACTGGCGGTTCGGGATGGGCGCGGGCGCCGAGAAGCACCGCTGCTTCCTCGCAGTGGAAGAGGCCTACGCGAGCCCATGGTTCACCGGACGCGACGAGGACATCCGCCAGGCCGTCGTGCTGATCGCCCAGCCTCCCGGGGCCGCGTTCGAGGACGAATTGCTCCGGGAGGTCCGGCTGCGCTCCCCCCAAGCGGACGTCGCGTGGGCCGTCCTCCCGGACCCCGCGCCTGAGGACCGCGTGTCCGTGCAGATCCTCGCGGGGCTGGACCGTTCGAGCCCGCCCGCCTCGGGATGAACGACGAACCGTCGCTTTCTGTGCGTCTCGCATCAAAGGGTTCAAATACCTCCGTCTTCTACGGGCGTGCTACTTCATCGCACGGCGTGTGTCCCATGTCCTCGATCGGCAAGGAAATCCGGCTGCGTCGGCTCTTCGCCGGCGGCAAGGCCCTGATCGTCGCAATGGACCACGGAGTCTCCAACGGACCCGTCGCCGGACTCGAGGACATCCGCAAGGCGGTCGCCGCGGTGGCCAAGGGCGGGGCCACGGGCGTGGTGCTCCACAAAGGCCTCGTCCGCTTCGCGCAGGAGTACTTCGATGAGCGCCTTTCGCTGATACTCCACCTCAGCGCCTCCACGAGCCTGAGCACGCACGCGAACCGCAAGGTCCTCGTGACCCAGGTCGACGAGGCCATCTCCTACGGCGCGGACGCGATTTCCATCCACGTGAATCTCGGCGGCGAGGAGGACCACCACATGCTGGGGGACTTCGGCGCGGTCGCGACCGCGTGCGACCGGTTCGGCATGCCTCTCCTGGCCATGATGTACCCGCGCGGGGAGAACGTGAAGAATCCCTACGACGTGGAGGCGGTAAAGCACGTGGCCCGGGTCGGCGCGGAGCTCGGGGCCGACGTGGTCAAGACTCTGTACACGGGATCCCCGGAGACGTTCAAGGAGGTCGTGCGCGGATGCCCCGTTCCCGTCGTCGTGGCGGGCGGGCCCAAGCTCGATTCGGAGAGGGCGGCCCTCGAGATGGTCGCGGGCTCCCTGGCCGGGGGCGCCGTGGGCGTCTCCGTGGGTCGCAACGTGTTCCAGGCGAAGGATCCCATGAGCATGACGCGGGCCATCGCCCGCATCCTCTTCGACGGGGCCTCGGTGGAGGAGGCATATCGCGGGTGAGGCCCCCATGGACCGCCTGGTGTGGGTGGGGGCCTT
>CAZJIP010000154.1:0-5191 GCA_964546105.1 uncultured Methanomassiliicoccales archaeon
TCTCGACCGGTGGCCGCAGTCCCATCGTCGCGCGGGAACTTGCGAGCCGGCTCGCGAGGGCCGTCGGCCCGGAAGATGAGCAAATGGTCGCGGTCCAGACCCTCGCTCGCGAGCGGATCCGTGAGCGGATTTCTCAGGCCAGCGTACGGCGTCGGGTGCTTTACGATATCTACCGAGATGGGGACGTACGAGCCGCTCTGGCCGGGGGCAATCTGCGAGCGGCCGAGGCTAGGGCCCGGCGCATGGTCCAAGAGGCTGTGCCGCGACGACGTCCACTCCGCGAAGCATCCGGTTCCCGATGACCGCGCGGCAACTATCGATAGGACGACGCGCATCACCGCAAACCTGCTTTCTCTCCCGGGTCGCCCGCTTGACCGTCGCACGGCGCGATTCTTCTGATCTGGCCAACCGCGTTTGGATACGTGATGGAGGGCTAATCTGGGGTGCAATGAGGGCAGGACAGTTTTCCCTCGGTTCCGCGGATTTTCGTCTAAACACCCCTCTATTCGGCACGAACCTGGAAAGGGAGCATCGTTTCTTGCCGGAGGGGCCTTCTTGGTAGGCATGAGGCGCACGCGCCGAACGGCCCTTTAGGTGGCCCGAACCACACCCTTTTATCCCGCGGGATGCCAGTAATACAGTTTGACCCATTGCCATGGAACCCCAGGCTCCTCCAGAGAAGTGACGCATGCCGACGAGATCAGCGAGGAAACCTCTGCCGGTGGACGACCGCGTGTGCCCCGAGTGCAGGAGCGACCATCTCGTCCGCGATGACGCACGGGGCGAAGTCGTCTGCGACGCATGCGGGCTCGTCCTCAGCGACCGCCTAATCGACGAGGGACCTGAGTGGGGGGCGTTCTCGGTCGAAGAGAACGAGCGGCTCGCCCGGACGGGGCCGCCGAAAGGCGTCCTGCAAGGGGCCTCCGACCTGATGACGGTCGTCCCTCTCGCCGGGAAGGACGCCCGGGGCCGTGCGATCCCGCACGATCAACGGGCGACCCTGTACCGGATAGGGAAGCTGCAGCGCATGGCCGGCCGAAGGTCGCCGCGAGAGCGGACCGCGCCGTACGTCGCGAGATTCCTCGCCCGAATCGCCTCCCAGCTGGACCTCCCCTCGTTCGCGGAGGACGAGGCCCGGTTTCTCTGCAGGAGGGTGCTGAGAGCGCATTGCGCCCGAGGCCGATCCATCGATGAAATCGTCGCCGCGGCGGTCTACGCGGCATGCCGGATCGATGGCGTGCCGCGGACGCTCGACGAGCTGGAAGCGGTCACGGGCCTGCAGAGGAAGTCGATCGGCAGGACCTACCGCGTGTTCCGGGGGGTCCCAAACCTGCTGCGGGCGCCCCCGCCCCGGGCGTCGGACTACGTTGATCGGTTCTGCTCGAAACTCGACCTGAGCGGCGCGGTTCGGGCAGAAGCCCGGAGAATCCTCATGGAATGTGAAGGGACCTTGGGATGGAGACCGGTAGCGCCAGCGGGGATGGCGGCTGCCGCCATCTATGTAGCCTCGGAGGCGTGCGGAGAGGCTCGGACTCAAAAGGCGGTTGCCGACGTGGCCGGGGTCAGCGAGATCACGATCCGATCCCGGCTCCGGGAACTCAAGGGAAGTGGGGAACCCTTCGCCAGCGCCCATGCACGCGCGGCGTAGGTTGCCCCTCTCTTGTTCGCCCGATGCCGGCTGCCCCCTCCGAGGCAAACCCTCGCTGCCGTGCCCCTGATCGGAGGGCGACAGGATTTCCCTTACCGCCGTTATATGTAACTGCTATGCGCATGGCCCTTCTCGACCGGAATCAGAAGGGTTTCTTGGAGGAAGGCAGTGCCACCCAGAGCGCATGCGGGTGCCTCGCTCGATGAGGAGCGGGTGTGCCCGGAGTGCGGCGGCGACCGCCTCGTCCGCGACGACATCCACGGCGAGGTGATCTGCGCCGCATGCGGCGTCGTGACCACCGAGAGGGCCATCGACGAGGGCCCCGAATGGGCCGCTTATTCCATGGAGGAGAACGAACGGCTCGCCCGTACGGGGCCACCCCGAAGGGTCCTCACGGGAGCCTCGGGCCTGATGACCGTGATCCCGTTCGCGACCACGGACATCCGCGGGGGGAAGATCCCCCCGCAATCCCAGGCGACGTTCCACCACCTCCGATGGGTGCAGCACATCGTCGGCCAGTACCGACCGGGGGAACGAAGCTCGGCGGTGATGAAACAGGCCCTGGACCATCTCGCCTCCCGCATGGATCTCCCACGGACCGTGAGGGACGAGGCGGGTTTCATCTGCCAGAAAGCGGTCCAGCGTGGCCTCGTCCGCGGCCGTTCCGTGGAAGGCATCGTGGCGGCGGCGGTCTATGCAGCGTGTCGGGTGTGCGGCGTGCCTCGGACCCTCGACGAGCTTCAGAAAGCGACGGGCCTGAAGAAGAAGCCAATCGCGAGGGACTACCGCCGTCTCCTCCAGATCCACGCGTTGCGACTTGTCCCCCTCCCCCGACCGCAGGACTACGTGGACCGGTTCTGTTCCGAGCTCGGTCTCAGCGGTGCCGTGCGGACGGAAGCCCTGCAGGTGCTCAAGGAACTCGACCGCATCCTTCCCTCGAGGTCCTTGCTGCCCGCGGGGACGGCTGCCGCGGCGATTTATGTGGCCGCCCAATCCTGCGGCGAGACCCGGGCCCAAAAGGTGATCGCGAAGGTCGCAGGCGTGACCGAGGTCACGATCCGCAGCCGCTTACCCCTGCTTAGAGGCTTCAAGAAACCGTTTGCGGTCCCTCGGCAGCCTGTGCTGAAGTTATCCGCACGGGCCTCCTCACCTTCCTGAATGACAGAGGAGGGAGGCTCTAGATCCCCCCGTCGTCTCCGCGCGGGATTGGCACACGTGCGGTCCGGGGGCAAGCACATCCCGTGTCTCAGGGCGTTCTCTCCGGAGTGTTCTATCATGTGGAACCCTCGCGGATCGCGCGGAAGCGTGCCGTGAGCGTATCATGGGACGGCTGGGCTCGGACGTTTGGCCTCCCCCAGACAAACCGTCCTCCGGCTGGACCAAGAAGCCGCTACTCGTCGGGAAGCAAGGAAACCAGACCCTTTCCCCTTGAAGACGCCTCCCCAGGAGCTGTTCGGCGCAGCTGGCATTCGGAGGCATGAAGGAGGGCGCGGGAATTCCTGGCGACCCAAACCGTTCGCCTGCCGACACCCGAGCCGTGGTGCTAGGCCAAAGGCCTAAGCCCGCCAAGGCCTCAGTGGGGCCCAGATGCACTCCTTCCGATGCGGGTGGGACGCTGCCAGGATCGAGTGAACCGGGCCAGGTGGTACACGAGAATCCATGGCACCCGGAACGTTGTCCCCAGTGCGGCAAGCTCACCCGTCGGTGGTACTACCTCGCGACCCGCATCTGGTTGTCGTGCGAATTCTGCGGCTTCGCAGGCCGGGTGAGCAACACGCCCGTGGCCGGGAGCCAGACGGATAGCGAGAGCCGTCGGCCCTCGTCATGAAACGCCTAGCTGCGCCGGGTCCCGCCCTGCCCCTTCATCGCCCGGTATCGTGCGGACTCGAGGTCGAGCTCGAGGTCTTCGCCCTTCGCCCAGGTTGGGTTGAACACCTTGCCCGCCTCAAACTCGAGCTTGGCGGGTTCCTTCTTCTTGCGGGCCCGGGGCTCCGCCACGTGCTGTTCCATCACCAGTTTCCACGGACCGCTGCGTTATTAAGTCTTTGGAGGAACCCCTCGCGAAGTCGAGCACTGTGCCCGTCGAACTCCTGGATCCTCCGGTTGGGAATCAAGGGCGATGGACGGGTGCAAAGTCGTTCCGCGATCAGCTCAAGCGGCCAGTGCCCGCTTCAAGTCGCGTGACGCGGGCCTCGAGGCTCTCGACCTTCGCCTGGAGCTCTAGGATGGCCTTCTTCAGGTCTTCGAGGTCATCTAGGCGGGTGCGGGTGGTCATGGGCGGCGGGACCTGTACCGGTTCCGGCCGCTCCGGCCCCACGGGAATGTCGCCGGTGCTGGGCAGCGTGGGGATCATCTCTCACCTCCGCCCCTTACTAACTTCGTGGCCAGGAAAAGCCTATGCCTTCGTGTCGGGGCGATCCTGTGAGGACTCAGGCGGACCGGCGGGGGTTCTCAGATGTAGCCCGGAGGGGGAATCCGCTTGCGGGCAATCTCCTGGCGGCTCAGCACGAGCCCGCAATCCAGGCATATCGGGCAGCCGTTCTTGTCGTCCGGTTTGGATACGTGTGGATGCTCGCAGCGACGGTCCATGTGGCCGATGTCAATGTGGGCTCGACTCTCTTTAATTCGACTCTGCGGTTCTCAGCCTTGACAACCTCGTTGACAAAGTCCGAGAGGAGAAAAAGAGGGAGGAGGGTTCTCCCTACTTCACGCTCACTTTCTGCGGGGGCTCGCCGGGCGCCTTCTTCGGCAACGTCACCTCGAGGATGCCGTTCTTGAAGGTGGCGCTCGTCTTGCCGGGCAGCACCTGCTCGGGGAGCGCAATCCTGCGCTCGAACCGCTGCGGAAGGCGCTCCGTCGCGACGATCTGCTCGGCCTCCGCCTCTTCCCGCTCGGGCTCCGCGCAGACGTAGAGGCTCGTGTCCCTCGCCTGGACTTCCACATCCTCCCGGTTCACGCCCGGGAGTTCGATGTGCAGGACGAGGTCCTTGCCGGTGTCCCGGATCTCCACGGGCGGCTCGCGTGCGAGGGCGGGCATCGTGGCTGCCCACGCCGCCCTCGCCCGCATCTCCGGGGCATAGGCAATCCGGGGCTCGAACGCCGGCGCGGCGACCTCCGCAGGAGTGGGTGCGAACCCGGTGGAACTCTCCAGGAGCGCTCGGGTCGACTGGACTCTCATCTCCGCCTCTTGGGCCTCCTGCAGGGCGGCCGCGAGGTCCGAGACGAGGGGGGCGTGCCTCGGCTCGAGCGCACGGCTCGCCGCGAAGGCGCGTTCCGCCGTGGACCGCAGCCGCTGGAGCTGTCTCTCGATGTCGCGCAGATTCCGGCTGCTTTGGATGGCAGCGAGTTCTGCGCTGATCGTCGGCAGCACCGACAGGCGCGGGGCGGTCACGTTCCAGTAGCCCGGCTCCGGGGGAACCCTCGACCCTCGGGGTTCAGGCATGTACGCCATTCCCTTTCCTCCTCCGTGTCGTACTCTCCCAGGAATCCGCCTGGGCCGTCCTGTGCGGGCTCACGCCGCCAAACGCACGCTCAGAACTGAGG
>CAZJIP010000155.1:0-5083 GCA_964546105.1 uncultured Methanomassiliicoccales archaeon
CGCTTCGACCTCGCGCTTCCCGCAGTTGTACTGCAAGGCCACATCCGCGCCCTCGCGCGCCAATTCGACGGCGGTGGCCCCGCCGATGCCTCCGCTGCCTCCCGTGACCAAGGCGACCCGACCGTCGAGGCGACCCACGTCGTGCCGACGGCTCCCGAGCGTAATAAATCCTCGGGGATGCGACGCGGACGACCCGGCTTACGTCACACGGTTCTCACGGACGGCCGCGAGCATGCCGAGGCCGTCTCGGAACTCCACCCGGAAGCCGGTCGCCCGTTCATACCGAGCGAGGGGAACAGTTCGGGCGAGGGTCTCTACACCCCGAGACCACCCCAGGGATTCCACGAGGCCAAATGCCGCGCCGCCCGCAAGCCCGCGTGCCCAAGACCCCCGCCAGCGCGAGGCGCGCGATGGCAGCTGCGACTGCCCAGGCGAGGAACCCGAGAACCACCCGAGCCACGCTGGGGTCCGTCCACCGCCGGGCCAAGGTCCCTCCGGGCGCGGGGCCCGCGGCCACTTACCGCCCGTCCGCGACTCCGGAGTACGCACCGACGGCGGTGGCCGCGGCGGCGCCGACGATCACCGCGACGACGGCTTCGAGGGCCACCGCCGGGAAGACGCCGTCGATGACGCTCATCGCGATCAGGATCGCGCCGGTCATCTCGCCGGACCGCACGGCGGGGGTCCGGAGGACGGGGAGCCAGGACATCCGGCGCCTCGTGCTGCGCCAGCGCATCGGGATCCCGCGACATTTCCCCCCGACGGGATTCCGGGAACCCTGAGAGGAAAGGCATTATACCGCGCACCCGATGCGTCGGCCGCGGGGGTAGCCAAGCTAGGACAACGGCGCGGGACTTAAAATCCCGCCTCGCAGGAGTTCATGGGTTCAAAGGCCCCGCGTCCCGTTGGCGCGGGGCGGAAAATCCCATCCCCCGCACCCGCACGCGCTTGCCCGATTCGGCGAACCTTTATCTGGGAAGCCCTTCTGGTTCCCTCCACACGGGGTGACGTTTTGAAGGCTGCATGGCTAGGCATCCTGCTGCTCGCGTTCGCCCTTGCGGCACCGGCGGCGTTGGCCGCTCCCGGGCCAGGGATTTCCGCGCAAGCGACGGAGGTCCGGGCGACCTACACGCTGTACGGCAACACCACGAGCGGCTGGGGATTCACGTCGGGCACGATCACGGAACCGGGGCCGAGGATCACCGCCTCCGTGGGCGAGAACGTCACGCTCCGGCTCTTCGCCGAGGACGGCGTGGCGCACAACTGGTTCCTCTCGCTCGACGGAGGCAACGCCCCGAGCACGGGCGAGCCCTCGTCCCCCGACTTCAGCTCGAAGACCACGCCGGTCGTCTATTCCTTCACCGTCCCGAACAACGTAGGGACCTACACCTACAAGTGCCGGATCCATCCCACGCTGATGACGGGCTCGTTCGTGATCGTCGCGGCGCCCACCTTCGTCCTGTACGGCAGCTCGACCCAGGGTTGGGGCTCGACGCCGACCACGATCTCCAGCCCGGGACTGACCCTCACCGTGGCGCAGGGCCAGTCCGTCGAGCTCGCCCTGTTCGCGCGGGACAACGAGACCCACCAGTTCTTCGTGAGCTACGACGGATCGCAGACACCCTCGGCGGGAGAGCCCGCCTCGCCCGATTTCAGCTCCTCCTTGGTCCCGGTGTTCTTCACGTTCACCGCGAATCAGGCGGGCAACTTCAGCTACTACTGCAAGTTCCACCCCTCGACCATGAAGGGAGCCTTCCAGGTCACCTCGTCCGGCGGAGGCCCAAGCGCGCCGCCGGACTACACGCTCTACGCGGCCATCATCGTCGTGGTCGTCATCGTGGCCATCGTGGCCGTGCTCGCCATCCGCCGCAAGCCGCGCTCTCCGCCCGCGCAACCCCCGATGACGCCCGAGAAGCCCGGCTGAGCGTCAGAAGGTGTCCAGCCGCCGCAAGACCGCGGCGGACGTCCGGTCGAGGCGCGCACGCTCCGCCTTCGTGAGCGACCAGCCCGCGGCTCCCGCGTTCTCCTCCGCCTGCGCGGGGCGCTTCGCCCCCGGTATGGGTATCACCCCGGAGTGGTCCGCGAGCCATCGCAGGGCAACCTGCGCGGCCGTCTTGCCGTGGGCCTTCGCCGTCTCCCGAACGAGGGACACCAACGGCGCCACCGCGCGCAGGTTCGCGGGGCGGAACAAGTCGCTATCGGACCGGATGGGATCCTCGGGGCGCTTCCCGGCGCTGTACCTCCCGGCAAGCACGCCCTTGGCGATCGGGCTCCACGCCAGCAGGGCGATACCCTCGCGCTTCGCGTAGGCCACGAGGCCGGACTCCGGCTCGCGGTGGAGGAGGCTATACTGGACCTGGTCCGAGACGATGTCTGTGCGGGAGAGGGAGGCCCGGGCTTCCTCGAGATCGCGGACGTCGAAGTTGCTCACGCCGATGTGCCCGATGCGTCCTTGGCGTTGCAGCCGCTCCAGGGCCTTCATGGTCTCCGGGATGGGGCTGAGGTCCCACGGGTTGGGCCAGTGCACCTGGTAGAGATCGATCTGCCGCACGCCGAGGCGCTTGAGGCTTCCGCGGCATGCGCGCTCCACATCTCGGGGCCGCAGATGCTCTCCTGCCACCTTCGTGCCGACGAAGACGTTGTCGCGCCCGACGGCGCGGATCGCTCGGCCCACGACGTCCTCGGAGTGGCCTTCCCCGTACGCCTCCGCGGTGTCCACGAGGTTGATGCCGAGGTCCACGGCACGCTCCATGGCCTGCTGGCAGTCCGCGTCGACCACGTCTTGGCCCCAGGCCTTGCCGCCGGCCTGCCACATCCCGATGCCGATCTCGGAGACCTTGGGCCCCTTCCGCCCGAGCGTCACGTACTTCATGGATTGCTCCTCGCGGGTCGCGCGAAAGCAGGCCCGAGCCAAAAGGCTATCGCGGCCCGAGCTCGAACCACTCCGGCGGGTGGTCGGGCAGGCGGAAGCGGAGGAAGGGCTTGTTGTATTTCGCGTGGTACGTGTCCGAGGCTTCGATGCCGCGGCGGTAAGCGGCGTCGAACGCCGGCCAGTCCCGGGCTTCGATCGCCGCGGCCACGGGCGCCAGATTCTCCTTCACGAAGAGCTCGAGGTCCGCGGCGTACTTGGGCCTCGCCTTGCCCAGGATCGCGAGGAGCTTCTCCGACTCCCGCTCCATGTACCGCGCGAGCTCCCAGTTGCCTCCCTTCGCGGCGTAGTACAGGACCCAGTACCGGTGCGCGAACTCGTCCATGAGGCGCGCGCCGCCAGGTTGCATCTCCCCGATCTCGTCCACGGTCAGCTCGCCGTGCTTGGTCGCAGCCCGGACCCGGGAACCCGGGATGGTCTCCTCCGGCATAGCTCCCGCAAGGGTCGCGCGGGTCATGTCGCTTTCGTTCAGGCGGACGCCTTCTCGACGGCGTACTCAACCATTGCATCGGCCGCGTTGATATGCGTGGCCTGCAGGAGGCCACGGAAGCCGGGGGACGCGTTCACCTCGAGGACCACGGGCTCGTCCCCGCGGAAGATCATGTCCACGCCGCTGATCTCCAAGCCCACGGCCTGCGACGCGCGGACGGCGACCTCCCGGGCATGATCGTCCAGTTCGATGGTCACGCCCTTGGCGCCCAGGTGGATGTTAGACCGCCATTCGTGCATCTGGGCCACACGCTTCATCGAGCCGATGACCCGATCCCCGACCACGAGGGCGCGGATGTCGATGCCCGGGTTCGGGATGTACTCCTGGAGGAGCATGACCTGGCCGAAGGACTTCATCGTGTCCACGATGGAGGCGGTCTCCTCGAAGCTCTTCACGCGCATGACGCCGATCCCCTGGGTCCCGGACAGGATCTTGAGGATCGCGGGGTAGTGCACGAAGTGGGCGGCCTCGAGGACATCCGGGCGGGAGGCGAGGAGGATACTGCGGGGGATGGGCACGTGGGCTTCGCGAAGCGACTGGAGGGCGAGGAACTTGTTCCGCGCCGTGATCAACGCCTCGCTGGAAAGCGTCGTCTTCAGGTCCATGAGCTCGAGCTGCCGCAGGACCATCTTCCCGAAGTCCGTCAGGGAGCGACCGATGCGGGGGATGAAGATCGCGTGGTCCCGGATGGATTGCCCGTTGTACTGGGCGTCGTCGTGGCCCGCCACGACGAGCCGGACCGCGTCCGTCTGGATGTAACTCGGCACGTGCCCGTGCCGCTCCACGGCCTTGAGAAGCTGCCGCGTTGACCAGTAGGTGTCCTTCTTCGAGATGACTCCAATCTTCACGGTCGGGGTCTCCCGTGCGCAGGCGGCGCCGACGGCGCTCGCGGGAGAAAAAGGTGTCGCAGCCCGCGGCGACCGCAACGATGATATCGCGCGGACTCATTCGGTCGTCCGAAGGGAGAACGCGGCGGGTGCGCTTGAGATGACGCCGGAGCGGGACGTTCGGCCGAAGCGGA
Source organism: uncultured Methanomassiliicoccales archaeon (assembly GCA_964546105.1). GTDB lineage: Archaea > Thermoplasmatota > Thermoplasmata > RBG-16-68-12 > RBG-16-68-12 > RBG-16-68-12. The sequence continues at coordinate 4,441 of CAZJIP010000155.1, forward strand.
GGATTATCGGAGTCATCGAGGAGGTCACGCTGCGCGGGCCGAACGGCGACATCCAGGTCCGCGCCAAGATCGACACGGGGGCCGCGCGCACGAGCGTGGACACGGATCTGGCCAAGAGGCTCGGCCTGGGTCCTGTGGAGCGGCGCGTCCGAATCCGGTCCGCGGCCGCGGAGCGTCCCGAGGAGAGGGACGTGGTCAAGGCCACGATCGTCATCGGGTCCAAGGCCTTCGAGACCCACGTCGCGGTCACGGACCGCAAGGACATGACGTACCACATGATCGTGGGCATGGACGTGCTGCGCCAAGCGGGGTTCCTCATCAGTCCCCGCAAGGGCGCGGGTCTGGGCAAGGGCCGGCCCGTGGTCAAGTCGGAGCCGTGAACCTCCCTCTCCCTCCGGGACGTCGCACTGGACTCGCCGAGAGATTTAAGTACTGCTCCTCCTCTCCTTCGAACGTGGTCCCATGATTAAGCCACTCTCCTTGCTCAACCAGAAGATTTCGTCCAACGTCATGGTCGAGCTCAAGGGAGGCCGCGGGTACCGGGGCATCCTCGATGGCTTCGACCCGCACATGAACCTCGTCCTCCGCAACGCGGAGGAGACCCAGGACAACCAGTCCCAGCGGAAGATGGACCTCGCGATCG
>CAZJIP010000156.1:0-5081 GCA_964546105.1 uncultured Methanomassiliicoccales archaeon
CCAGGCCACCGGCGGCGCTCCGTCATCATGCGGGTCCCCTCGCCGTTCTCGGGAGACCTCTAATCGGCATGGGTGCCGAATACTTCGCGAGTGGGCCGCTTCACTGGAGGAAACCACTGACGCCGCGGCTCTCGACCGAATACAGGAGTCCGGTGTGTCCCCGGGAATGTTCGACGCGATTCCGCGCGAGGGACGACCGGTCTGCGGACGAACCCCGCGAGAACGCCCGTTACATCGGACAAGGTTTGCCTCGTGCGAAATCCTTAAAGCCTTCGGTGAAGGTTCGACATTCTCTGTAGGCCGAGGGCTCCGAGGAGGCATAGCCAACGGGTGCCAAGCTCAGAATCTTCTTCTCAGGCGATGTGCACGGCTCGGACCGGGTCTACCGCAAGTTCCTGAAGGCCGCGGAGTTCTACGACGCTCAAGTCTTGGTCCTCGGGGGCGACCTCACAGGCAAAGCGATCGTGCCCATCGTGAAGACCCCGAACGGCGGGTACCTGGCGCAGCTCCATGGGGAACACCACAACCTGGCCGAGCAAGGGCTGGGGGAGTTCGTGAAGCGAGTCCAGGACACTGGTTACTACCCGCACGTGATGTCCCAGAGCGAGTACGACAAGCTCAAGGACGACAAGGACAAGGTCCGCGCGCTCTTCGAGGAGCTCATGGCGAAGCTCATGCGGGATTGGGTCGAGCTCGCGGAGAAACGGCTCGGCCATTCTGGCGTCCGCGTGTTCATTTCTCCCGGGAACGACGACTCGTACGCGATCGACCCCGCGCTGTCGAGTTCCAAGTTCGTCGTCAACCCGGAGGGACGCATCCTCGACCTCGACGGCTACCAGCTCGTGACCTTGGGCATCACGAATCCGACGCCGTGGCACACGCCGCGGGAGCAGAGCGACGAGGAGCTCTACAAGACCCTCCGCAACCTGATCGGGCAGAGCCACCGCTACGACAACATGATCTTCAACCTGCACTGCCCTCCCTACGGCACCCCGCTAGACCTCGCGCCCAAGCTCGACGACAAGCTCCAACCCGTGATGTCCGGCGGCGAAGTGGAGATCATCCACGTGGGAAGCGTGTCCGTCCGGAAGTGCATCGAGGAGTTCCAGCCTCTCGTGGGCCTCCACGGTCACATCCACGAAGCGCGCAGCGTCTGCCGGATCGGGAGGACCCTGTGTATCAATCCGGGGAGTGAATACGGAGAGGGCCTCCTGCGAGGTGCCATCGTGGATCTCAAGGACGGACGACTGAAGAACTACGCCCTCACCGCCGGCTGAGCTCACCATGTCGCGGGCTTCGATCTCGGCGCGCAATCTGCACCTTGGCCCCGCGGACCCCGCCCGAGCCGATCGGTCCGTGGGCACTCGGGGATAGGCGAGGGGGACCTGAGATGCCTAGGATCACGCTGTACCGAGAGCCGGACGGGACCGCAATCTCCGTAGACGAGCCCTTGACCGAGAGCGTGGACCTCCGGGAGGCGGCCCGCCAACTGGGCCTCCCGGCCCATCTCGATCTCGAGGACCCCGTCCTGCGGAAGATGGTCGTCGTCCTGTGGGCCGCGTCCGATCCCCATCGGGTCCTGCGGGACCCGTCCATGGCCCGGGCGGCGAGAAGTCCCGTACCCCTGCTGCTCTTCGGAGGCGCGGCCATCAAGATGCTCTGCCCCAGCGCGAATCAGCCGGGGTCGCCCTTCTGGCGCAGCATCGGGGACCTCGACCTCATCTCGACCTGGAAGGACGGCGGCCGGGCCGTCCTCATGCTCACCGCGATCCCGAGCGTCGCGGGCACCTCGTTCACCTTCTTCACCACGAAGGGCGACAAGACGTTCAACGCCCTCCGCGGTGGCTCGAGGTACCGCGTGCGGATGCTGGAACGACTGGAGAACGGGTTGCCTCGCCTGAAGGACGTGGACATCTTCACCGACGAGATTGAGCTCCGCCACACGATTCGGTTCAAGGAGGACTTCGAGGCCGTCCGTCAGAACCTGTACACCGTGGGCCCCGAGAAGCTCCTCCTCTCCAAGCTCCAAGTCATCATGGCCGCCGGCCGCGATCAGCTGCCCCTGCTCGAGTCCTCGGGCCAGGGGTTCCGGATCCTCGACTACGCCTCGTTCAACGAGCGGCAGGTCCTCGTGGGGATGGAGAAGAAGGATCTCCTGGACGTCTGCTGCCTCCTTCATGACACCGCGGAGGGCCATCCGGGAGCCCCCGCTCTGAACTTGGCGAAGCTGAGCGCGGTCCTGCGGAAGGATCCGCGGTTCGCGCTGACCTGCCGGCTCAACCTCGAGAACCTCATCCGGCGGGAGGACTGGATGCGGGAGCAGGGCATGACCGAGGGCCAGATTCAGCGGATCCTCAGCCAGGCCTGCGAGGTCTTGCGGGCGCTCCCGCCCGTCGAGAAGAAGTGGAGCAAGCCCTGGTGGAACACGGACGTCGAGACCCCTCTCGTCGCGTGAGCTGCGCGTCGTCTGCCGCGCCGTGAGGGGTTCCTAGTCGACGAAGGCCCGGGAAGCCCCTAGGCCCAAGATTGCGCGGAGGCCAGCCGACTCGGGCGACTCGCTCTCCTCACTCGGGCGGAATCTCCTTGAAGACGAGCCCGATGGGAATCCCACGGCGCTTGTTGATGACGTAGCTCACGGCGTAGATGGCGACGCCCACCGCGAGGATGCCACCATACAGAGGTAACATGACGGGGTCGTCGTAAGGAAGACTACCCGTCTGGAGGGACAAGATCGTGGAGTAGACGAGGTAGACGAGTGCCGCGATTCCCAGCCACGAAATCACGGGGAGGATGAACTTCTTCCTCAATGCGAAGTTCTTGTAGAGTTCCTTCCTTCGGAAGGGGAACAGGATTGCGGCCACGGCCGCCCCGATGAACCCGAACGTGAAGATGGCGAACGCAAGCGCCGTGTAGCCCGTGCCCGAGAGCGTGTCCGTCAGGGTGGCGCCGAGCAGGCTGATCAGCACGACAATGACCATCGCCACAACCGGGGTGTGGAGCCTCTCGCTTACCGACGCAACCCTCTCGGGAAGGATCCTGTCAAACGCCCAGGCGAACACATACCTTGTCTGGGAAATGACTATGGGACCGAAGGTCAGGAAGTTCGGCAGCCAGAGCGCGACGAACATGATGAAGAAGATCCAGGGGTTGTGGGTGTAGATGAGGGCAAAGTAGGGAACAAATCCCCCGATGCTCGATACAGTGGGATCGCTCCCGCTCACGGCGATCGAACTCCAGTTCTCCAAGAAGCTCCCGCCGAACGCGTTGAAGACGAGGACCGCGTAGAGAACGTAGTAAGCGGCAATGAGCACTAGGGCGCCGAGGATGGAGATGGGGATCGATCTCTTCACGTTCTTCAGCTCGCCGCTCCAGGTCGTCGGAAGGTTGTACCACGTGAATGCGAACCAAGTGAAGGGTAGCGCGGCCGAGGTTGCCACGAACCAATCACTGGGCGGAGTGACTCCTCCGGCGCTGATGATTCCGTTGTAAGCACCGCTGCCCGCGAAGCTGTCGTAGGCGCCGGCAAAGGAACTCGCGTTCATCGTCGCGAACGAAATCAGCATCACCGCGGTAGCGATCAAGGACAGGATACCGAACACGAGGATAATTCTCCAAGCCCTCCGCGGCCTGAGCACCGCGATCAGGGCGCCAATGACGATGATGAGCGCCGCTATGCCCAATGAAGGGAGCGGGGACGTCAGCTGGGAGCCCAGGGAGACCCAGGATGCGTTGTTATAGAAGACGCCTAGGCTGCTGAAGAAGTATCCGAAGTAGACAGCGCCGAAGTACGCGAAGATGCCGTTGTTGAGCATGAACGCCATGGCGATGAACCAATAGAAGATGAAACCGACAAAAGCATTGGTGCCTCGGGTCGTAAAGACGTAGTCTCCACCGGCCCGAGGCATCGACATGCCCACGATCGAGAAGAGGGCCCCCATGACGAGCGTCGGCAGGAAAGCGATGAGGAACGCTACCGGCCAATTCGCGCCTGGATAGAAGTACAGAGATGCGGCCCAGAGAATCGGCACACCACCCGTGACGAGCCCGAATACCGCCAGAAACGAAGGTGCTGTACTGACCTCGCGCACAAGCCCAGATGCGTCCCTCAAAAAGGGAGAAGGCGCCTTAGCAGTCCCCTGCTCCATCCTCCACTCCTCCGGCTCCCGCCACGACGCAAACCCGACGACGCTATTTATAAGCACGGTTTGTACTTTCTGACGGGCCGCCGAAACCTCCGTGAAGCCGGCGAAGCCGTGCACTCCAAGGATCTCGCCGCGGTCGCCGCGTGCAGCCCGGCATAGAGCAGAAGGTGACGGGGAGGGTGCGTTCGTACCCCTTTAATCGGACGACATCGGAGACGCTGGATCGCTCTCCATGCAACAATCTCCTTTCCGTGAGTGAGTAATCGGCACATCTCTATCGCCGGCTATTCGAGACAGTCACACCAGCCATTGCGTGTCTCGGGAAGGTGCCCCGCCTCCGTCGCCCCTGAGCCGACGCGGCCGGATGAGCTGTCCCGCGAGAGTTGTGCGACAGCCCGTTCCTCCGGTCGCAAGCTTGAGGTTTTGAGGCCGTCCTCGGCCGCGAAATGGAGAGGTGGATAGGAAATCCCCGAAGGCCACACTACCGGCGGCCGAGTTTCTTCGTCGCGCGCAACGAGGGCTTCCAGGGAATCATGAGGAACGCTCCGGCCACGAACGCGAGACCTGCTAGCACGATGACGCCGTTCCAGAGTAGTTCGCGGTTCGCGAGGTCCGCGCAAGCTTGGCTTTGGGGGGGCACTGTGCAGCTGTACCCTTGCTGCGAGTGGCCAATATCGTAGAGAGCGATGGACGCAAACCAGACCCCGAAACCAGCAGCGACGATGAGGCCAACTCCGAGGAGGATAGCCCAGACCCTCGCCCTGGCAACCCTCGTGAACGTTAAGAGCGGGGCACCGCCCGATGCTCGGGGAAACATCACCGACATCGAGATGATCAACATCCGGAGAACGGAAAAGCGTCGGCCAAAACCAAGGGCGAACCAGCCCGTTGCCCATAGGGAAAAACATAGACGCCATACAGAGGATAGTGGGCAGCAGA
>CAZJIP010000157.1:0-5057 GCA_964546105.1 uncultured Methanomassiliicoccales archaeon
CCTTCTTCCCGATATCCTGGATCATCATCTCGTAGACCTTGCCCTCGACGAGCGGCGCCTCCTCGACCTTGGCCGCCTTCTTGACGGACTTCACGGGGCGGCGCGCGCCGCAGGCGTCGCACTCGAGCATGGCGACGCGGTCCTCCTTGACCAAGCGGGTGTCGGGGCGCCCGCACTCCTGGCAGAGCACGTACGCGTCGACGTAGGACTTGATCCGCTCCTCGACGGCCATCGGGGTGACCTTGCTCTTGAACACGGCGCGGCGGCCTTCCATGGTGCCCGCGGTCCCGAGTTCCCGCAGGAGATACGTCAGGACCATGTCCGGGTCGCGGCGGATCGCCTGTACGATGTCCTCGAAGTTGCGCAGGATGGTCGTCTTGCCCTCGTAAACGATGTCGGGCGGCGGCACCTGGAACCGCTCCCCGGTGCTGAGGGCATCGGGCAACGCCTTCTTTGCCCGTGCGAGGAGCTGGTCATAGGAGAGGGACGACATGGAGAACGTTCAAGGAGGGGCCCGGGTTTAAAGGTTTGTCCCCGCTTCGCGTATCCGAGAAACTGGGCGAGTCGCCGTTCAAGGCAGGGACCGCTTGTACCGGATGATTAGGTTCTGGTAGCGGAAGCCGCACTTCTTGTAGACGCGCCTCGCGGGCCGGTTGAAGTCGTCCGTCTCGAGGTAGATTGCACGGCAGCCCCTCCGGGACGCGTCCGCGATCGCACGGTCCACGAGGACGGTGCCGATCCCCTGGTTTCGCAGGCTCCGTGCGACAACGACTTCGTCGATCTCCGCGACGGGCTCCAGCGTCTCATCGAAATACGCGGGACCCCTGTGCCAGACGACGAAGAGGAAGCCAACCACCTGAGCCCGGATCTGGGCGACGTAGATGGTTCCCCAGCCTATCTTCCCCGAGTACCAGTCGAAGAACTCGGGCTCCAGGGACCGGATGCCCTCCTCATGCTCGGGGCGATACGGTGAGATGGTCCATCCGCGCACCATGCCTCGTCAGGACCACCCCATGTCCGGGTCGCTGAGGGGCGGTCGGCCCCATAAACCCGCGGCCTATTTCTCCCCCGCCGCAGTCTTCACAAGTCCCAGGTGGATTGGCGACGGGTGGAACGGCCGCGACCGCAGCTCGGGGTGGAATTGGGATGCGACGAAGTACGGGTGGCCTTGCAACTCGAGGACCTCCATCCTCCGCCCGCCGTCCGAGCGGCCCACGTACTTCAGGCCAGCCGCCTCGACCTTGGGGATGTAGTCCGGATTGATCTCGTAGCGGTGGCGGTGACGCTCGAAAATGGTCGCGGTCCCGTAGAGCTTCGCGGTCTTCGAGCTCTCGTCGAGCAGAATCTCGTGCGCCCCGAGCCGCATGGTCGCCCCCATGTCCTTCACCGCCCGCTGCTCGGGCAGTAGGTCGACCACGGGGTACGGCGTCTTCGGATTGAACTCGGAGCTGTTCGCGTCCTTCAGGCCCAGGGTCTCCCGCGCGAAACCCACGGTCGCGAGCTGGAAGCCGAGGCAGACGCCCTGGAACGGGATGTCGTGGTCCGCGGCGTACCGGGTGGCGGCGATCTTGCCTTCGATGCCGCGGTCCCCGAAGCCGCCCGGCACAAGGATGCCGTCCGCGCCTTCGAGGATCTTCACACCCTTCTTTTCGATGTCCATGGACTCCACCCACCGCAGGTTCACCTTGATCCGCGTAGCGGCGGACGCATGGTGGAACGCCTCGATGTGGCTGATGTAGGAGTCCTTCAGGTGCGTGTACTTGCCCACAAGAGCGATCGTGACTTCCTTCTCCGGGTTCTTGAGGCGCTCCAGCATGGCCTTCCAATCGCGGAGGTCCTCCTCCTTTGCGGGGAGGTTCAGGGTCTTCACGATGTACTCCGTGAGGCCTTGGCCATCGAAGAGGAGCGGCACGTCGTAGATGGACGAGGCGTCCGGTGCGCTCACGACGCCCTCCAGGGGGACGTCCGAAAAGAAGGCGATCTTCTTCTTCACATCGGGTTCCAGGGAACGCTCCCCGCGGGCGATGATCACGTTGGGCTGGATGCCTGCGGCACGCAGCTCGCGCACGCTCTGCTGGGTCGGCTTGGTCTTCTGCTCGCCCACGGCGCCCATGACGGGGACCAGGGTCGTGTGCACGTAGAGGACGTTCTCCCTGCCGACCTCCTGGCCCAGCTGGCGCACCGCCTCAAGGAAGGGCATTCCCTCGATGTCCCCGACCGTCCCGCCCATCTCGATGAGGACGATGTCCGCGCGGTCCTTCTCGCCGACCGCACGCAGGAGGGCCTTGATCTCGTCCGTGATGTGCGGGATGATCTGGACCGTCCGTCCGAGGTAGTCCCCGCGGCGCTCCTTCTCGATGACCGCGCGGTACACCTTGCCCGTGGTGATGTTGTGGTCCCCGGTCAGGTTCACGTCGAGGAACCGCTCGTAGTTGCCGAGGTCCAGATCCGTCTCGGCCCCGTCGTCCAGGACGAAGACCTCGCCGTGCTGGTACGGGTTCATCGTGCCCGCGTCCACGTTCAGATAGGGGTCGATCTTGACGGGGGAGACCTTCAGCCCCTTGGACTTCAACAGGACCCCGATGGAGGAAGTGGAGATGCCCTTCCCGAGTCCCGACAAAACGCCTCCCGTGACAACAATGAACTTCACACTACGTCACGGGAATGGTCCATTGGGCGGGTCGCACAAATAGTTTGTGCAGCGTCCGCTGAGCGGAACGACAAGCCTCGTGCAAAATCTTATGCGAACGAACAGTCGTAAGACGGCCGATTCGCATGCCGCAAGACCTGACCCTGAACCAGATCCCCGGTTTGCTCCCCGGCGCGAAGGCCCCCGGCTTCTCCCTGCCCGGCATCGACGGGAAGACCTACTCTCTGAGTTCCTTCAAAGACAAGCCCATCGTGGTCGTGTTCTTCACCTGCAACCACTGCCCCTACGTGCAGGCCTGGGAGTCGCGGTTCGTCGAGATCCAACGGGACTACGCGGTTAAGGGCGTGCAGCTCGTCGGCATCAACTCGAACGACGGGACGAAGTATCCCGAGGACGACGTCGCCCACATGAAGGAGCGCGCGAAGGACCACGGCTACAACTTCCCCTACCTGCGAGACGAGAGCCAGAAGGTCGCGGAGGCCTGGGGCCCTGTGGCCACGCCCGACTTCTACGTGCTCGACAAGGACCGCGTGATCCGATACCGTGGGCGGCTCGACGACAACCACAAGGACCCGAACGCGGTCACGCTCCGGTACCTGCGCGACGCGCTCGACGACGTGCTCGCAGGGAAGAACCCGCGCGTGCCGCTGACGCCGCCGTACGGTTGCTCCATCAAGTGGAAGCCGGGTCACTTCGCCTGAGTTACCGTCGCCGCTTGCGGCCCCCTTCGAGGGCTCGCAGCCGCCATGCGAGGAAGTCGAACATGGCCCTCACATTCCCCGCGCGGTCGTAGGCCCGAGCGATCCGCCGTGCTTCCTTGGGGTCCGCTTTTAGTCCCATCGCGAACGCCTCCATGCTTGGCAGCGCCCGCGTAAGCTCGTCGACCACGGGGACGCTCGCTCGCCGGGACGTCCGTGAGAGCGGGTTGAGGTCAATACTGATCACGGTCTTCCCCATGCGGACGAGGGCCTCCGTGCGGTCGCCGTCCTCCAGGGGAACGAGGACCACGTCGGCGGAGTAGATGCCCGCGCGGTGGCAGAGGGCGCGCTGGGATTCCAGCCCAGGGATTCGCGCGTTCGGCCGCGGCCCTAGGACGTCCTCGGCTCCGGCCGCCCTGAGTGCCCTCACAATCCGCGCGACCCGGGCCTCCGTGCGGTGGAACAGGTTGACCTCAATGCGGGCGGAGACCGCCCGAGCGAGGCGCACGACCTCTTTAGGAGCCAGGGCCGCGACGTTGCCGTTCACGGAGATAACCGGATGGTCGGCGGTCAGCAGGTGCGCAGCGGCGGCCTTCTCCGCGACCAGTGCAGGTGCCGGCGTCTCTTCGCCCAGAAGATAGTCGAACGCCTCGCCCCGCCCCTGGGCGATGAGCCCCTCGGGCACGACGATGCCGTTTCGCCATCCCTGGACAAGCTTCTCCCGACGCACCAGGGACGCATACCGGGGGTGGGACTTCGGGATCTTCATAGCATGGCCTTGATCCGGTCTACGAACTTGCCGCAACCGTGCCACAGCGGGTCCGCGGTCGGCAGGCCATACTTGGGCTCGTACTCCTTCACGGTTTCCTCGACCTGCTCCCGGGTCATGTTCTCATGGTTCAGGCCGATGGCGAAGACCTTGCCGCCTCCCGCGATCCTCGTGAAGAACTGGAGCCACTCGATTTCCTCCTCGGGTGCGGGCATAGGCCACGCGACGACGTCGCGCCGGAAATTCCGGGTCTTCCGGGCCGGTGCATGCATCATGAGGATGGCGGACGGGAAGCAGGCCATGATGATCGCGCGCGTTCCGCTCACGTACGCGGGATGGGAGATGCTCCCCTGGCCCTCCACGATGAGGACCTGCGGTTTGGTCTCCTCGTACGCCCGGACGACCTCCGCCTCGAGTTCGCCGACCATGAAGTCTCCCTTGATGGCGTCCAGCGGCACGCCGTAGGGCGAGCCCTGGAGGAGCCCCGTCTGGCCCGTGGCCACGAACGTGGCCTTCACGCCCGCGGCGTGGAGCGCGTCCGTCAGGAGGAGCGCGCACGTCCGCTTTCCGATGGCCCCGTCCGTCCCCAGGACGGGAATCCGGAGGCAAGGGAGCTTGCGGGATTTGTCGCTGAACTGCTGGGCCTCGCGGAGGTCCCGCGGTCGACGGACGTCGATCAGCTGCACGCCGTGCTCCGCCGCCAGCTTGGCGAATTCGGGGTCGTCGCGAAGGAACTCATGGAGGCCCGCCGCGACGTTGACGCCGTGCTCGATGGCCTCTAGGATCAGGGGCCGGAACTCCTTGGGGATGTAGCCGCCGAACGTGGCCACGCCGATGACTAGGGTCTCGGGCCTGCCCTTCTCCAGAGCCTCGCGGAAGTCCTTGAAGATGGGGATGCCGTTCGCCTTGCCGTCGAGGACCTCGCCCGCGTCGCGCCCCG
>CAZJIP010000158.1:0-5042 GCA_964546105.1 uncultured Methanomassiliicoccales archaeon
CCGTACATGACCTGCCGCTGGAGGTTCGTCACGTCGATCGTGTCGAAGTCCACGATGCCGATTCGGCCCACGCCCGCGGCGCCCAGATACTGGAGGAGCGGGTTGCCGAGGCCGCCCGCGCCGACGACTAGGGCGGAAGATTGCTTGAGCTTGAGTTGGCCCGCCATGCCCACGTCGGGGAGGATCAGGTGCCGCGAGTAGCGCTTGATCTCCGCGGGCGTCAGGACGTCCTTGCGCTTCGACCCGACCGCCTCGAGGACGGACGAGGAGCCACCCGCGATGCTCGGCACAATTGAGATCGTGTCGCCTTCCTTGAGCGACGTGGCCTCCCTCTGCAGGTAGCGGATGTCCTCCTCGTTCACGTAGATGTTCACGAAGTTCCGGAGGTGGCCCTCGTCGTTGTAGAGATGGCGGCGGAGCGCGTCGTACTTGGAGACGAGCGCGCCGAGGGCCTCGCGGACATCCTTCGCCTGCACCTCGATCGCGTCACGATTCGCGACGTACTGACGGAGCGGGGTGGGGATGAGGACCTTGATTGTTGCGCCCATGGGAATGACTCCTACCGCCCTGTCCTACTTAGGGTTTCCGCCGGCGCCCTGTGTGGAGGGACTGCGGGTATAAGCCCCTTGGCCCCACGCCTGTGTTGCATCGGAATAGGTCGGCTCGGCGGCCCTTGAGATGAAAACCGTTATGCGTAGTTGGGGAGTTGCCGCGGCTCATGCGCTACGACGACCGGACGCTCGCGGGGTTGCTCTTCCTCTTCGGCTCCGTGCAGTTCCTCCTGGTCATGTTGATTTCCGAGGGGAGCTTGCCCGCGTACAGCGTGTCCACGCAACCCATCAGCGATCTCGGCGTAGGGCCGACGGCTCCTCTGTTCAACACGTCGATCGTCCTCCTCGGGCTCCTGACCCTCGCAGGGGCCTACTTCTTCCACCGCACGCACAAGACCCTGTGGATCACCATCCCGTTCCTCCTCGCGGGCATCGGACCCATCGGCGTCGGGTTGTTCCCCGAGAACCTGCCGCAGAGCATCCGAGCCCTCCACGGTGTCTTCGCCCTCATCTCGTTCCTCTTCGGAGGCCTCGTGGCCATCCTGAGCTCCTTCCGCACGCGTCCTCCGTTCCGGTACATCGCCATCGTCCTCGGCATCGTGGGGCTCGTGGCCCTCGGGCTGTTCATGGGCGGGCAGGATGCAGGCATCGGGTACGGCGGCATGGAGCGCATGATCGCCTACCCTGGGCTCCTCTGGGAAGCAGCCTTCGGCGGATACCTCATGTCGTCGCCCGAGGTCGCGTCGGCCGTTCCGGGACCCGAGAAGCCCGGGTGAGGGTCACTCGACCGTCAAGGAATCCGGGCGGAAGGCGGACGTTCCGCCATCCAGGAGCCAGGCCCGAAGGTCCGCGGGCTTGCGGTCCATGATGCTCAGGATGACGTAGGAGTACCAAGGCCACGCGTGGGTGCGGTCGAACTCGGAGGGTTCCGCGGGATGGTTCGGGTGGCTGTGGTAGAATCCGAGGATTTCGTGGCCCGTGCCCGCGATCTCCTTCCCCACGGCGAGGGTCTCTCGCGGATTGATCACGTACCGCCGCTCGCGGTTCATCTCGACCACGTTCGTGGCGCGGCGGAGGGCGGCCACCGTCCGCGGCTCCGTCGCGGGCCCGAGGAGGAAGCCGCAGCACTCCTCCGGGAACGTCTCCCGGGCGTGGGCCTCGATGGCCTCCACCTGGGCCCGGGTGAGCGTGACCATCAGACCGCCTCCTCCCAGTAGCGGTCCCCGAGGTACTTGTCGCCCGCATCGGGGAAGACCATGACCACGACGCCCTCCCGGATGCGCTCCGCGAGCCGCAGTGCCGCGTCGAGGGCCGCGCCGCTCGACGTGCCGACCAAGTAGCCCTCATCCCGCGCGAGGCGGCGCGCGGCGGCCTGGGCGTCCTCCGTGGCCACGGTCATCGTCTGGTCCGGAAGGGAGGGATCCCAGATTCCCGGGACGCGGGCGCTCTCCAGGTGCTTCACGCCCTCGATGCCGTGGAAGGGGCTGTCGGGTTGCACGGCGACCAGTTCGATGCCGGGCTTCTTGCCCTTGAGGTACCGTCCCGCGCCGACGAAGGTCCCTGTGGTCCCGAGGCAGGCGACGAAGTGCGTGATCCGCCCCCGGGTTTGCTCATAGATCTCGGGCCCCGTGGTCTCGTAGTGCGCGCGCCAGTTCGCCTCGTTGTTGTACTGATCGAAGTACCAGTAGCGGTCCGGCGCGGACTCCGCCATGGAGCGGGCGACGCGCTGCGCGCCGTCCGTGCCTTCCGTGGCGGGCGTGAAGATGAGTTCGGCCCCGAAGGCCCGCAGGATTCGCCGCCGCTCCACGCTGAGGTTCTTGGGGACGCACAGGGTGACGCGGTAGCCTTCCGCGGCCCCGAGCATGGCGAGGGCGATCCCCGTGTTGCCCGACGTGGCGTCCAGGAGCGTCCACTTGGGCGTCAGGCCGCGCTTCTCCGCATCCCGCAACATGTAGAGGGCCGCGCGGTCCTTCACGCTGCCGCCCGGGTTGTCCCACTCTGCCTTGGCGAAGAGCTCGACGCCTGGGATCACGTCCTTCCAGATGCGGTCCAGGCGGAGGAGCGGTGTGCGGCCGACGAGGTCGCACACGTTGGACGGCCGGGGTTCCAGGGGTTCTGGCGGCATGGAGCGATATCGGCAACCGGCCGAGGTTTAATGCCCTTGCGTCGGCGGCGGCGGGCCCAGGGCTATCCGCAGGGCGCGAAGGGGCAGAAGGGCGCACTGCTCGCGGACGGAGCTCAGAGGAACCCCGATTCCCTTCAGAATCGCGACGCGGTCGAGCGCCCGGGCCTCCGCGATGGTCTTGCCTTTGAGGGCATCCGTCAGAAGAGACGCGCTCGCTATGCTGATGGCGCAGCCTTCCCCGTCGAAGCGAACGTCCTCGATCCGGTTCGCCCCGTCCACGCGGAGGGTCATGGAGATTTCATCGCCGCAGAGCGCGTTCGCCTCGTGGCCCGCGTGCGTGGCGGGGTCCAGCACGCCGCGGTTGTGTGGGTGCTTGTAGTGGTCCAGGATTTGGGCCTGGTACGGCCCCGGGCCGGAGACCATCTAGCCGAACACCTCATTGACCTTCTGGAGGGCCGCGACTAAGCGGTCCGCGTCGCTCGTGTCGTTGTAGATGTAGAACGAGGCGCGCGCGGTCGCAGCGAGGTCATAGCGGTCCATGAGCGGCTGCGCGCAGTGGTGGCCCGACCGGATGCACACGCCCTCCACGTCCAGGATGGAGGCGATGTCGTGGGGATGCGCCTTGTCCATGGTGAACGAGACGACGCCGCCGCGCTCCTTCACGTCGCGGGGTCCGTAGATGCGCAGCCCGGGGACCTTGGCGAGCTCCTCGAGCCCATAGTCGGTCACCTCCATCTCGTGTTGGCGGACGGCCGGCATGCCCAGCTTCGCCAGATAGTCCACCGCGGCACCCAGGCCGATGGCCTCCGCGATTGGCGGCGTGCCGCCCTCGAACTTGAACGGCACGTCGTTCCATTTCGCGGTCCCAAGGTGGACCTCGCTGATCATCTCGCCGCCGCCCAGGAGGGGCTCCGTGGCCTCGAGCATCTCCTTCTTCCCGTAAAGGATGCCGATCCCCGTGGGCCCGAGCATCTTGTGCCCGCTGAAGGCCAGGAAGTCACAGTCTAAGGCCTGAACGTCCACGGGCATGTGCGGCACGCTCTGCGCGGCGTCCACCACGCACACGGCGCCGACCTCGTGCGCGCGCTTGGCGATCTCCTTCACGTCGTTGATCGTCCCGAGGACGTTGGACACGTGGGCCACGGTCACAATCTTCGTGCGCTTCGTGATCAGGTCGTCGTACTGCTCCATCCGCAGATGGCCCTCGTCGTCCACGTCGACATACTTTAGCCGGATTCCCTTGAGGTCGCGGACGAAGTGCCAGGGGACATGATTCGAGTGGTGCTCGAGGACCGTGCCCAAGACCTCGTCGCCCTCCTTCAGCCGGGCGCTCTTCAGGGCATACCCGTACGCGATGACGTTCAGGGATTCGGTGGTCGACTTGGTGAAAGCGACCTCCGCGGGGTCCTTCGCGCCGATGAATTCCGCGATGCGCTCCCGCGCCCCTTCGTACTCCCGTGTGGCCTCCTCGCCGAGCTCGTAGATCGCACGGTGGACGTTCGCGTTGTACCGCGAGTAGTAGTCCGTGATCGCGTCGATGACCTGCTTCGGCTTCTGCGAGGTCGCCGTGCTGTCTAGGTAGGTGAGCGGCTTGTCCCGCATGGTCCGCTGGAGGATGGGGAAGTCCTTCTTGATCTGCGCGACGTTCAGTAGGACCTTCGCGGCACGTGCCATGGATTTCGTCCCTCGATGCGGCCCGGTTTACTTGAACCCTCGTGTCGGATTCATTCGAGCGTCACCACGTCGGTCTTCCGTTCCAGGGCCGACTTGAGCGTGTGCCAGGCCAAGCTCGCGCACTTCACGCGGAGCGGGAACTCGCTCACGCCCTGGAAGACCGCGAGCTTGCCGAGCGCCTTCGGGTCCGCGGGTGCACCCGGGTTCCCCGTGATCATCTCGTGGAAGCGGTCGAAGAGGGCCTCGGCCTCCGCCCGGGTCCTACCCTTCACGGATTCCGTCATGATGGACGCGGAGGACCTGGAGATCGCGCAGCCCTGCCCTTGGAAGCTCGCGTCCACGATGCGATCCCCGTCCATCTTGAGGTAGACGGTCACGCGGTCGCCGCAGAGGGGGTTGTTGCCGTCCGCCTTCGCCGTGGCGTCGGGCAGGGCGTGGAAGTTCCGCGGGTTCTTCGTGTGGTCTAGGATGACCTCCTGGTACAGCTCCCGCAGCTCCGTCATCGGGTTGCCTCCGCGCGCCCCGGCAGGACGTCCGCGTTCATAAGGCCTCCCGGATGACCTCGCTCTCGGGGAGGCGGGAGAGGACGAGCTGGTCCAGCTTGATCCGCATGGAGGCCACCTTGACCTGGTTGATAATCTCCGAGGCGAAGGCGTACGTGAGCAGGGTGCGCGCGGCGTCCTCGTCGATGC
>CAZJIP010000159.1:0-5017 GCA_964546105.1 uncultured Methanomassiliicoccales archaeon
CCCCAAGACGCTGGCAGCCCGCGTCCAGGAGCTGGCCGACTCCGTCGACCTGGACCATTCCTACCTTTCCCCCTCGAACGGCCTCGAGTTCCTGCCGCGGGAGCGGGCCCGGCAGAAGCTGGGCATCCTCGCGGAGACGGCCCGACGTGTCGGAGGCGGCTCATGAGCGCGCTCGAGACCACGACGGTCGGGTCGTTCCCGAAACCCGACTACCTGATCCGTGCTCGGGCTCAAGCCTCCAAGGGCGCGATGAAGCCCGCGGAGCTGCGGCGGCTCGAGGAGCGGGCCACCACGGAGTGGTTGCGGTTCCAAGAGGAGGTCGGTCTGGACATCCTCGTGGACGGGGAGCAGTACCGCGGCGACATGGCGACCTACTTCGCGGAGAACTTGGAGGGCATGGAGATTTCCGGCCTCGTCCGCTCCTACGGGAACCGGTACTACAAGAAGCCCGTGATCGTGGGCGAGCTCCGGCGCACGGGGCCCATCAGCGCGGACTGGTTCCGATTCGCCCAGGAGCGGACGCAGAAACCGGTCAAGGGGATGATCACGGGGCCGTACACCATGATGGACTGGTCCTTCGACGAGCACTACGGGTCGCGGGAGGAGGCCGCCCTCGCGTTCGCTCGGCTCCTCCACGAGGAGGCGCGGGACCTGGAGGCCGCGGGAGCGAAGATCATCCAGGTCGACGAGCCCGCCCTCTCCGCCCGCTCCGACGAGCTCCCCCTGGTCGTGAAGGCCGTCGGGCTCGTGACGAAGGGCCTCGAGGCGAAGACGGTCCTCCACACCTGCTACGGGAACTACGAGGACATCTATGCCTACTTCAACCGCCTCCCCGTGGACCAGCTCGACCTGGAGATGTCCAACTCGAGCCTCGACCTCCTGGACCGGTTCCGCCGCGACCCCCTGAAGAAGGAGATCGCCTTCGGCGTGATCGACGTCCACAGCCACGTGGTCGAGACGAAGGCCCAGATCGTCGACCGCATCGAGAAGGCGCTGGGCCTCTTCGACCCCCAGAAGCTCGTGATCGACCCGGATTGCGGCCTCAAGACGCGGACGGTCGACGAGGCGAAGGCCAAGCTCGAGGCCATGGTCCAGGCCACTCGGGCCGTGCGCGCGGAGCACGGGTTCGCCTGAGGGCCGCGGGGCATAGGCTCATAGACTTCGGATGCCCTAACGGTCGCCGGAGGAACGGGATGGAAGGCCCAGTGGATCTCCGGATGCAGCCCTACAGCCCTGCGCGCCTCTTCACCGTGGACGAGGCGAACGCGCTCCTGCCGCGGCTGACGGAGATCTTCCGTCGGATGGACCCCAAGCTAGCTCGTCTGCGAGAGATTCGGGACTTGGTCGAGGATGCACAGACCTACTGGCACTCCACGGGTGAGGGCATGCCGGCCGCGGAACGCAGCGCCTACGAGCGCCTTGTTGCCCAGGAGGCCGCGGTCCAAGCGGACGTGGACGCGGACGTCCGGGAGATCCGCTCCCTGGGCTGCGAGCTCAAGGACACGGGGCAGGGACTCATCGACTTCCCCGGCTGGGTCGACGGGAGCGTCGCCTACCTATGCTGGCAGCGAGGCGAGGGGTCCGTGGTCTTCTGGCATACCCTGGAGGGTGGATTCGCGGCGCGCCGTCCGTTGCGGCCCTGAATCCGACAGAACCTTCATATCCCGCGGCCCCGTAATTCGGGTGGAACGGGGGAATCCCATGCCCACGAAGGACGAAGTCATCACGGTCCTGAAGAAGTGCTACGACCCTGAGATCCCGATCAACATCTACGACCTCGGGCTCGTGTACAACATCGACATCAACGAGGCCGCCGGCAAGGTCGATGTCAAGATGACCCTGACCGCGCCCGGCTGCCCCGCGTCCGCGTACATGGGCGCGGACGTGAAGCGGAAGATCGAGCAGCTGCCCGGGGTGAAGGAGGCCAACGTGGCCATCGTCTGGGAGCCTCCGTGGACCCCCGAGATGATGTCGGAAACCGCGAAGAAGCAATTCGGCTGGGGGCTCTGAACTCCTCCATACGGACGCCCTGACCATTCGCGTCCGCGCGAAGCGCGAAGCTTGATATCCCCTCGGTGGTATCCCAGCCCACCATTGGCTCCTCGGGTGGCCGATCCCTTGACCGCAAAGCATGCGAGCGAGGCGGATTCTCTCCGGCACGCCTTGGGCGCGGTCCTCGAGGGCATCACCTTCTACGAGCTCGCCCAGATCATCTCCGCGGACACCCGCGTCAAGGTCACGTTCGAAGACCTGGGTCGCCGCAAGGCGGCGCAGCGTGCGAAGCTTGAGGCGGTCGCGGGCCCGGAGGCCAAGGAAAGCGCCTTCTACCCGAACCTGTACCCGCTCGACGCGGTTTCCAAGGCGGAGTGCTACGTCTGCGGCCACGTGGTCGAGACGAAGAACCTCCCGAGCCAGTGCCCCAACTGCGGGACGGCCCGCTATACCTTCGAGAAGGAGATCGCCCTGACCAAGGCGTGGGAGATCGCTGCGGAGACCTCCCGGAAGTCCGCGGACCTGTTCCGCGAGTCCGCGAGCGCGAGTTCGGGCAAGACCCGGGCCCTGCTCGAGGAACTCGCCCAGGAGGAGCGGGCCCTCGCGGCCGAGGCGGGGAAGGAGCTCGCCGAGCTCCGCAGCTGACGATGTTGGTGTGGTCATGCCCCGGCTCGCGAAGATGCCTCCCATTGAGGAACACCTGCACGCGTGCACGATGTGCGGGTACTGCGTCCCCGTCTGCCCCGCATACCAGGAGGCGGGCTGGGAGAGCGCCTCTCCGCGCGGCCGCGTCTTCGCGCTCCGCCAGTACGACCTGCGCGGTCCCTTGGACCGCATCCTGCGACGGCAGGTCCGTCCCGGCGAGGACTTCGCCGCGAGTTCCTGGGAGTGCACGGGCTGCGGCGCCTGCGAGGAGGTCTGTCCCGTCGACATCCCCTTCGACACGGTCTGGGACGACGTGAAGGGCTGGATGGTCGAGTCGGGCTTCCCGCGGAAGCCGCTCGAGTCGTACCTCCTGAACGTGCGCGAGAGCCACAACATCTACGGCAGGGACCCGAAGGAGCGGGCCGCGTGGCTTCCCCCCGAGGCCGTCCAATCCGAGAGCCCCGAGGTCGTCTACTGGGTCGGCTGCGTCGCGAGCTACGAGAAGCAGCAGGTCGCCCGCGCCGTGATCAAGATCCTGAACGCCGCGAAGGTCACGTACAAGATCCTCGGAGCCGAGGAGTGGTGCTCCGGCGCGCCCCTCGCGCGGATGGGCTACCGCCAGGAAGTGGAGAAGGAGATCATGCCCCACAACCTGGAGGCGGTCGCGCGGACGGGGGCGAAGGCCTTGGTCACGGCCTGCGCGGAGTGCTACCGCGCGTTCTACCGGGACTATAAGGACTGGGGCGGCAACCCACCCTTCAGCGTCTACCATGTCTCCCATTACGTCGAGAAGCTGGTCCGCGAGAAGCGGATCGCGTTCACGAAATCCCTGCCGCAGAAGATTGCGTTCCACGACGCGTGCCACATGAGCCGCGTCTGCGGTGCTTTTGACTCGCCGCGGCAAGCCCTCAAGTTCGTCAAGGACCTCAAGGTCCTCGAAATGGTCCCGAGCCGCGAGGACGCCCTGTGCTCCGGCGCCGGGGCTGGCTTCCCCGACGTCTACCCGGACCAGGCGGCCAACGTGGGCTCTCGGCGTCTCGAGGACGCGGTGGAGACGGGCGCGACGTCCCTGGTGACCACCTGCCCCCATGCGGAGCGGCATTTCGAGCAGGTGGCCAAACAGCGCAATATGCACATCAGCATCGTGGACCTGGCCGAGATGATCGCCCAGGCCCTGTGAGCCCGCTTCGCCGTGCGCCTAGATGGTGAAGCTCAGGCCGCAGGAGCACGAGTGCTTCGCGTTCGGGTTCGTGATCTTGAACTGCCCGCCGAGGAGATCCTCCTCGTAGTCCAGGGTGGAGCCTTGGAGGTACAGGAGGCTCCTCGGGTCGACGAAGACCTTCGCGTCCTCCGCCGTGATGATGACGTCCGTGGGCCGCGGCGTCTCCGCGAGGTCCATGCGGTACTGCATCCCGCTGCAGCCCCCGGCGATGATCCGCAAGCGCAACGCGGCCTCGGGACGGTTCTCCTTCTCGCGGAGGTAATGGATGCGCCGCACCGCGTTTGAGGTCACGACGACTTGCGGCGCCTCGGAAGGGGCCATCACGGACTTCGCTTCCCGCCGTTCGTACGCGGGGCCGCGACTTAAGTCTTCCGAGGTCCGGAGGCATTTTCCGCGCGTGATCGAATCCGTCCTGCCAGCCGCTACCAAAGGTATATATAACATCGTTATACTGGGAGAACCGCACCCTGTCGGCAGGGGGTTCCTCATGGTCAACAAGGCTAAGCTCCAGCAGGAGGTGGCGAACCGCGAGTACAAGTACGGGTTCGTCTCCGACGTCGAGGAGGAGCGGATCCCGAAAGGCCTCAACGAGGACGTCATCCGCCTGATCTCCCAGAAGAAGGGGGAGCCCGAGTGGATGCTCGAGTGGCGGCTCAAGGCCTACCGCCACTGGACCACGATGAAGGAGCCCCACTGGGCCAACGTCACGTATCCGCCGGTCGACTATCAGGACATCATCTACTACGCCGCGCCGAAGCCCAAGAAGCCCGTGAACAGCCTCGAGGACATCGACCCGGAGATCCGGAACCTGTACGACAAGCTCGGCATTCCGCTCCAGGAGCAGGAGCGGCTCGCCGGCGTCGCGGTGGATGCGGTCCTCGACAGCGTGTCCGTGGGCACGACGTTCAAGACGAAGCTCGCGGACCTCGGGATCATCTTCTGTTCCTTCTCCGAGGCGGTCCAGGAGCACCCGGACCTCGTCCGGAAATACCTCGGCTCCGTGGTCCCCTACAACGACAACTTCTTCGCCGCGTTGAACAGCGCGGTCTTCAGCGACGGCTCCTTCGCCTACGTGCCCAAGGGCGTGCGGTGCCCCATGGAGCTGTCCACGTACTTCCGGATCAACGCGCAGGACACGGGCCAGTTCGAGCGCACGCT
>CAZJIP010000160.1:0-4966 GCA_964546105.1 uncultured Methanomassiliicoccales archaeon
GTCCATGGTCCCCTCCGCTCAATCCGCGCGAGGGATTAAGGGTTGGCCTTCATCGCGTCTTGACGACCGTGTACCCGCGGTCCGTCAAGGCCTTCGAGACCGCGTCCCAGGTGATCTTCTCCGGGTCGAACTCCACGTATCCCTTGTTGATCACGTAGTTGATGTTGATCTCCGCGATGCCAGGAATCTTGCGCAGCGCGCGACCGACGTCGATGGCGCAGCTCGCGCACTCGAGGCCACGGATCGCAAAGACGACGCGTTGGGTTGCGGCCATCCAAGGCCCACCAGGCATCCGGCCGCTATGGCCTTTCGCACGTTCAGGACAATCCGGCGCGAGCTATCAAGAGCGAGAATCGCCGCCACGCGAACCGTACATACGTCGACCCTAAGGGCCTCCTCTCGCCATGAGGGGGACCGGAGGAGCGGGATTGTGAAACGCACCACCCAGTTGGGGGTGGCCCTCGCGCTCGCCGTGACCATCCTGGCCGCCGTCGCGCCGGCGGCCGCCGCGGCGAATGACGCGGGAGGCCCCATGATCGTGGACCTGAAGGCGCCCGCGACGCCGGACCAGCTCCGCGCCCTGGAGGCCGCGGGGTTGAACGGCGTGCACGGGTACAAGCACCTGCCCATCGCGGCGGGGAACCTGCCCCAGGGGCGGATCCCGTACGTGAGGGCCCTGAGCTTCGTCACGGGCGTGCGACCGGACACGGTGAAGACGCCCACGGCGGTCACCGTGGAGGCCTCGCTCGCGTCGAACCCCGCGGCCGTCGCGAATACCTGGAACCTGGACTTCATCGACCGCGAGAAGACCGCGGCCACGGGCCAGGGTGCCTACGTCGCGCTCCTGGACGCCGGACTGCTGCCCATGTGGCGGGACTTCCTGGATGAAAGCCACGTCCGGATCGACCTGGGCCGCAGCTTCACGGGCCACAACGGCAACCCTGTTCCGGATCAGCTCGAGAACGACCGCAACGGCCACGGCACCGCGACGGCTGCGACCATCATCGGCTACAAGCTCCACGACAAGTCCGTGACCGGCGGCTTCCTGCCGCAGTCGGCCACGGGGACGCCGGGCGACTACCTCGTCCCGGGCGTGGCCCCGAAGGCCACGATCATTCCGATCAAGGTCTGCGACAACGGCATGTACTGCTGGGACAGCTCGATCTACAGCGGACTGGACTACGCGGTGGGCCTGAAGCTCGGGGATGAGGGGAACGGCGAGCTCGCGGGCAAGCCCATCGTGATTAACATGAGCCTGGGCGGATCCACGTACTCCTTCGCGGACGAGGCCGTCTACGAGGACGTCGTGTCCCAGGGCGTCCTCATCGTGGCTAGCGCGGGCAACGAGGGACCGAACCCCATGGGCTGGCCAGGAGCCTACCCCGTTGTGATCAGCGCCGGGGCGGGCGGATGGCGGAAGCAGTGGTACGGCGCCCACTCCTACCTGAACAACCAGTGGTGGATGGACGACGTGGCCGAGGGCGCGGACGCCGCGAGCGAGTGGTTCATGGTCTGGTGGTCCGGTGTCGAGAACCCGAACGTGGTCGCCGGCCACCCAGAGATCGGCCAGGAACTCGACGTGGTCGCGCCGGGCCGGTTCCTCCTGTTGCCCTACATCCCGGACGGCAAGGCGTACCCGCCCGCGGACCCGGTGCCTCCCGCGAACGTGCCGAGCCCCTACTACTTCATCAGCGGCACGTCCTTCAGCGCGCCGACGACCACGGGCGTCGTCGCGCTCATGCTGTCCGTGAAGCCGGACCTGAGCCAGGCCGTCGCGGAGCAGATCCTGCGGTCCACCGCGCTGGCGCTCCGTGAGGGGTGCTGGTTCGCGACGTTCCCCTACGCCCACGACAACTGCTGGGACACGAGCAAGTCTCTGAGCGGGCCCGGACACGTGACGGGCTGGGGACTGGTCCAGGCCGACGGCGCGGTCGCCGCGGCGATGGCAGCCAAGACCTCGAAGCACTGAACGACGGACGGTCCGCCTTCGGGCGGACCCCTTTCCCATTTTCTTCAACTCAGCGGCAGAAACGCTCGACGAGCTCGCGCGTGGTCTCCGCGGCCTCGACGAGCACGTCCGCGGGAATCCCGGGGACGCCGCAGGTCATGAAGACGGTGTCCGTTGTGGCCGTCGTCACCCGAGTCCGGTGGGAGTCGCGGTGGGGATAGATCGCCACGAGGCCTTGGTCGTCCTCACAGACCACCTCGACTCCCTTCAGAATCACGGGCGCATCCATCCCGATGCCCAGGAAGGATTCGCCCGGTTTCGCCAGCCGCATCCGCAGGTCGCCGTGAGTGTGCGCCGCGTCGAAGGCGGCGATCGCGATTCGCGTCTTCATGGAGGCGAGGTTGTACGCGTCCACGAGCGTGTTGATCCGCGGCAGCTCCTTCCCTTGCAGGACGCGGCGGAGGAGCGCCTCGGACGCGGGGCGAGTCTTCGTGGGGTCGATTCCCACGCGCCAGTAGAAGTCCCGGTAGGCGCGGAGATGGGGTTCGTCCTTGAGCGTCTCGAGTTTCAGGTGCTCGCGGAACTCCTGCACGAGCATGGGGACGAATGCATCGAGCCTGCCGTCCCGTTCCGCGACGTGCAGCCCGACCACCTGCACCAGATGCGCATCGAGGCCGGGGAACGCCTCCCGCAGCGACGGGTCCACGGAGAGTCGCACGCCCGTGCATCGCCGCCGGGACTCATAACGTGTCCGCCTCGGGGTGATGTAGGCGGTCCGCCCCGCCTCCCAGGAATGGCTGCGCCCCTCGGCACCTGAGCCCGGAGGCGACCGCGGGAGCGCGGGTCCCCGCGCCGACGAGGCGCGTGAGGATGCCACCCGAGTGGTCACCGCGGGTTCGGTTCCGCCCCTGGTGTACGGAGAGGGACGCCGCGAACGCGCAAACGGGATAAGGGACCCCGCATCGGAAATCCCCATGTTCGCGGGAAGCTTCCTTCGAGCGAGGCTCGTGCGCCGCATGGTCAGCACCGTGGCGGCACTCCTCGCGTTCGTCGGCGGCGTGCTGGTCCTCGTGAGTTCCCTCGGCCACGGAGCGGTCGTGGGAATCTTCGCGATCCTCGTGGGCCTTGCGGCGTTGCTCGGCTCCTGGTGGATCTACCGCGGCGGCAAGGCGCTTCTCTTCCCACGGGCCCGCCTGACCTTCGCGGGCTTCCTGACCGCCGCAGCGGGCGTCCTCCTGTTCATCCTGGGATTCGGCCTCGAAGGGATCCTCGTGATCGCCGGGGGCGTCCTGTCCTGGGTCGCGACGATCCTGTGAGGAACCCTCAGACCGGATGGCGCCATGGGCGACGCAGCCCCGCGCCACCCTTATCCCGTTCCGACCCTTTCCGGGGAGCACATGCCCCCGCCGACTGAGAAACCCGTGCACAAGCACGGGCTCTCCTTCCTCGCCACCCTCGCCTTCGCGGCGGGCTTCTTCGGCGCGAGGATCTTCCACCTGGTCTTCCCGGACACCATGGTGTTCATCGGAGACATCCACTTCCACCACTTCTGGTACGGACTCATCCTCATGGGGATCGCCGGGTGGCTGGGCATCGCAGAGAACGACGACCGGTACAACCGAATCTATGCGGTCCTCTTCGGTCTCGGTGCGGGATTCGTCGGGGACGAGGTGGGGCTCCTCCTGACGTTCGGGGACTACTACTCCACCCTGACCTTCGACTTCTTCGTGGCCGCCGTGGTGGCGATAATCCTGATCGCGCTGCTCCTGCGCTATTGGAAGGAGATCGAGAACGACATCGTCCACGCGAGCCCGCGCGAGCGCGTCGTTCAGATTGGCATCTTCCTGGCGGGCTTCTCGACGATCTTCTTCGCATTCATGAACCCGTACCTGGGCATCCCGGCCCTCGTCGTCGGGATCCTGCTCGTCCTCTGGGGGCTGGCCATCCACCGAAGGATAGCCCGGGGGCCTACCCTGGGGCCGCGAGGACCCTAGAAGGCCGTGGAGCCGCCGTCCACGGAGAGCGCGGACCCGGTCATGAAGGAGGCCTCGTCGCTCGCGAGGAAGAGGATTCCGCGGGCGACTTCCTCCGCCGTGGCGGCGCGTTTCATGGGGATCGGATCGACGAGACGCTGGTAGTACTCCTCGTAGCCGCGGCCCGAGGCCGCGACGTCCCGCTCGAGCATGGGGGTCTTCACCTCGCCCGGGCAGATCACGTTGACCCGGATGCCGTCCTTCGCGTGGTCCAGGGCGACCGCCTTTGTGAACAGGACCATGGCCCCCTTGGACGCGCAGTAGACCGACGAGCCCGCGGTGCCCACGAGGCCGCTGTCCGAGGACACGTTCACGATGGCCCCGTGCTTCCGCTCGACCATGCCGGGGATCGCGAACTTCGTGACGAGGAAGGTCCCCTTCATGTTGATGTCCATGACCTCATCGTACTCGCGCTCGGAGAAGGACTCCACGGGCTTGTTGATGTAGATGCCCGCGTTGTTCACCAGCACGTCGATGGGGCCGAGCCTCCGCACGGTCTCGGTCACCATGCGCTTTGCGTCGGCCGCCTTCGCCACATCGCCGCGGACCCCTAGCACGGTCCCGAGGCGGCCCAGCTCCTTCTCCGCCCGCGCGAGGCGCGCGGCGTTCCGGCCGCTGATGGCGACCTTCGCGCCCTCCTCGAGGAACGCCTTCGCGGTCGCGTAGCCGATGCCCGAGGAGCCGCCCGTGACCAGGACGACTCGACCTTCGAACCGACCCATCGCTCCGGGTATCGGTGAGTCGGAATAAGCCTTCCCCGCGCCTCAGCTCCCGTCTGGATCCTCCTGGAAGGAACCATCCGCTTCTCGGCGCGACTTTGTCCCTGCAAGAAAGACAACAGCTTCAAGCGGCGTTCGATGGACGTGCAAGAATCGTCTAGTACGTTCGAGGCCAGGGAAGGACCGAGGCGGACCGTGAAGCTGCAGTTCATCACGGTGTCGGAAACCGGGGCTTCGGAACTCCTCCCCCTCCACCCCGAGACCCT
>CAZJIP010000161.1:0-4924 GCA_964546105.1 uncultured Methanomassiliicoccales archaeon
GCCACGGGCAGCTCCTGAACGAGATCAAGAAGAAGATCGGCTGGGCGCCCAAGGTGGTCCGCACGCCGCCGATCCCCTCCAAGACGGTCGAGGAGATCCGCCAGTATCTGCGGACGATCAACGACGAGCGGCAGGCCTTCCTGAAGCAGGTGGGCCGCAAGCTCGCCCGGGAGATCCCGTCGGGCGAGAACTACGTGCGGATCACGGCCCTGGGCGGCTTCCGCCAGGTCGGCCGTTCCTGCGCCCTCCTGAGCACGAAGGAGTCCAAGGTCCTCATTGACTGCGGCGTCCTCATCTCGGAGGACAACGGCTCGCCATACCTGAATGCACCCGAGGTCATGCCCCTATCCTCGATCGACGCGGTGGTCATCACCCACGCGCATCTGGACCACTCCGGGCTGGTCCCGGCCCTCTACAAGTTCGGCTACGAGGGACCGATCTACACGACCCCGCCGACGCGGGACCTCATGTCCCTCCTCCAGCTCGACTTCATCAAGGTCGCCATGGGAGAGGCCCGCAAATCCGCGTACGAGTCCCAGCACGTCCGCAAGGCCGTGGCCAACACGATCCCCCTGAAGTACGGCGAGACGACGGACATCGCGCCCGACGTCCGCCTGACGTTCCAGAACGCGGGCCACATCCTCGGCTCGTCACTCGCGCACTTCCACATCGGCGACGGGCTCTACAACATCGCCATGTCGGGGGACATCAAGTTCGAGAAGACGTGGCTCTTCAACCCCGCGGTGAACAAGTTCCCGCGGCTGGAGACCCTGGTCCTCGAGTCCACGTACGGCGGCTACCACGACGTGCAGCCGTCGCGGCACGAGGCGGCCCAGCAGATCAAGGAGATCGCGCGGCGCGTCCTGAACCGCGGCGGTAAGCTCCTGATCCCCGTCTTTGCGGTGGGGCGGTCCCAGGAGGTCATGCTGGTCCTCCAGGACGCGATGAAGAACCACCAGATTCCCGAGGTCCCGATCTACCTGGACGGGATGATCTGGGAGGCCACCGCGATCCACACGGCGTACCCGGAGTACCTGAACAGCCAGCTCCGGACGGAGATCTTCCAGACGGGCGAGAATCCCTTCCTGTCCCCCTACTTCAAGCGCGTGGAGACCGCGGACATGCGGGCCAACATCATCGACGACGTGGAACCGTGCATCGTCCTCGCGACGAGCGGCATGATGTCCGGTGGCCCCGTCCTGGAGTACTTCAAGGGCTGGGCGGACAACCCACTCCACGCCTTGATCTTCGTCGGCTTCCAGTCCGAGGGCTCCCTCGGCCGTCGGATCCAGCGCGAGGCCCGCGAGGTCACCCTGAATGACCGCGGGCAGCCGCTCACCCTCCAGATCAAGATGGATCTCGAGACGATCGACGGCTTCTCGGGCCACTCGGACCGACTCCAGCTCCTGAACTTCGTGGGCACCATGGAGCCGCGGCCCGAGCGGATCATCGTGAACCACGGCGAGGAGTTCAAGTGCGCGGACCTCGCCTCGGGCCTCTACAAGAAGTTCGGCCTCGAGACGCGCGCCCCGATGAACCTCGAGACGATCCGGCTCAAGTGAGGCGGCCATGGCTGCGACCCCCATCGCCCGGCCGACCTGGACGCGCCGCGTCCCGGGGTGGGCCTTCCTCCTGTTCTTCGTCTCGCTAATCGTCCTGACCTACCTTGCCGTCGACTTCTGGAACCGCGGCGATATGGTCACTACGGGGTACCTCGCCGCGGCCGCGTCCGTCGTCCCCCTCCTCCTGGTCGCCCTCGTGTACGTCGGCCGCCCGCTGTGGGCCATGCACCTCCCGCTCGACGCGGATGCGGTCGCGCGCATCCTCGCGAAGTCGACCGCGGGCCAGGCGGTGCATCCCGTCCCCGAGCGCGAGGGTCCCTTCGCGAAGTGCGTGGCCGTCGTGCGGCTCGACAAGCCCGCGTGCACGATTGGCTGGCACGAACTGCCCGTCCTCCCGGGCGCTAGGGGAGTCCCCGAGCGGACCCTCCTGATGCTCCGCCCAGAGGCCCGGAATGCCAAAGCCCTCGCTGCCTTCCGCCGCTCGCTCGCGGAGTCCCTCCTCGGGGCCGGGCCGGCGCCGACCTAGAGGGACACGTAGTCCAGCCACGACTGGAGGGCGTCGTGGGCCGCGTCCAGGTCGACAATCTGTTCCCGGATCCCGTCGCACACGACGAAGCGTTCCAGGAAGACGCGCCCGCCCGCGCGGCGGAAGTCGAGGCGGAGGCATGGGACCGCGTTGGGTCGGTCCGACTCCGTGAACCAAGGCTCGAACGCAAGGGAGATGCGATCCCCCTCGTCCTGGACGCAGTATCCGCGGATGCGGCAGAGGCCCTGCCGGAACCCTTCGTAGGGGGCCGAGATGGCCTCGGGGGTCATCGGTTAGCGGGAGAAGGCGCACCACGCCCAAGAACGCTCCCTAAGTACTCTTCCGGACCCACCCCCTCGGGGGAAACCTTTTCCCGTCCCCGCGCCTTCGGCCGCGGCGTGCGCGCCCACTACGCCAAGGTGAAGGACCGCGTGAGTCCCGAGGAGTTCGACGCGCGCGTCCGGGCTACCGTGGAGGAATGGGGAGGGCTCCTGGACCAGGATGCCGCGGCCATGGTCGTCGTGGAGCGGCTCGGTGGGAGCGTCGCGGCCTTCCAGTCCATCAAGGACCTGGAGGAGGGCGCGGAGGCGAACCTCCGCGCGCACGTGGTCGGCCTGTCCCCGGTGCGGAGCTTCACGCGGCAGGACGGCACGGCGGGGCGCGTGGTGAACCTCGAACTACGGGACGACACCGGCTTCTGCCGCATGCCCCTGTGGGACGAGGACGTGGCCCTCGTGGAAAAGGGCCGGGTGGCCGTCGGGAAGACGGTCCGGGCCATCGATTGCTTCGTGCGGCGCACGAGCTTCGGGCTCGAGGTGAGCCGCGGCAAGTTCGGCGCCCTGATCGTGGAGGATTGAGATGGCCTCGGCCACCGCGGAGGTCCGGAGCCCGCCCTCCTGGATGTACGTGAACGACATCCGGATCCTGTTCATGCTCTTGGGCGGCGCTTGCGTTGTCCTCGGCCTGGGTCTGCTCCTCTTCGAGGTCTACGGTGCGGAGCAGGAGGACACAGTCGACGTGCTCCTGGGCACCGGGGTCTTCCTCCTGCTCTTCTGCCTCCTCCTCTTCCTGCCACGGCTGCGGAGCCGCGGGCCGAGGAGCTTTAGCCTCCTCGTGGAGCGACCCATGGACGACGTCCAGGAGGCCGTGAGGGCCGCCGCGGTGGAAACGGGTCGGACCGTGCGCGTGGAGATCCGCCGGAGCCGTTTCGCGCGACCGCCCCGCACCGTGTTCGTGGACGGCGTCGCGTGGCGGTTCTCCCTGCGGGCTGCGCCCTACCGGGAGCGGGAGAAGGACGGCACAAGCTGGACGGAGCTCGTCCAGTCGGGCTTCGAGAAGATGGAAGACGAGGTCGCCCGCGATCTGCGGGAGCGGGTCCTGAGTCGCCTGACGACCTCGGATTCGGGTTCGAGCTAGCGGGACGTCACATGCCCATGCCGGGCGGCATGCCGCCCATCCCGCCCATGCCGCCGCCGTGCTCGTGGCCGCCGGCGCCGGGCGCCGGGGGCGGCGTCTTCTTGGACGCGATGACGTCGTCGATCCGCAGGATCATGCCCGCGACCTCGGTCGCGGACTGGATGGCTTGGGTCTTCACCCGGAGGGGCTCGATCACGTTGGCCTTGACCATGTCCTGGGGCTCGCCCGTGAGCACGTTCACGCCCGTGGTCTTGCCGGCCTTCTTGCCGTGCTCCGCGCGCAGCTTGATCAGGATGTCGATGGGGTCGAGGCCCGCGTTCTCTCCCAGGGTCCGCGGGATCACATCCAAGGCGTTCGCGAACGCCTCGATGGCCAGCTGCTCGCGTCCGCCGACGTTGGCCCCGTAGTCCTTCAGGCCCAGCGAGAGCTCGATCTCCGCGGAGCCGCCACCGGGCAGGGCCTTGCCGTCCTCGACGGCCGCGGACACGACGCGCAGCGCATCATGGAGGATCCGCTCGACCTCGTCGACCACGTGCTCCGTGCCGCCGCGGACCAGAACAGACACCGCGCGGGCGCTCTTGCAGCCCGTGACGAACGTGAGCTCGTCGGGTCCGACCTTGCGCTCCTCCACGAGGTCCGCGTGGCCAAGTTCCTTCGCCGTGAGGTCGTCCAAGTTCGTGATGATCCGTCCGCCCGTGGCCTTGGCGAGCTTCTTCATGTCGCTCTCCTTGACGCGGCGGACCGCATAGATGCCCGCCTGGGCCAGGTAGTGCTGCACGAGGTCATCGATGCCCTTCTGGCAGAGCACGACGTTCGCACCCGAGGCCTTGACCTGGTCCACGAGGGTCTTGAGCCCCTTCTCTTCCTCGTCGAGGAACTTCTGGAGCTGGTGCGGATCCCGGATGCGGATTTCCTCGCTGACCTCCGTCTTCTTGACTTCAAGCGCGCGGTTGAGCAGCGCAATCTTCGCGTCCCGGACGAACTTGGGCATGCGCGGGTGGACGCGCTCCTTGTCCAGGACGATGCCGTCGATGAGAGCGGTCTCTCGGATGTTGCCGCCGTGCTTCTTCTGGACCAGGATGTTGTCCACGTCCGCGCGGAGTTCGCTCGCGACCTCCTCGACGATCGCCAGGACGGCGTCCACGGCGATGTTCGCGAGGAAGTCCGCGCTGTCCCCGACGCTCCGGCCGCTCATGGCCGTGCGCGCGATGCTGCGCAGGGTCTCCTTGTCCGTCTTCTTGACATCGAAGGCGATGTTCTGGAGTCGCCTGACGGCCTCCTGGGCCGCCATGCGGTAGCCGTTGACCACGATGGTCGGGTGGACCTCCTGCTCGATGAGGCTCTCCGCCATCTTGAGCAGCTCGCCCGCCAGGATGACCGCGCTCGTCGTGCCGTCGCCGACCTCGTCGTCCTGGGTCTT
>CAZJIP010000162.1:0-4820 GCA_964546105.1 uncultured Methanomassiliicoccales archaeon
AGGTTCCTCCCCGCCCGAGGCAGACCCTTCACCGCCATAAATCCTTCGCGTAGCGCCACGCGAGGGATGCGCGTCGAAAGACAACGGTTCAGGCGGCCGGAGCCGCGCGGCGCCGCAGGACGACTGCGATCGCCAAGGCGCCCAGATCCAGCCCGAAGCCGACCACGCAGAAGAGGCAAATGGCCCGGATCACGAACACCTCCAGGAACGAGAGGCCCAGGCCAATCAGCGCACCAAGAGAACCGAACAGCACGAGCCAAGCGTCCACGGGCCATGGCCCGAGGCGTTGGGTCCCGCGGAAGGCGAGCATGAAGAGGACCAGAAGGACCAGGAACCCTCCGAGGCCCAGCGTGGCCGTCGGAATCCCGAAGAAGGACGAGTAGACGCTGGATTGGACCACGGTGCAGTTGATGAAAGGGTTGAGGTCGCAGACCTGGGAGGCCGCGGCGGAGTACTTCTCCCACACCAAATACGCGGAGTCGGAAATGCCCGCGACGGAGAGGAGGGCCCCGAGGAGGAGCAGGTCCGCCCGGGAGAACGGCTCGCGGACCATCTATCCCCCAAGGGCCGAGTTCAAGGCGGCGACGATATTGCTGGACGGCTGCGCTCCGACCAGTTTGGCGTTGATCGTCCCATCCTTGTTGATGATGAACAGCGTGGGCGTCGAGTTCGCGCCATACTGGGCCCCAACCCCGTTCAAGCCGTTGGGGTCGAGGCAGTAAGGCCAAGGCGTGTTGTAGCTCGTCTGGAACGTCGCAATCCGCGCGGGTGTATCCGGCTCTCCGTCGAAGTTCATGTCGATACTGACGAAGCGGACGCCGCGCGCGCTGTAGTTGGGATAGAGAGAGCTCAGCACGGGAGCTTCCTGCTGGCAGTACTGGCAATCCACGTCCATGAACTCGATCAACACAGGATAGCCGCGCCACGCGGAGAGCGTGATCGTGACCCCGTCCGTGGAGGTCAGCGTGAAGTTGGGTGCCATCGACCCGGGGTTCACGGCTGGACGAATGAGGTACGGCAGCAGCAAGGCGAGAACGACGATCGCGACGATGACGATTCCGACGACCACGAGGAGGCGGCGTCCGCCGCGGGTGAGCCCCACCTGGCCGCCGGATTTCCGCACCCTGATCGCCTGGCGGTCCTCCTCCGTGTATTCCTCGGATAGATCCACCTGCTCCTTCGGGTGCTGGTTCCGCACGTGGCGCTCGAGGTTCTCCACCTTCACGGAGACGCCGCAGACCGGGCACTTCTTCATGGCCATGGGGAGGAGATAGGATGGGGAACGACCCCGATATAAACTTCCTGTAGATACGCATCGAACCGAGCGTCGCGGCATGTCGAATCAGGGAGACGGGATATACCAGGAGGC
Organism: uncultured Methanomassiliicoccales archaeon; assembly: GCA_964546105.1. Classification (GTDB taxonomy): domain Archaea; phylum Thermoplasmatota; class Thermoplasmata; order RBG-16-68-12; family RBG-16-68-12; genus RBG-16-68-12. The sequence continues at coordinate 1,370 of CAZJIP010000162.1, forward strand.
GGATTCTAGGCCGCGAGTCCACCATGGCCGAACCCCCGCTGCCCTTCGTCTCGCGACGTTCGCCCGTGTACGCGCGCCGCGGGATGGTGGCCTCGAGCCAGCCGCTCGCCACGGAGGCGGGACTGGAAATCCTGCGGCGGGGAGGGAACGCCGCAGACGCGGCCGTGGCCACCGCGGCCACCCTCGCCTTGACGGAGCCCACGTCCACGGGACTCGGCGGTGACTGCTTCGCCCTGTGCTACGACGGCGCGACCGGCAAGGTGACCGCGCTGAACGGCTCGGGTCGCGCGCCCTCCCGGCTCACTCTGGACCTCCTGGCGGAGCAGGGCTTCCGCCAGATGCTGCCGCCGCTCCACGCGCACAACGTCACGGTGCCCGGAGCCTGCGCCGGCTGGTGCGACCTCATCGACCGTCACGGTTCGCTCGAGATGGACCGCATCCTCGCGACGCCCATCCGCCTCGCGGAGGAAGGGTTCCCGGTCGAGCCCCTCACGGCCTACTCCTGGGCCGGGGGCGCGGAGCGCCAACTCCGGCACGCCTTCGGCGGATCCCAGCTTCTAATCGACGGCCGCGCCCCTCGCGCAGGCGAAATCTTCCGCAACCCGGGCCTCGCGCGCACGTTCCGCGCAATCGCGAAAGACGGGAAGGACGCGTTCTACCGCGGGGACATCGCGAAACGGATCGCGGCGGCCGTACAAGCCTCGGGCGGCGTGATGGCCGAGGAGGACCTCGCGGCCCACCACTCCACCTGGGAGGAGCCCATCAGAACGCCGTACCGCGGCGTGCGGCTGTGGGAGTGCCCTCCCAACGGGCAGGGGATTGTCGCCCTCCTGGCCCTCAGCATCCTCTCCGAGCTCGATCTGCCCCCGGACATCCGGAGCGCCGAGGCCCTTCACCTGATCATCGAGTCCTTGCGCCTCGCGTTCGCCGACGCGCGGCGCTACGTGGCGGATCCCGCGAAGACGGACGTGCCGACGAAGGCCCTCCTGAGCCGCGACTACGGGAAGGAGCGGGCCGCGCTCGTCGATCCCCGGAACGCCAACCTGCACGCGGCACCGGGCATCCCGAAGGCAGGTTCCGACACGGTGTACTTCAGCGTCGTGGACGGCAGCGGCAACGCCTGCTCCTTCATCAACAGCAACTACATGGGCTTCGGCACGGGGATCGTCCCCGAAGGCACGGGCTTCCCGCTCCAGAACCGCGGGGCGAACTTCTCCCTGGAGCCGAGCCACCCCAACGCGCTCGCCCCGGGGAAGCGGCCGTACCACACGATCATCCCCGCGCTCGCGACCCGCGAGGACGGAACCCTGTACGCCTCCTTCGGCGTTATGGGCGGCTTCATGCAACCCCAGGGTCACGTGCAGGTGCTCCTGGGCCTCCTCGCAGGCCTCGATCCCCAAGAGGCCCTCGACCGGCCGCGGATCTGCCTCGACGAGGGCGAGCCGGGAGGGACCGTGCTGATCGAGGAAGGAATCCCCGACGCCACGATGGCGGCGCTGGAGGGCCGCGGACACCGCGTCGAGCGCGTGACGGGGCACGACCGCGTGGTCTTCGGGCGGGGGCAGGTCATCCTCCGCGACCCCGCGACGGGCGTCCTCTGCGGCGGCAGCGACCCGCGCGCGGACGGATGCGCCCTCGGCTTTTAGGCGACCCGCTCGGGGGAAAGCCCGAGGCGGAGAAGCCGAAGGACCAACCGCCCTCGAACGGGCTCTAGAAGTCTCCGATGGGCGGCGTCGCGGAATCGTACCCGAGTCCTCCCTAGCGGCCTCTTCCCACGTCCGACTACGCGAGGCCGAGGCGAGGGCCGGACGTCGGAACGGTTATCGCTTCGCGCGACGATAAGCCATCCATGGCCCGCCCTCGCGGATTCACGGTGAACGTCTGCGAGTGCTGCGGCGCGCCCGTCTATCCGTGGGTTCCTCTCCCGGCCACCGATCCGTTCATCTCCCTCCCTGAGTGCATGGAATGCGGGATGATGACCTGCATGATGTGCCGCCTCCACCACGTGCTCGGACACGACCACCGCATGTGCGACCGTTCCCGGCCCCGAGGCGAGTAATCCGCGGCTCCACCGCCTTCCGGTGCCACAGAGGGGTTGCCCCGGGTCCGCTTTCGTCGCTCCCCGAGAAAGTACTTACGTCCGCTCGCGATGGCCGACCAACGGTCCGGAACGGCGGGTGGTTTCTCTTATGGTCGTGGTACTGGACGGGCATTCTCTCAAGGCCGAGGACGTGGTCCGAGTGGCCAGAGACGGGGAACCGATTTCAATCAGCCAAGACGCGATGGACCGCATCGACAAATGCCGCACCCTCTTGGAGCGGAAAATCGCCGCTAAGGAAATCATGTACGGAGTGAACACGGGGATTGGCGAGCTGTCCGAGGTCGTCCTCAATGCGGAGCAGGTGGGGAAGTACCAGCGGTACCTGGTCTACTCCCACGCGGCGGGCGTCGGGGAGCCCATGTCCGAAGAGGACGCACGCGCGGCCATGCTCTCCCGGCTGAACACGCATTGCTGGGGCCACTCGGGCATTCGCCGTGAGCTCGTGGAGCTCCAGATCGAGATGCTGAACCGCGGCGTCAATCCGGTCATGTGCCAGAAGGGCTCCGTGGGCGCATGTGGCGACCTGGCCCCCATGGCCCAGATGGCCCTCGTCCTCATGGGCGAGGGGGAGGCGTTCTACCTTGGGAAGCGGCTGCCCGGCGCCGAGGCGCTGGAGGCGGCCGGACTCAGCCCCATCCCGTTCCGGGAGCGGGATGGCCTCGCTGCGATCAACGGCTCCAACGTAATCGCGGGCGCGGGCTGCATCCAGCTCGTCGACGCGGAGCGCTGGCTAAAGACCCAAGAAGTCGCGCTGGCGATGACCCTGGAAGCCCTCAACGCGAACATGAAGGCGTACGACGCGCGCATCCATGAGGTGCGGGGGTACCCAGGCGCGCAAGCCTGCGCGGAAAACATCCGGAAAATCACGGAGGGTTCCGAGCTGCTGAAGCGACCAGGGAAGAAGTTGCAGGACGCGTACTCCCTGCGATCGAGCCCGCAGGTCATCGGCGCCGCGAAGGACGCGCTCGGGTGGACGCGATACATGCTCGAGATCGAGCTCAACCACGCGGCCGACAATCCCACGTTCTTCCCGGACGAGGAACTCGTGCTCACGGGCGCCAACTTCCAGGGCACGCCCATGGCCTTCGCGCTCGAGGTGCTGGGCATGGCGGTGACCACCGTAGGGGTCCTCTCCGAGCGGCGGACGAACCGCCTCATGAACCCGCACCTCTCCGCCGGGTTACCTGCGTTCCTGACCAAGGGCGCGGGGATGTTCTCCGGGCTCATGCTCTCCCAGTACACGGCCGGCGCACTTGTCTCGGAGAACCGCATTCTCGCGGCTCCTGCTGCGACGCTGTCCATTCCCGCGGCAGCGGACCAGGAGGACTTCGTCTCCATGGGCATGACCAC
>CAZJIP010000163.1:0-4807 GCA_964546105.1 uncultured Methanomassiliicoccales archaeon
GCTCCCGGACGTCCGCGTGGAGGACCTTGCGGCTCAGGTCCGTGATCGTGAGGTCGCCCTCATGGACCGAGACGAAATTCAGGAGTTCCGCGGCATCGATGATAGGGCCGAGTCGGTCGATGTCCATCTCGACTTCCTGGGAGATGGTCGCCACGTCCGCGGAACCTCCGACCTCGTCAATCGCCTCCACGAGGCCGAGGATTTGGCCCACGGAGACTTTGGCGATGGGGTGCATGTCGACCAAAGACTTCGAGCCACCATTCACCTGCGGACTATTAGGCATTTGTTGGTCCTCCCTACACGATCAATGAATAGATTTCGTCCACCCAGCCGTAGAACTCGGGTTCCTTTCGGTTACGCGGCCGGGGCAGGTCAATCTGCTCCACCTTCACGATCCGGCCCGGGCGCGGCGAGAGGGCCACGACCCGGTCCGCGAGGTAGACGGCCTCGTCGATGCTGTGGGTGACCATGAGGACCGCGGCCGGGGGCAGGTTGGGGTTCGTCCAGAGCTGCAGGATCTCGTCCCGCAGGTTCTGCGCAGTCAGCGCGTCCAAGGCTGAGAAGGGTTCGTCCATGCACAGGAGCACGGGATCCATGACCAAGGCCCGGGCAATCCCGACGCGCTGCTTCATCCCCCCGCTCAGTTCGCGGGGATACGCGTTCTCGAACCCGGTCAGGCCGACCGCATCGATGTACTTCTTCGCCTTGGACCGCCGCTCCGCCTCGGGGACCTTGTGCGCCTCGAGGCCCAGCTCCACGTTCTGGGTAACGGTCAGCCAGGGGAAGAGCGCGAAGGACTGGAACACCATGGAGATCCGCGTGTCCTCCGCGCGGACCGGCGCCCCTTCGAATAGGATCTCGCCGCTCGTCGGCCGGTCCAGCCCCACGATCTCCCGGAGCAACGTGGACTTCCCGCATCCCGACGGCCCGACGATGCAGATGAAGTCCCGCTCGCGGACCTCGAAGTTGATGTCCTCGAGCACGTGGAACTCCTTCCCGTTCTCCGAGTACGACTTGGAGACGTGCTCAATCTGGAGGATGGCATGGCCGTCGTTCATTGGATCTCAATCCGGAAGCGAGTCGAAGCGCGCTTAATGATGGGGCGCCACAAAAGCTTGTTCATCGCCAGGACGACCAGGACGAGGGCCAGGACGGATAGCAGCAGGAGCGTGCCCTGGTTCACTGTGTACGTGGCGTACGCGATGAGGTAGCCGATGCCCGCGCCCACCTGGTACACATGGCCTGCGTAGGAGATGTACTCCGCCACGATGAGCGCGTTCCAGCCCGCGCCCCAGGCCGTGATGCTCCCCGTGAGCAACGAGGGCATCATGGCGGGCAGCAGCACCCGCCTCCAGTACGTCCGCCCGCGGAGACCGAAGACCTGCGCAGCCTCGCGCATGTCGCCGGGGATGCTCCGCATGCCCGCGATTAGGTTGAAGAGGAGATACCACTGCATGGCGAAGAGGGAGACCAGGAAGGCGGCCAGTTCCGCCTCCAGGCCGAACGCGCCCACGGCCAGCACGGCGAACGCAATGATCAGGGGGAACAGGGCCGTGGCAGGGATGGACGCGACCACCTCGAGGACGGGGGTGATGAAGCGGGACGCCCGCTCGTTGTAGGCGACCCACGCGGCCACCGGAATGGTCCATCCGAGCGCCACGGCGTAGGCGAGGGCCAGCCGCCCCAGGGACGCGACCACGGCGACCGGGATTTCGGTCGCCAGCGCCGGCAGGGGAGCCAGGAAGATTGCCAGGATGCCGAGCACGCCGGTCACGACCACGGAGACCAGGATGACGATGAACATGCTCAGGTCCACCCACCGCACGGTCCGGATGACCTGCGGATGGGAGACGTAGAACCGGTCCAGCGGCGTCGCTGCGCGGTTCCATCCGTGCGCGAGCGGGGCCATGCGTGCGCTGATCCACCGTCGGATGCGCGGGAATCGCGGCAGCCACCGCAGGCGCTCGTAACCCCACGCGACGCGCGCCACGGGGCCTCCCGCCGTCTGCTCCATGCGGAACCGCTCGGACCAGACGCTCAGGGGGCGCCAGAGGAAGGTGTCGAGCAGGAGCACGACGATGGCGAGGACGCCGATGCCGACGACAATTGATGCGACGTCACCGCGCTGGCCCGCATGGTAGATGAAGGAACCCAGGCCGGGCCGCTCGATGGGCATGTTGAGCCCCCCGGAGGTGATGGCTTCGCTCGCGACGAGGTAGAACCAGCCGACCGTCCAGGAGAGCATGGAGTTATACACGAGCTTCGGAATCGTGGCCGGGAAGAACAGGCGGCGGAACCGCAGCCAGTCGCGGACCCCGAAGACCGTGGCGGCCTCCCGGAGATCCGCGGGAAGTGTCGTGAGAGCCTCGTACACGCCGAAGGCCATGTTCCACGACATGCTCGTGAAGATGAGGAAGATGACCGCGATCTCCTCGCCTAGGGCGCTCCCGCCGAGGGAGTAGTAGAAGAACAGGAGGGCCGGCGGAAAGAAGGCCAGGATGGGCACGGACTGCAGGATGTCCAGGATCGGGATGAGGAACTCGCCTGCGCGCTTGCTCGTCGCCGCCGCGGTCCCGTAGGCGATGGCGAAGACCAGGGAGAGAAGGAAGGCGAGCGACATCCGGATCGTGGAGAAGACGGCCAGCAAGGCGAGGTAGCCGGCAGTGAACGCGGCGGTGGGAGCGAAAACCACGGTGACCGCGGCCAGCAAGACCAACGCGACGGCGAGCGCGCGGAGTTCCTTCCGGCCGAGGGCCATCTGGCCCGCCAAGATTCAAGCTCTATTTACAGCTTGCCGCGAGAACTCACTCCCTTCCGAGCAATCGGACCAGGACGGCCTTCTGCGCGTGCAGCCGGTTCTCCGCTTGGTCGAAGACAATGCTCTGGGGTCCGTCCACCACGTCGTCCGTGATTTCGAGGCCGCGGTGGGCGGGGAGGCAGTGCATGACCACCGCATCTTCCTTGGCGGCGGCGACGAGGCGCGCGTTGACTTGGTAGGGGAGGAAGATCCGCTCGCGCTCCTCCTGCTCTTTCTCCATGCCCATGGAGACCCATACGTCCGTGTAGAGCACGTCGGCGTGCCGCGCGGCCTCCGCGGGACCGTGCACGATCTCGATCCTGGCATCCGTGGTCATGGCGATGCGGCGCGCCTCGGAGAGGAGCCGGGGATCCGGCTCGTAGCCCTTGGGTACGCCTGCGGTCATGTGCATCCCGACCTCCGCGCAGCCGAGGAGGAGGCTGTTGCACACGTTGTTCCCGTCGCCGACGTAAGCGAGCTTGAGCCCCTTCAGGGTGCCTTTGTGCTCCTGGATCGTGAGGAGGTCCGTGACGATCTGGCAGGGATGCTCCTTGTCGTCCAGCCCGTTGATTACGGGCACCGTGGCGTGCTTAGCGAGTTCCCGCATATTCTCGTTCTTGTACGCGCGGTACATGATGCCGTCCACGAGACGGCTGAGGACGCGGGCCGTGTCCGCGATGGTCTCGCCGCGGCCGATCTGCAGGTCGTTGGGCGAGAGGAACAGCGCGTGGCCTCCGAGCTGGGTCATGCCGACCTCGAACGAAACACGCGTGCGCGTGGAGGACTTCTCGAAGATCATGGCCAGGCTCTTGCCGCGCAGGGGCTCGTAGGGTTCCCCGGCCTTCGTGCGGTTCTTGATGCTCGCCGCGAGTTCTAGGATCCCGATGAGGTCCTTCTCCACGTCGAGCATGGAGAGGAGGTCGCGCTTTCCGGCCATGGTCGGTCGATTCTTGGCGGTCTACTTGATGTTTGTGTACCGAGGCCCGGCGCCCCGGGGAGAGGTCAAATACGATTCGTGGAATGCAGGAACGATGGCCACGCCGCGAGCGTCATACCTGGAACGCCAGCAGGCGGTCCGAGAAGAGGCGCAAGGGAAGGCGCGGCTGAGTCTGCGATTGGGCGTCGTCGGCATCGTGGTCCTCTTCGCGAGCGGGCTCGGCGTGTGGCTCGTGACGGACTACGCCTTGGCCTTCCTCGTCGGGATGATAGTTGGAATCGTCGTGATCCTCTACGCATTCCTTCTGGTCCGGGGATCGGTCCAGACTCTCAAGACGGAGGACCGGACCAAAATCCTATAAAGGCCCCGCCGTATCGGCCGCGCGCGGCCGGGATGGGCTAGCCTGGTTATGCTAGGGGACTGTGGATCCCTTGACGCGAGTCCAAATCTCGCTCCCGGCCCTCGCCTCAGCCGTCCGGGGCGCCGCATGTTTTAATAGACCGTCCCGGATGGGACCTCCAGCTGCCGCAGGGCGATGAGAAAGCTCCGCGGTCGCCGCGTTTCCCCCGGGAGGGGGCTGCGATGATCAAGCAGGCGGACAGCGAGTACAAGCCCCTCGAGTTGGAGCAATCGGTCCAGGAATTCTGGTCGCGGGCCAAGGTCTATTCGAAGACCGTCGCAGCCCGCGAGAAGGGGAAGGACTTCTACTTCTGCGACGGCCCGCCGTACACGACGGGCTCCATCCACCTGGGCCAAGTCCTGAACAAGACGGTGAAGGACGCCGTGGTCCGCTGGCGGCGGATGCAGGGATACCACGTGCGGGACCAACCCGGCTACGACATGCACGGCCTGCCGACCGAGGTCCAGGTCGAGAAGACCCTGGGGATCACGAACAAGAAGGAGATTGAGGAACTCGGAATCGAGAGGTTCGTGAACGCGTGCCGCGACTTCGCGATGGGGCTGCTTGGCAAGATGAACGTCCAGTTCCAGTCCCTCGGCGTGTGGCTCGATTGGGAGAGGCCCTACCTGACGGTCAAGAACGAGTACATCGAGGGGGCGTGGTGGACGTTCAA
>CAZJIP010000164.1:0-4761 GCA_964546105.1 uncultured Methanomassiliicoccales archaeon
TCGTGGACTTCGACACGATCGACGTGACGAACCTCCAGCGGCAGGTCATGTACGGCACGAAGGACATCGGCCGCAAGAAGCTCGAGGTCGCCAAGGAGCGAATTCAGGCCATCAACCCGAATGTGGACGTGCGGACCTACGAGGAGCGCCTGACCTCGGAGAACGCCCTAGGCATCCTCAAGGACTACGACGTCGTGATCGACGGGACGGACAACTTCCCCACCCGCTACCTGGTGAACGACGCGGCCGTCCTCCTGGGAAAGCCGAACGTCTACGGCTCCATCTTCCGGTTCGAGGGCCAGGCGAGCGTGTTCTGGGCCGCCAAGGGTCCCTGCTACCGTTGCCTCTACGCAGAGCCGCCGCCGCCCGGGCTCGTGCCATCGTGCGCGGAGGGTGGCGTCCTCGGCGTCCTCCCGGGCATCGTCGGATCCATCCAGGCCATCGAGGCGATCAAGGTTCTCCTGGGGAAGGGCGACACCTTGGTCGGCCGCCTCCTGGTCTTCGACGCGCTGCGGATGAAGTTTCGTGAGCTCAAGCTGCGCAAGAACCCGGACTGCCCCATCTGCGGCACGCACCCCACGGTCAAGGAACTCATCGACTACGAGGAGTTCTGCGGCCTGAACGCGCCAAGCGAGCAGGTGAGCGAGGAGTTCCAGATCACGCCCGAGCAGCTCAGGGCGAAGCTGGACAACGGCGGGAATGTGGTTCTCTTGGACGTCCGCGAGCCCCTGGAGTACGAGATCAACCGCCTGGATGGCGCGATCCTCATGCCCGTAGGCCAGGTGCCCGGCCGCGTGAACGAGCTGAGCACGGCGGACGAGATCGTCGTGTACTGCAAGAGCGGCGTGCGGTCCGCGCGGATCACGAACTTCCTGCGCGAGCTGGGCTTCCGCAAGGTGAAGAACCTGGCGGGCGGGATCGACGAGTGGGCAGACCGGATCGACCCCGAGATGCCCCGCTATTGACGCGCGCAAGGCATAAGCGCCTCCGTATCCTTGGAGGGGCCGATGCCCCTGGATGCCGGGACTGTGCATCGGTTCACCATGCTCGAGCGTGCGGTGCGGTCTCTGGTGAAGCAGGGGCGCTTTGAGGATTCCCTCAAACTCCTCGAGGAGATGTTCGGAATCGCGCCCGAAGACGCAGGCCTTTCCAAGCTCAAGGCGCGACTTGCCGCGGACCTGATCAAGAGGGCGGCCCAGGTTCAGAAGATCGCGGCCGCCACCTCGATCGTCCAGCTGGTCGACGCGAAGGTCCCCCTCTCCCACCTGGGCCCCACGGAGAAGGAGCTGCTCGCGAAGGCCAAGATGGACCTCTACTCTCTCTAAGGCGCAGCCTTATCCTGCTGGGGCGGTCTGAGGATTCCGATGGCCCGCGACCCCTCCTCCGCCGACTACGTCCGCGACCTGGAGCTCCAGCGCAAGGAGAAGGACTACTACTTCCGGGCGGACCCCGACTCGCCCATCCCGCCGGAGATCCGTGCGGGCTTCGCCGGGCTGTCCTACTTTCCCCCGGACCCGAAGTACCGCCTCCGGCTGCGGCTGACCCGGTTGCCGAATCCCGAGCCGGTCACCCTGGCCACGTCCAAGGGCATCCCGCGGCCCATGGTCCGCTACGGCTACTTCGACTTCGAGATTGACGGCGTGAAGCAGCGCCTCCACGCCTACAAGTCCGCTCGGCAGCCCGGACACCACCACGAAGACGCGTCCCTGTTTGTGCCCTTCCGGGACGCCACTTCGGGGAAGGAGTCCTACGGTGCAGCGCGCTACCTGGACCTCGAGGAGGATCCGTCCGGCGAGCAGGTGCTCGACTTCAACCTGGCCTACAATCCGTACTGCGCCTACAGCGACGACTACGTGTGCCCCTTCCCGCCCAAGGAGAACTGGCTGACGGTCCCGGTTCGCGCGGGGGAGACGGCGTTCCCGCTGCACTGACCTGGGCTGCGGGGACACCACGCGGACGGTTTGGGTGAGCCTCAAAAATTAACCTTAAACCAGGTTGATATGACCGCCATCGGCAGGCTGGCCCTCTAGGTCACGCGAACGGCGCTTCCAGGAGCGTAGTGGTCTGGAGCACGCCGGGCGTCTTCCGGATTCGCGTCGTGATCAGCCGGGCGAGGGTCACCGTGTCCGCAGCCTGGAGGGTCAGGATGTAGTCGTACTCTCCGAAGAGGGAATGGATCTCCTCGAGGCTCGCGATGCTCCGAAAGGCATCTAGCGACTCGTGTTCCATGCCCGTCTTCACCTTGACGAGGACGAAGGCCCGCATCCCCTGCCGGAAGAGGTCATGTACATCCTGACTACTAAGGCATGTCGGGAGCCGGCTCATCGATCCCCTAGAAATCGTCCGTCGGATACTGGACGAACCGCCAGCTCGTGCCGCCGAAGAGGCGGGGCAGGTCCCGCGTCCTCGCTCTCCTCGTCAGGGCGACCGCCATCGTGGTGTCGGAGATTTGGTCGACGCGATAGCCGAGAGCCCGGAAGCGGGCGCGGTCTCGGCTGCAGGTGATCCAGTTCACGGTGGCCACGCTACCCCGCACCTTGGCCTCCATGGCCGCCACGATCGAACGAAAGTCTTCCTCCCGCGGCGCGCAGACCTCCTCGACGAGGACGCCGCCGTCGGGGCGCGACCGAAGGTATCCCACGATTCGGTGGCCTCGTACCGCGACCTTGTACCGTTCCCGGAACCGGGGGAACGTCCGGAAGGCGGCAGGAAGCTCCAGGGGCGAGCGCTCCGTCCAGCCGAGCAGATCACGTGTCGCATGGGCGTACAGCTCGTGGATGCGTGGGAGATCCTCCTTCCGCGCCCGGCGGACCTCCAGACCCGACGGCACCTGCCGATCCTTCGGGATGGGTCGTGTGCCGGAGAAGAACGGCGCGACGTCCACGTATCCGAGCCCGCCGTACACCTGGTGTCCCCGGATGTTCCGACTCGTGGTCAGCGTGGAGATCCGCAGGCCGTCCTCGCGGAACAACCCGTGCACGTGCTCCATGAGGCGGCGCGCGTACCCGCGTCCCCAGACGGAGGGCAGGGAGCACACGCCCTGCAGGCCGCCCACGTCCTCGACGCCCGTGGTCAGGCGCACGGGGAAGCGCATGGGCACGACCTGGGCGAGCGCCCTGCCGTGGTCCACCGCATACACGGGAGGCCCGTACACATACCGCGGATCCCGCCTGTAGATCCGTCGCATCTCAGAGGCGGTCAGCGTCCAGCCGAACGCGATCGAACTCAGATGGAACGCATCTGCGGGATCGATCTCGTCGTAGGACTTGATCTGCATGGGACTGCGGTCCTCAGGCGGCGATGGCCTCCACGGTCTCCCCGAACACCCGGGTGTGGCGGTCGACCTGGGCTCGGGTCGTCGCGGGGCACATGAGGGCCATGTTGTGGAACGGGGTCAGGAGGATGCGGCGATTGAGGGCCATCAGGTGCGCCACCTTGTCCAGGAGCGAGTCCTTCGCGGCGCTCGCCTCGGCGCCGTTCCGGGGCGGCGTCGCGCGGAACCGGTACTCTGCCCGCGCGCCGAGTTGGACCACGTGCCACGGGAGGCCCGTCGCCTCGATGGCCTTCCGCGCGCCCTCGGTCCAGCGCGTGGCCAAGGGGATCATGCGGTCGTACGCGCGCTTCGTGATCACCTTCTCCAGGGTCGCGCGCATCGCAGCCAGGGCGAACGCATTCCCCGTGAGCGTGCCCCCGAGGCCGTTCACGCCCGTGGTCTCGGCGAGCATGTTCGCGATTGTCTTGTCGAAGATCTCCGGGCTCGCGCCGAACGCGGCGGCCGGGATGCCTCCGGCCACAGGTTTGCCCAACGTCACCATGTCGGGTTTGAGCTTGTGGGCCGCGGTGTAGCCGCCGGGTCCCGCGCACCACGTGTGGGTCTCGTCGATGATCCAGACGGTCCCCGTGCGTTGCGTGAGCTCCCGCACGCCCTCCAGGTACCCGGGCTCCGGGAGGACGATCCCGCAGTTCGTCAGTGCGGGCTCCATGAGCACCGCGGCGACGTCCCGCGGCGCGAGGGCCGCCTCGAGCATGGGCAGATCGTTGAACTCGATCACGCGGGTCGTGAGGTCCGGGTCCACGGGAGGCGGCATGGCCCCTTCCCGCGGGACCACGCGGCCGTCTAAGAGGCGGACGAGCGCCTCGTCCACGGTCCCGTGGTAGCATCCGTTGAAGACGAGGATCTTGCGGCGACCCGTGGCCTCCCGCGCCATCCGGAGGGCGAAGCGGTTCGCGTCCGTCGCGGTCATCGCGATCTGCCAGTACGGGACGCCAAAGCGCTTGGCGAGCTCCTGGCCGACCGCGATGGAATCCTCCGTCGGCAGCATGGTCGTGATCCCCTTCCGCAGCTGGCGCGCGGCCGCCGCGACCGTCGCGGGGGGCGAGTGCCCGAACATGGCCCCCGTGTCGCCGAGGCAGAAGTCAACGTACCGGTGGCCCTCGACGTCCGTGATCGTCGCGCCCCGCGCCTCCTTCATGAACAGGGGGAACGGCCCGGGCCACTCGACCATCCAGTTCATGGGCACGCCGCCGATGAGCGTCTTCCGGGCGCGCTCGAACAGCTTCCGGGATTTCGGATGGTCGCGGACGAATCGTCCCTGCTCCTTGGCCAGGAGGCGCTCGACGTGCGTGCGGTCGATGTTCTTCATGGACTCTCCCCCGTGATAGGCCGGACGGCATGGCGGCGCGGGGTCATAGAGTCTCTGAGGGAACGCGCGCGGGGAGGGGGATTTGAACCCCCGGGCGCAGAGCGCACTGGATTAGCAA
>CAZJIP010000165.1:0-4736 GCA_964546105.1 uncultured Methanomassiliicoccales archaeon
CGGCGCTGCCCCGCTCCAACCATTGCGACTTTCGTCATCCGAACGCGCATCCGGGGTTTGGCCGTCGTGCGAAGGTACCTCAGGGCCTCCGATCGCACCGCGCACGCCGGCCGCGCGTCGAGTCCCTCGTTCCGGATATAACCCTATCCCCCTTTCGATTCTTACTCCACAATGTGGGTTGTATGTACGAAGAATCTACACCCGGGCATTCCCTCATGATGGTAGGATGCCCTGCGAGTACGCCTGCCCGCCGCGACATGAGCCCGTGGGCCTCCGCGACTGCTGCCACACGTGCACGTACTTCATGCAGGAGAAGTGCGTCGCGCCGCGGGGATTCGGCTTCTTCCCCCGCGTCATGATGCGGATATACCAGGAAGCCTGAGGGCTCGCCTTGAAGTTCCCGCGGCCCTTCGGGGACGCCGGTGCCGCTGATTTCCGGTTCTCGCCGCGCGCGTCGGTTCTTCGACGGGCTCGCGCCCGCCTACGATTGGATCAACGCGAGGATCTACAAGCCCGCATGGCTCGCGAAGGTCCGTTCGAATCTGCATGGTCGTGTGCTCGACGTCGGCGTGGGCACGGGCTTCACGACGGGTCATCTGGCGGATGCCGTGGGGATCGACCTGTCCACGGAGATGCTGCGGCGGGCGAAGTACCGCGGCTACCTCCTCCGCGCCGACTTCATACGGCCGCCGCTCCGTGATGGCTCGTTCGATGCCGTAGTCCTCGCGGGCTCGTTCTACTACCTTCCGAATCCCCAGGAAGGGATGGCCACCGCGGCGCGCCTCCTGCGCACGGGAGGGACCGTGGTCATCCTCTCACCGGCCACGTGGGCCCTCGCGCCCTTTGTGCCCATCTACTCGCGGGCCGAGTATGCAGGTTTCATGGAGCGGACAGGGCTCCGCCTCGCGTCGTACGAACGGCTGAGCTGGGCCGCTTGCCTGGTCACGGGGACGAAGAGCTAGTTCCGTCCTTCTTGTGCACGGGGCACGGTCTCCCCGCCTTGCAGAAACGGCACTTTTCGGGCTTCACCTGGGCGGGCATCGGCTTGACCATCCGTCCGTATTTGCGGCGAGGCATGCCACTAGACCTCCTCACCGGGCCGCGGCCCTGGTGTTCTTAGAGAGGACAGAAGTCACCGCGAGGAAGGCCGCGAAGCCCACCAGGTAGAGAACCCACACCCCGACGGAGAAGCCCGGATTTCCCCATAGGAAGAATAGAGTCTCGTACCCGAACCCGACCCCGAAGACGAGGGCGACCACGGCCGCGAGGAATACGGTCGCGCTCCGACGGAGAGTAGACCGAGCCGCCTCCGGGGTCAGCTTCATTCTCGCCTCAGATCGCCTCGACGAGCGGCATCTCGGCCTGCCGCTGCTTGATCATCTCCGCAACCTCCTCGAAGGCGTCCAGGTGCTCGTCCACGTCCGCCTTCGTGTGCTGCACGGAGCACGTCCACTGCTCGTCGGGCCCCGTCGCCATGGGGATGATGCCGCGGTTCAGCATGGCCGTGTTGTAGCCCCACCACCGGCCCACGTCGACGCCCTGGAAGGAGCGCCAGTCCACGACGGGGTGGTGCGTGAAGTGCACCGTGCCGCTGATTCCGGAGTACTGGACCTTCATGAAGAGCTCGTGGTCCTCGATCGTCTCGATGTAGCCCTTGGCCAGGCTGTTGCCGATGGCCTGGGCGTGCTTCATGCCCGCGGGCGTCAGGATCTTGGTCGTCGCCACGAGACCCGCAGTGATGGCCAGGGGGTTCGCGTTGAACGTCCCCGCGTGGGCGATCTGGCCCGGGACGACCTGGTCCATGATCTCCGCCTTGCCGCCGACCGCGCTCAGGGGGTAGCCGCCCCCAATGGCCTTGCCGAAGACCTTGAGGTCCGGCGCGACGCCGAAGGCCTCCTCCGCGCCCCCGTACCACTTGCCGCACGTCTTGACCTCGTCGAAGATGAGGACCGCGCCCGTCTCGTCCGCGAGTTCCCGGAGTCCCGGGAGGAACCCGGATTTCGGCAGGATGAATCCCATGTTCATGGGGACCGGCTCCAGGATGATCCCCGCCAAGTCGTCCGCGTTCTCGCGGACCAGGGCCGCCGTGGCGTCCAAGTCGTTGAAGGGCGCGATGACCGTGTTCTTCGTGAGCTCGGGCAGGAGGCCCTTGGAAGAGGGCACGGGCGTGGGCCGCCGCGGGTCGCCCTGCCTCTCCGGCGTGGGTTTGATGGAGACCATCAGGGAGTCGTGGCTCCCGTGGTAGCAGCCCTCGAACTTCAGGATCTTCGAGCGGCCGGTCACGCCGCGGGCCAGGCGGATGGAGAACAAGGTCGCCTCCAGGCCCGTGTTCGAGAACTTGATCCGGTCGATCGCGAAGCGCTTGCACAGGTGGTCCGCGAGGGGCGCGGCCTCGTCCCCCTCGAAGCCGAAGATCGTGCCATTGGCCACGCGCTCCTTCATCGCCTTCGTGAGGACGGGGTGACTATGCCCCGCGACCAGGGCGCCGAAGGCCATGTTGAAGTCGACATACTCGTTGCCATCGACGTCCCAGATCCGGCTCCCCTTCGCACGATGGACGTAGATGGGGTAGGGGTCCAGGAGGCGGTAGTTGCTGTTCACGCCGAACGGGATGTGCCGCTTGGCCGCCTCGAACGCTTTCGCCGATTTCTTCGTGCGCACACGGAACGTCTCGAGTTCGTCCTCGACCGTTTGCATGATATCGTATGACGATGCGAACGGCGGCAAGGTATAAAACGAATCCGTGCCAACCCTACGTAACGATGGGGAAAGAGGAAAGGGGGAGGGCCGCGGAGGCCCTCCGTGAGACCCGGGGGTCTACAGTTCCTCGTCGTTGGGTCCGGATGTCGGCGGGGGCACCGAGGGCGAGGGCGGGACCGGCGGTGGCGATCCGGACGCCGGAGGCGGGTTCGGCGGAGTGTCTCTCGGCGATCGGAAGCCCTTGGCGCGACACTCGGGGCAGACCTCCTCGTCTCGCGCTTTTGGTTTCCCGCAAACCGGGCAATGGCTGCGCCTGCGGACGACGAGGAACAGCAGGAGACCGAGCAGGAGGATCGCGAGGAGGCCACCGCCGACGATCGCGATGAGGCCCATGGCGGGGGAGAGGCCCGACGGCACCGGGGTCAGCGTGAAGTCCAGGACGCCGTTAGGGCGGGCTGCGGTCAGGTTCGCGCTCCGGTTCTGGCCGTTGTACCCGGTATCCCGGACGACCACGAGCCACGCCCCGAGGGGGAGGTTCGAGAACGAATAGTTCCCCTTGGCGTCCGTCGTCGTGGTCAGGTTGAGCTGAGGGATGGCCACGGTCGCGTTGGCGATGGGGCTGCCGTTCGAGTCCGTCACGGTGCCGCGAATCGACGCCCCGACAATCGTCACGGCGCTCGACGTGATCGGGAAGGAGTTTGGATCCACGGTCGTCGTGGCGTTCGCCACCACATTCACGTGGTTCCCCAGGTACAGGGCCACGGTCTTGCCGGTGCTCGCGGAGGGGCTGATGTCGATCACCAAGAACAGCATCACGGGCTGGTTCAGGGACACGACGATGTTCAGGGACCCGAACACCGCGATGCCACCGACGAACGTCGTGCTCGCGAGCAGCTGGTCCGCCGGGCTGAAGTTCCCGTTGCCATCCGAGTCGCGGTACAGCTCGAGGGCGGCCACGTCGGCGTCCTGCGTGCTCGTTCCGATCTTGTTCACCCGCATTCCGGTGACGGTCCCGGAGTTCTGGTCCACGCTGAGGTAGAGTTTCTCCATGGCCACGCCGGTCTGACCTTTGTACACCTGCGGGGTCCACTGGGCCATGTCCGCGCTCCCGACCGTCAGGTAGGCCCCCGAGCCCGGCGCGGTGATCAGCACCGCGGCCGAGGCAATCGGGAAGGTGTCAGGGCTGACGGTCGAGGACGCATCCACGGAGACGTACGCC
Source organism: uncultured Methanomassiliicoccales archaeon (assembly GCA_964546105.1). Lineage (GTDB taxonomy): Archaea > Thermoplasmatota > Thermoplasmata > RBG-16-68-12 > RBG-16-68-12 > RBG-16-68-12. Next base: position 3,920 of record CAZJIP010000165.1, read on the forward strand.
GCCGACGGGAGCCGTGCGGAAACGGTCACCCCCGTGGTCGCCGTGGGCGATACGTCGTAGGTGATGAACAGCGTTCGCGGCGAGGAGGCGCCGACGGAGAGGCCGAGGCCTCCGATGACCGTCGTGCCGCCGACGAAGCCCTGGCTTCCCAGGAGAAGATCGCCCGTGTCGAAGATGCCGTCCCCGTTGTCGAGCCAGATCTTGGCGAGGGGGATGTCGGAGTCAAGCGTCGACGTCCCCCGCTTGTCGATGCGGATGCCGCTCACCAAGGATTGGCCGAAGTTCACGGATAGGCTGAGCTCGAGCATGGGCAAGTTCAATCGGCCTTGGACCGCCTGGGCCGGGGCGAGGTTTCTCCCCACGACGGTGAGGGTCGGCCCTGTAATGCGGACGAGTCCCGAGTCGAGCGGGAAGGTCCCTCCGTACACGGAACCCCCCGAAGCCGTCACGGACGCGTTCGTGGGCAGGGAGGAACCCACGCGGTCGCCGACGGTCGCGCCCGGGGAGATGTCGTACACGATCCACACGGAGCGACCCGCCGAGTCCACCGCGACGTTCAGGCCCGTGAACGTCGCGACCCCGCCGGCCGAGAACGCGGTGGCGCTGCCGAGGAGGGGGTCTTGGGTCGGGTCGTAGACGCCGTTGCCGTTGTCGAGGTGGAGGGAAACGGAGGCCACGTCGCTCGGGGTCCCCGTCCCGGCAAATGTCACGCCGATGGAGGAGACCACTATCGCCGCGCCGTTCGTCGACAGCTGGAGGAGGTCGACGGCCACGCCGGACTGCCCCTGGGTAGCCGAACCGGGGGCGCCTCCCGGGT
>CAZJIP010000166.1:0-4727 GCA_964546105.1 uncultured Methanomassiliicoccales archaeon
CTATGATCCCGGCCTGTCGAGCCGGGTGCTCGGGTTCGAATCCCGACCGGGGCGTTTTGCCCAGGTGGCATGCGAGCCAGGCCCATCGGTGCGATGCACCCGCCTGGCCAACGGCCCCGCATCTTGATATACCCCGCATCGCTGAGGGGGCGGGGGCCATCTGCATACCCGCCAACCGAGTGCGCAAGGCGGTCATCCTTACCGCCGACAAGTTCGAAGACATGGAAGTATTCGTCCCGCTGTTTCGCCTCCTCGAGGAAGGGTGGCAGGTGGACGTCGCCGCCCCGACTCCGGATCCAATCGGCGGGGAGCACGGGTATCACCTCAAGCCGACGAAGACCATCGACAAGGTCGATCCCGACGAGTACGATCTCCTCCTCATCCCTGGCGGGTTCCCCGACGGCGCGCCCGCCACGGTGCGCAAGCTCAAGCGGGCGCAGGAGATCGCCCGTTCCTTCGTGGCGAAGAACAAGCCCATTGCCTCCATCTGCCACGGGCCGTGGACGCTCGTCTCCGCCGACCTCGTCAAGGGACGACGCCTGACGTCCTACTGGCACGACGGCGTGCCCGACGAAATCCAGAGGGCGGGCGGGAAGTGGGAGGACGACGAGGTCGTCGTGGACGGCAATCTTGTCACGTCGCGGTATCCGATGGACTTGCCTGCGTTCTGCCGGGAAATGCTGAAGGTTGCAGTCAAGGAGTCGTAGCGTCGCGGCCGACTGAACAGAGGTATACGGCACAGGCCCTGCTGGGGGCTATCCCGCCCACCCAACCGGGTGAAACGCCTCGCGACCGGGGCGCCTCCAGGTTTTTCGGTCATTCCCCGTTTCGTTCCCCTGCGCGGGCCGACGTCCTCGTCTCGAGGGTTCCGATACCGTACCCCGGATGGTCCGCCTTTCGCTTCTCGAACTCCAAGTCGACAGGTTGCACCCGGTGCTGCTCGGCGATCCTCTGCATTCCTTTGATGGCAAGATTGGCCAGCCGCACCGCCTCCTTTCGCAGATAGAACCGGTCGATGACGGCACCCAGCAGGGAGTAGGGCGCGTGATATCCGACCCAGCAGGTCACCTTGGTCTTGCCCGTCTCCACGGTCTCGAACCGGAATCGGATTTGCATGTTCATTTTGGCGGGCATCCCCTGGGAGGCCCTCATCATCCAGATCTCATCCTCCTTCCACTCGACGGATTGCGCTTGCCACTCCATGTCACGTCCTAGGAGTCTGCCGGTGTAGTGGGTGACCTTACCCAGACCCGCCGAGTCGGGCAGCTGGAGGATCCGCGTCTTCCGGACCGGGGCGAACCACTCGGGAACGTTGTAGCACCAGTCGGCGTAGTAGAACAGTTCCCGCCTCCCGGCTTCGACGATTCCCGAAGCCTCAACTTGGCTCATAGCCCGCACCTCTGTCATCGGGCTCTCCCTGGCCGAGTGCTCCGTGGGCGCGATTTTCGCAAAGGCGGGTAGTGTCGCCGAGTGGGGTGTGTGCGTCGAGAGTTGAACCGATTCGCTGTTCGTGCGTTCGAATCCCACCCCGACCGCTACCCCGCACATTGAGCCCAGGATCGTCCACAGGGTGCAGGTGAGCAAGGGACTTGAGGTCTGTCGATTCAGAGGATCGAATCCGGCGGGACCGAAGCGGGCGTCGGAGACTCTCCAATGGACTCACCGCGCCCGTTTCACGATGACGGTGGTCTGGCCCTCAGGGGACGTCGTCACGGAGAGCACCTGGTGGCCTAGCATGCGTGCCAGGGCCGGCAAGTCTTCCTTGGCTGCCGGATCTCGGGCAGACGTTTCGAGGACACCGCCGACCGGAAGGGCGTTGATTTGGCGGCGGAACTCCTCGGGAAGCCCGCTCCCACATCCGAGCTCTCCCGCGTCAAATCGCCGTACGTCCTTCCCCGGGCTCGCTGGTCCGGGCAGATGCCCCGAGCAGAGGAGGTCGATTGAATCGATACGACCCTCGCGGACCCCGCAATAGGCGTCCTGTTCGATGATTTCCGAGTCGCCATCCGAGTAGTGCTCGCCGAAACGATAGTGAACGCGGAGGCGGTCGGAGACATGGGACACGTTCTTCGAAACAATGGTGAGGCTCTCTGCTTCGGCGAACCAGGATTCCATCCGGGCTGCGACTGCGTCCGAACCGAGGCTCTCCTTGAAGCCCGAAGGCACGAGCGCCCGCAAGTGCACGTCCGGATGGAAGGCGGCTCGAAGCCGCTTCGAGTCGCGAGCTGCGAGTGCGTCCACGAAAGCCTCCCCGGCGGCTATCTCGGTGCGTTCCAGGTCTGTGGTCTCTCGGATGCTTTGCAATCGATCACTCCCCTAACGGTGTGATTCGTTCTTGTTTTGACGATCGGCCTCTAGGCGAAGCTGATCGCCCTAGCTCCGGCAGCGATCTCCTCGACGATCTTGGCCGCGCCCACGATCGTGGCGCCTTCGGCCAACTGCTCCTCCGTGATTGCCCTCGGCTTCGTGCAGGCTCCGCAGAGCCACACCTTTCCGCCGTTCGCGATGAAGTCGGAGTAGATCTTCGCGAGGGGGGAGAGCCCTTTCGCTTCAATCCCATCCCGTCCGCTCTTCGTGCCCAGCCAGACACCTTCCACGGTGCAGAGGACAATGGCCTCCTGCCCGCCCGTGGCAGCCACGTTTGCGGCCACGAAGGGCAGGGAGGCTCGTTCGGCGTCTTCCTTTCCATGCACACAGTTGAAGATCAGTTTGTTGCTCAAGCTTCGTCACTTCCTTGGAAGTCCGAGACCTGCGCTGGGAACTTAATCAGTCGGTTAGCCCAGGCGCGGTTTCGGGCAGACGAAAACCTATATCCTACCGGAAACCGTAGCCGCGTGACGGCGTTGGGAAGTTGGATCAGCTCGATTTCATGATTTTCAAGTCGCTCGGCTACCGCCCCTACGGTCCGGCTTCGGGTGACCTGTCGAGATTGAATCCCTGGGTGATTGCCAAGAAGGTGGGGGCCGACGGGAACACCGTGAAGCTCCGCCTCAGCAAGATGAAGCGGAGCGGCTTTGTCCGGTACTTTCAGATTTATCCCAACTTCCGTCTCCTCGGCGTGAACGATGTGGCCTACCTTTTCCAAGTGGGCGATGTCCGCGACAAGTACGAGATCATCGAGAAATGCTCCCTGGTCGACGGCGTCACGGAGATCCATAACTTCATCGGGACTCACATCTGCATCGACTTTAGCTATCGGGACGCGCCCGACGAGCGCCGGAGGCTTGAGCTGTTCCGACGACTCACGCTATGTGAGTCGCCCGAGAGGTTCTATGAACGCACCATGCCGCCAGTTCATATCGAATTGTCCAACGTGGACTGGCGAATCATCAAGTCTCTCCGATACGACGCCATGAAGCCCCTCTCCAGGGTTGCCACCGAGTTGGGACTCACATTGAAGACGGTCCGACGGCGATTTGACCGGATGACTCAGAACAACGCCGTCATCATAGTGCCGGTGGTGAACCCCGCCGAAATGGCAGACACGATTACCCACAGCCTGCTACTTTACCCGTCACAGGATCGACGGAACGAGGTTCTCGCGCGAGCCATGCAGGAATTCGATGCCACCTGCTTCTTGTCCTATACCTCGCAGGCTGACAATGCGATGCTCTGCCTCGCGGCGCGGACGCTGGCCGAAACCGAGGACAACCTGCTCCGGGCGAAACGGATCGAGGGCATGCGGGACGTGCGCCTTCTGATTCTCCGCGAGATGCGGGAGTACACGCAGTGGGTCGACTCGGCCATAGACCGGAAGATCGCCGAGACCGCAAAGTCCGAGCGTGGAGCTGGCGCTCAAGGGACCGGCTGACCGGAACGGACCCGGTGGGAGCCGACATCCGGAGGCTATACCACCAACGGTGTTCGGGAAAGTGCCCGCCCCAGCGGGCGGGCGCAAAGGGAACGCAACCGAAGCCAGGGACCTACCCCCCCGGGGGGGGGGAACCCGACCGATTCTACGGGGTAGAGCGCCCCACGACCGGGGCGTTGCCTCTGGGACATGGCGTTCCCGACGCCCTTGGTCGGCAGACTTGGGCGCGATTCGGGCATGTAGGGCGCCGTGTTGAACGCGAAGTCATCGCGGCTCAGTAGCTCGCGCGCAGCCCCTGGGAGGGATCCCAGGCTCCCCTCCGCGCGTCGAGACGTCCCTCGCGCGGCATGCCCGGGGCACACTTATCCATTCCCGCGGCCCCTGTAGTATCAGCGGGGGTGTCGGCGGGGGATGCACGCCGAACGACTGTGGAGCAGCCACGGAGGAGGATGAGGGTGAGCGCTATCCGCCCCCTGAAATCCCGTCACAGGACGCGGTTCGCCGGGAGCCCCCTAGCCGTATCCAAGCACATGGCCGTCGCAGACGGCGGAGACGGACCTCCGGCGCTCCGGGAGCTCGCGGAACTCCGGCCAATGCCTCCGCGCCCTCGTCGGGTGGCGCCCTCGGTCTTGCGCGTGCGGCCGTGCAAGGGACCCGCCATCCTCTATTGCCGCCCCCACCGGGAGCTCTTCGATGCCTGGATCTTCTGGGACCCCGCGGCCTACGGAGACGTCCACGAGGACGCCGTCCGAGGCTTGGAGGCCTATTTGTCGTGGCTCGAGCCCGAACGGGGGCCCAGTGGGAAGGCGAGGGACGCGCGGCTCGTGGAACTCGTGACGACCTTCCTGAAGCGGCACCCATCCTGTGCGGTGCGGGTCTGCCGGGACGGCTCATCGGAGTACGCTGAGGTCATCGG
>CAZJIP010000167.1:0-4715 GCA_964546105.1 uncultured Methanomassiliicoccales archaeon
CGCACTCCATGAGGTCCCAGGGCTCGAAGGCGATCATGCGGCCCATGGCCGTCTCGCCGTAGGCGTGGCCGGCGCGGCCGATTCGCTGGAGACCCTTCGCCACGCTCTTCGGCGAGCCGATCTGCACCACCAGGTCGATGTAGCCGATGTCGATCCCAAGCTCCAGGGAGGTCGAGGAGACCGCGGCCTTGAGCTCGCCGTTCTTCAGCTTCTGCTCCACATCCAGGCGGGTGTCCTTGGACAACGAGCCGTGGTGGGCCTCCAGGTCCTCCACGCCGCGCTCCTTGAGCTTGAAGGAGACGTGCTCCGTCCCGCTCCGGGTGTTCGTGAAGATGAGCGTCGTGCGGTGCGTGTCGATCAGGTCGCTCAGGAGGTCGTACATCCGCGCGTTCGCGACGTCCATGGGGACGGCGGTCATATCCCGCACGGGGCACAGGACGGAAAGGTCGAGGGACTTTCGCGTGTCCACCTCGACAATGTTCATCTCCCGCACCTTGCCGCCCTCGAAGCCGGCGAGGAACCTGGCCTCCTCCTCGATGGGGGCGATCGTCGCGCTCAGCCCGATCCGGACGAAGTTGCGGCCCGTCTGCTCCCGCAGCCGTTCCAAGCCGACGGATAGGAGAGCGCCGCGCTTGGACGAGCAGAGCTCGTGGATCTCGTCGATGATCACCCATTCCACCTGGGAGAAGGCCTCGCGGAACTTCGGCGTGCTCAGGATGATGGCCAGGCTCTCCGGCGTCGTGATGAAGATATGGGGCGGGCGCCGGACCTGCCTCTGCCGCTCCTGGGCCGACGTGTCGCCGCTTCGGACCGCCACACGGATCTCCGGCGCCGGCTGGCCTTCCTTGGCCGCGAGCTCCGTGATCTCCCGTAGCGGCTCCTCCAGGTTCCGGTTGATGTCGTTCGCGAGGGCCTTGAGCGGAGAGACGTACAGGCAGTAGATGCGGTTCTCGAGTTCCCCGCGTAGCTGCTTCGCGTAGAGCTCGTTGATGATGGACAGGAAGGCGGTCAGGGTCTTCCCGCTGCCCGTGGGCGAGGAGACCAGGACGTTCTTGCGGGTGTGGATCAGGGGGACCGCATAGGATTGGGGTTCGGTGAGGCCCTCGAACTTGGAGGTGAACCAGTCGCGCAGGAGGGGCTGGAGGAGGCCCAGGACCTCGTCCTTCGTGGCGGCCTTCTTCACCCTATGCAGCATGATCCGTCCTCGTGGAGTCGGCGGAAATCACGAGGTATAGGAGGTGGCGTAAAAAAGGCTTGTGGAAACCAGCGCCGAACGCGCGTCTCCAACCTCCTATCCGGACCTCGGACGCTTCGGCTCGCCGGAGGATGGGACCGCGTGTGGGCGATGGGTACACAAACGGTTTATACCACGTCCCCCTTGAATCGCAAACCACGGGGAAGCGGGAAGCCGCGGAAGGCGACACCATGGCTGAACAGGAAGGGACCGCGGATCGGGGCATGAGCCGACGCAAGTTCCTGACGCTCGCCGGCGCGGGCGCGGTGTTCGGCGCTCTGGTCATCGCTGCAACCCGGCAGAAAGGGGTCCAGGGACTCCTCAAGGCCACCTCGGCCACCCGGGCGCCGAACCAAGCCACCGCGGGAAAGACGATCCAGACGAGCACGCAGACCGCGGGGCCGACGCTCCTGCAGAAGCTCCTGGGCGGCAAGCTCTAGGACCCGCCCACCTCCGGGCGGCTCAGGCGTAGTCGTAGAAGCCGTGACCCGTCTTCTTGCCGAGCTTGCCCTCATCCACCAAGCGGCGCAGGAGGGGCGCGGGGGCGTACTTCTCGCTCTGGAAGCCCTTCCTCAGCACCTCGAGGATGTTCAGGCACGTGTCCAGGCCGATGAAGTCCGCCAACTCGAGCGGACCCATGGGGTGGTTCGCCCCGAGCTTCATAACCGTGTCGATCGCCTCCCTCGGGGCGACGCCCTCCTGCAACGCCAAGATGGCCTCGTTGATCATGGGCATGAGGAGGCGGTTGGACACGAACCCCGGGAAGTCGTGGACCTCGACGGCCGTCTTCCCCATCCGCGCACAGACCTCGAGCGCGGTCGCTGCGGTCTCGTCGCTCGTCTCCTTGCCGCGGACGACCTCCACGAGCTTCATCACGGGCACGGGGTTGAAGAAATGCATCCCGAGGAACCGGTCCGCACGCCGCGTTGCGGCGGCGAGCTCGCCGATGCCGATGGAGGAGGTGTTGCTCGCGAAGATCGTCGACGATGGGGCCAGACCGTCGAGCTCCCGAAGGACGGACTTCTTCAGCTCGGGTTCCTCGGGGATGGCCTCGATGACCAGATCCGCCTTGGCCGCGGCGGCCATGTCCAGGGTTCCCTGGATTCGATTCCGAATCATGTCCGCCGCGTTTCGGTCCAACGAGCCTTTCTCGACGGCCCGCTGCAGTCGGCCTTCGATCTTGGAGAGGCCGCCCTGCACGAAGCGATCCTCGATGTCACGCAAGATTACGTCGTAGCCTGACGTGGCGGCAACCTGAGCAATCCCGGCCCCCATTTGCCCGGCCCCGAGGACGGCGATGACCCGTACAGACATGGCGGTCGCATAGCCACATCGGCGTAATGAGCGTATGGCCCCGAGGCCGGTCAGGGTCGCTCGAGGATCATGGCCATGGCGTTCCCGCCGCCGAGGCAGAGGGTCGCCAGGCCGCGGTTCACATTGCGGTCCTTCATGGCGTACGCCAGGGTGGTCAAGATGCGCGCGCCGCTGCAGCCGAGCGGGTGGCCCAGGGCCACCGCACCGCCGTTCACGTTGAACTTGGCGTGATTGATCCCGAGCTCCTTCATCACGGCCACGCTGGCGGCGGCGTACGCCTCGTTGTGCTCGATGAGGTTGAAGTCGTCGATCGTGAACCCCGTCCTCTTCAGGATCTTCCGCACCGCGGGAATCGGCGCCTCCATGACCAGCTCGGGCTTGACGCCCGCGGTGACGTAGTCTACAATCCGGGCCATGGGCTTCACGCCGTGGCGGTCGGCCGCCTCCCGACTCAGAACCACCAGGGCGGACGCGCCGTCGCTCAGCTGAGACGCGTTCCCCGCGGTCACGAGGCCGTGCTCGCGGAACACGGGTGCGAGCTTGGCAAGCTTCTCCATGGAGGTGTCCTGACGGATGCCCTCGTCCAGCTCGACGCGCGACTGCCCGGGCAAGTCGACGGAGAGAATCTCCTCCTTGAACTTCCCGTCCAAGGTGGCCTGGGCCGCACGACGGTGGCTCTCCAGTGCGAAGGCGTCCTGGTCCTCGCGGGTCACCTTGAACCGCTCCGAGACGATCTCGCCGGTCACGCCCATGTGGAACTGGTTGTACACGTCCCAGAGGCCATCGTGGACCATGGCGTCCAGGAACGGGACGTGGTTGTAGCCGATGCCCCATCGTGCCTCCTTGACCAGATACGGCGCGCGGCTCATGGACTCCATGCCGCCCGCGACGACAACCTCCTCGGAGCCCGCGCGAATGGCATCCGCGGCGATGGCCACGCTCTTCATGCCGCTGGCGCAGACCTTGTTCACCGTCACCGCGCCAACGCGGTCCGGCAGCCCGGCGTACAGCGCGGCCTGCCGCGCGGGGTTCTGGCCGAGGCCCGCTCCGATCACGTTGCCCATGATGACCTCCTCGACGTCCGCGCCGACGAGCCCCGCCCGTTTCACGGCCTCCGCGACGACGAGACTCCCCAGCTTGACGGCCTCCACGTTGCGGAATGCGCGCCCGTACTTTCCGATGGGCGTGCGGCAGGCGCCGGCGATGACGACCTCGGTCACGCGGATTCCCTCCGGATGGGAGGCAAGAACCCCGGATTCTATTTAACATGTTGTCGGCCCCGACCGGGCGCGCAGAGGGTGCGGCTACGTGCACGATGCCTGTACGACGCCCGCTTATGCGGGCCGCTCGACCCTGCGGCGTCTCGTCCCGCGCGGTGCGCGGGCGAGGTGCGAACGATGGGTCTTGGAAGAAAACTACGGACGCGATGGACGGTCCTCCTGGTGGTCGTCCTCGCGGCGAGCGCCGTGGGCGTGCTCACGCCCATGATCAGCAACACCGTGGATCGGGACGTCGTTGTGAACGGCCAGGCGATCACCCTGACCGTAGACGGCGTGCCGACGACGGTCGCGCCGGGCGACCTGTTTCGGGTGGTGGCCACCCTCGCGAACAACGCGAACCGCCCCATCCCGGCGGTCCTCCGGATTCAAGCGCGCAACCCGAACAACACAATCCCGGACGAAGTGACCATCTACTCGGGCTGCGGCGCCGAGGAGATCGTCAGCTCGAGGACGCTCGAATGGTACATCGGGTGGAACGGCCCGCTCCTGGCCGCCAAGGGCGTCTCGTTCCTCGCGGGCACGCCCCTGAGCACCGTGGAGGCGGCGATCGGATCGGCGGACTACTGGCCCGCCGTGGCCCACGAGATCCAAGTGCGGGACCCGCTGGGCTACCGGTCGGTCATCGATCCGGGGACCAATGCCACGGAGGCGGTGCGCACGTCGGGCTCGCTCCTCCTGAAGATCCTCTCGTACTACGGGATGCTCACCCCGGCTGCGAGCGGGGGCTGGACCCTGAAGATGCCCTTCTCCGACCATGTGGTCGCCTCGGGAGACGGTTCCCAGGACGGCTTCTTGATCGAGATCCACCCCCAGTCCCGGGGAAGCTTCGAGTTCAAGTTCTGGGCCGAGCGCCCGGACGGCCTCGGGATCCCGAGCCACCCCACCTA
>CAZJIP010000168.1:0-4705 GCA_964546105.1 uncultured Methanomassiliicoccales archaeon
TTCTCCGCCAGGGCACCCACGGATGCCGCACCGATCACTTTCTCCGCCCACGCCGTCGCCAGACCCGTCCCGAGGATGGTCAGGGCGGCGCCAATTGCCACCGCGGCTTGCGCGATTTCGCCAGTCACTGCCATGTGTTTTCACACCTCCGATTTCGCTCTCACACCGAAGGGCCGGAACAACGTCCCGGACCCCTTGTAGAACTTGACGAAGAACTCCACGTAGTTCAACCGGATGCTCTGGATGGTCCCCGAGATTGTGCTCAGGAGGAAGATCAGGAAGTTGCTGAGGCCCATGAGCACCCCTCCGAGGATGATCGTGAGGACGGATCCGTTAATGACCAGAGCATTTAGCACGATTACGTTCAAGGCAACGATGACGGCCTCCTCGGCCACGCCGATGCCCGCCAGGCGCGCGTAGGAGATCACGTTCGCCAGGAGGCCGAAGACCTCCATGATGTGCAGGACCCCTTCCATGGTGACGACCAAGATGATGCCCGCCACGACCAGGCCGATGGCCGCGTAGGGGACTGCGTTCGCCTCCGCGAACCCGGCACTTGGGAGCAGGATGCCCGCGCGCGGGAACCATGCCAACGGCCCGTTCCAGATGGCGTACGCCCAGGGGACCGCCCCTTTGATCAGGGGCCATCGGGCCGCGCGCACGATGATCACCGCGTACAGGCCGATCAGCACGAGGAGCCAGCCCACCTTCCCGAGGGCGTGCCTCACGCTGTGGCGGACGTCGTCGAAGAACCCGATGATGAATCCGATGCCCAGGTGAAGCGCGGCCACGGAGACGGCCATGATGATGAAGTCCGGAACTTGGTCCAACTTCTCGAGGATTGGGTGGATCGGAATATTGACATGAAGGATGTTGTCGGACCAATTGAACGCGGCCGCTGGAGTGGTCGCGCCGGGGGGCATGTGAAACGGCACGCCAAACACCTCCGCGAACACGAAGGTCCCGAAGACCGTGGCCCAGAAGCCGCCCCAGATGAATGCGACGAGCAGGTTCTTCCAGAAGTCCCACGGGCGGTTCCTCCACCGCCGCAGGAGCCAGAGGCCGTAAGCCACCCAGAGGATGCCGTATCCGGCGTCCCCTACCATGATGCCAAACATCATGGGAAATGCGATGGAGAGGACGATGGTCGGATCGATCTCGTGGTAGCTCGGGGTCCCGAACATGTTCACGAGCATCTCGAACGGCTTGATGGGCTTCGGATTGCGCAGGAGGACCGGAGGCTCCGGGTCCGTCTTGGACGATTCGTGCTCTCCGGTCGTCTCGACCTCGGAGACGAAGACGCCGTCGATCGCCTCCAGGTCCGCCTTGGCCTTCGCGAAGGCCTCCTGAGGGATCCAGCCTTCGACGATGAACGTGTGATCCGTCACCGCGAAACGGAGCGGGGCCTCGGCCTTCTCCACCTCGACCTCGAGATGGGAGCGCGCCGCGGTGAGGAACCCCGCGTACCGCTCGCGCAGTGTCTTCAGCCTCTCCTCGATCTCCACGAGCCGCTTCTCCCATCGCTCCCGTTCCTGGAGGAGGCTGGACAGGATTTCCCGCGGTGCCTCATGCCCCTCGGGGACCACGACGCTCGTGAAGCCGTTCTGAGCCAGGTAGTCCCGCATGCGTCCCTCGTGCTCCTTGGCCACGAACACGACGAGGAACCCAGGCACCTCGAAGGACTCGAATTCGGGGGTGACCGCCTCCAGCCCGGTGATCTCCCGCGGGGCCTTGCCCACGAACACGGTCAGGCTCTCGTACCCGCGGTAGTCATCCAGGGACAGCGGAAGCTGGGCGAACGGTGTGATCTCGTCGATGCGGCGGTTCAGGTCCGCCACGAGCGCCTGGATCTTCTTCTTGGAGGCGTCCTCCTCGGAGATGTTGAGCTCCAGGGCAAGGATTTTCGCTTTGGTGTCCTCGCCCGGGGACTCGGGGGCGCTCTCCGCCAGCGCGGGCTTGGGTTCCTGGACCTGCAGGATGTTCGCGATGGAGCGCAGCTTCACGAGGACCTCGGAGGCCTCCGTCGCCGCGGGCAGGGGTTTGCCGATCTCGAGATCCTCCTCCCCTTGCTGATGGTCCACGATGTGGAGGAGCTGGAGCTCGTAGAGTGCGTCGACGGACCGCGCGAGCGCGTCCCGTGGGCCGACGACCAGGGCCCGGGACATCGGCACGGGCCTAGGCATTCAGGGCACCCTTGAACTTCTCAATCAGGCGGTCGACCGCGCGCTCCATGTTCGCCAACGCCTCGGACCGGAGGGCGTCAGCCTCCTGCCCGCCCTTCGCGAGGAGTGCGTCCTTCTCGCGGGCGATGGATGCCTCGCTCGCCGCGAGGATCTCCGCCTGGCGCTTTTCCGCACGACCACGGAGGGACTCCCGTAGCTCGAAGCCCTCTTTTCGGGCCTCGCGGAGGGTCCTCTCCTTCTCCTCGAGGGTGGTCGCCTTGGCCCGGCGGACCTGCTCCTCCGCCTCCTTGATTCTCTGGAGAGTTTCCTCCCTATTCATGGGGTCCGAGCCGCCGTAAACCCGGGTCGTTTATAAGCGTTTGGTAGGTCTTGGGGCGCCTTCCTGACGGAGTCTTCGGAAGTGGGCGGTCCGAGATTCATGGACGATTTATATATAAACCCAAATATGCAACTCTCGGGGCTTGGCGTCCCCTCGCATGACGCGGTCGGGACATCGCGGACCGCTCCGGGAAAATCGCTGGATTTCTCTTGAGGGATGCCGAAAAGCGAACCGCGTTCCGTGCCTGGGAAACGAGGCGCAACGACGAGGTAACACAAGGTTTAAATGCAATCCTTCTTTGTCGCAGCCGCCGGGAAGCGCCTCATGGCGGCCCGGATGGAGAGGGTCGTGGGATGAGGACCATTGTGCTGCTCGTAGCGGCAGTGATACTGACCGTCTCCGCCCTCCCTGCGGCCAGCCGTCCGGCGGTCGCTGCCGCGGTCCCTGAGCTCAGGATCACGGTCCTGGGTGAACAAAACGGCACATCGTTCGTATTCACCCCGAGTCAGATCCGCCTGCCGCAGGTCCCCATCCTCGTGAACATCACGTTCATCAATAACCAGACCTCGACGAGCAACGTCCGGCATACGTTCTCGATCGACAACACGGGCGGCACCCGGGTCCTCGACTACGACCTCGCGCCGCAGGAGAACGCCACGTTCGAGATTCGCGTCAACTCGATGACGAACATCACGTGGAACGGGACGTCCTTCACCCCTGCCGTCGGGCCCACCGGGGGCATCCGGTTCTATTGCATCTACCACCTGCCCAACATGGTGGGGGAGATGACCCTCGCCGGGGCGCCGACCGCGGCAGGACCGGTGGAGAACGGCGTATTCCTGCGCGCATACTGGATCGGCCTGATTGCGATCGCAGCGATGCTCGTCTGGATCGGCATCAGCTACTACATCATCAAGGGCTCGAGCCCGCGGTTCAAGGACCATCGCGAGCACGTGAGGAAGGGTCTGCCGTGACCACCCTGATCCGGAGCGACGCGCCCCGAGGGAGCGCCATGGCGGCGATCGCCATCGGCGGCCTCGTCATCGGCGCCCTCTGGTTCAGCGCCCTTGCGATCTTCCTCTCCCTCCAGGCCGCAGGTGGTGTCTATCCGAACGAGATCAACATCTACACGGCCCTCTTCCTGGGCATGGTCTTCCTCTGCGCGACCGTCGCGGTCGACATCTATCGCCGGGAGTTCATGCCGGACGAGCTTATTCACAAGATCCGGCGGCCCAAGATCGTGCCGCCGAGGGCGTTCCGCTGAGGCGGTCTATGAGCTGGGATAAGGAGGAGGAAGAGGAGCGGCGGTGGACTCGGCGCGAGTGGGTCAAACTCAGCATGACCCTCGGGACCGTGGGTGCGCTTGGCGGCCTGGGCGGCCTGGTGAGCGGTCAGCTCCTCCCGCCGCCGATGCAGATCAGCGGGGAGCTCCGGGAGGGCCTGTTCTACACGAAGTTCCCCACACCGCAGTGGTGGAACAGCAAGGATGGGACCGCGGTGAAGGTGACGGACTTCCAGGAGTGGCAGGGCGCGACCGCGTGCTGGCGGGGCCTGTATCAGGACAACAAGCTCCTCCCTGGAACGGGCCTCCCATGTATTGTGATCCGCGTCCCGTACGACGCGCCGGAGTTCACGTACCCGGACCAAAGTACCTTGGCCGCGAGCGGGATCGGCCGTCCCCCCGCGGGATTCGACTATTACTATAAGGACGACGCGACGAAGACCCAGATCATCGTCTTCTTCGACCGTTGCGTTCACCTGTGTTGCTACCCGGGCTGGCACGTCGTTACGAACCCGCCCCCGGGCCGAGACTACGTCGTCCCCCCGCCGACGTATGACGTCTACCAACGGGATCCGATCTACTGTATCTGCCACGGTTCCCAGTACGACCCGCTCCTCCTCACGGTGAACTACAATCCGATAAGCAAGGTGAACTACATCGGGGCGGAGCGCGTGCATGGGCCGGCGTCGCGGGCCCTCGTGGTCATCCCGGTCAAGAACTCCGGCGGCGCGCTCGTCGGCGGCATGCCGGATCCGAAGTGGTACATCTACTGTTGAGGTGGCATCATGGCGTCCGGAGCTTCGGGATCGCTGCGGGAGGACAGCGGCCGCACGGTCTTCGGTTGGCTCAAGACGCGCTTCCCGAGCGCGCCGTGGGCGGCACTCACCCCGAAGGCCATCTGGACGAACCCGGGCGCAGTGG
>CAZJIP010000169.1:0-4659 GCA_964546105.1 uncultured Methanomassiliicoccales archaeon
CTCCTCGCGACCTCCACGCCGGAGTACAAGGCCATGTTCTGCCTGAACTGCCAGGAGGTCCTGAACAAGATGGAGACCACGCCGAAGCTCTTCATCGCGGCGATCGACGGGCACTGCGTCGGCGGCGGTCTCGAGATCGCCTTGGCCGCGGACCTCCGCTTCGCCTCGGACGGCCCGTGGAAGATCGGCCTGCCCGAGGTCAGCCTGGGCGTCCTCCCCGGGACGGGCGGCACGCAGAGACTCCCGCGTCTCATCGGGAAGAGCCGCGCCATCGATCTCATGACAACGGGCCGCACTCTGTCGCCCAAGGAGGCCCTGGACTGGGGGATCCTGAACCGCGTCTTCCCCAAGGAGAAGTTCTGGGAGGAGACCCTCGCGTTCGCCCAGGGCCTGTCCTACCCGAACCACGCCGCGCGCGCGGTCGGCCTGATCAAACGGTCCGTCGTCGAGGGCATCGAGGTGCCGCTCCACGAAGGCCTGGCCCTCGAACGGGAGCTGCAAAACCGCCTCTTCTCCATGGCGGACGCCAAGGAGGGCTTCAAAGCCTTCCTGGAGAAGCGCAAGCCGCGGTTCCAGGGCAAGTGAACTTCGTCGGAACGGAATAGACGGAGGCTTTTAGCCCCCGGACGGGCGTAGCGCGGAGCCATGCCCCTCGACGTGCGCGTCCGCACCGGAAAGATCGAGGACCTCCCCCAGCTCGTGCGCCTCTGGCGGGAGCTGATCGGCTTTGACGAATCCCTGGGAGGCCAGGACTTCCGGCTCGCCTCCGGCGCGCCCGAGGCGTGGGAGCGGCACCTGCGGTCGTACATCGGGAAGCGACGCCGCGCGACCTACGTGGCCGAGGTGGAGGGCGCCATGGTGGGCTTCCTCCTCGCGTCCCTCGAGCGGCCTCCCGGCATCTTCATGGAGCGGGAATATGGCCACGTGTCCGCGGTCTACGTGCAAGAGCCCTTCCGCGGGAAGGGCGTGGGCCGTGCCCTCGTCGCGGGAGGCCTGGGCTGGTTCGGCGAGCGGCGGGTGAGCCGGGTCCGGGTGGCCACGGACTCCAAGAACGCCCTGGGCGTTGAGTTCTGGAAGAAACTGGGATTCCAGACGGCCGTCGTCACAATGGACAAGCTCCTCTGAGTGGAAGGCCATGAAAGACGGCTGGCGCCGGGTGCCGAGTTAACCTTAAACAAGGTTGACTCCTTCGGAAGACCTAAAAGCCCCGGCCGCGCTCCCTCGCCGGTCCCATGGCTTCGCCCCTCGTCCTCGTGGATCGCCGCGGTCCCGTTGCGGTCGCCACCCTGAACCGCCCCGAGAAACACAACGCAATGTCCCTCGCGATGAAGGACGCACTCGTCGAGACCCTCGAGGCGCTCGATGCGGATCCGACGGTCCGGGTCATCGTCCTGACCGGGGCCGGGGACAAATCGTTCGTCGCCGGTGCGGATATCGCGGAATTCGAGAGCCGCAGCCCGGTCGAGCAGCTTCGGATGTATCGGCAGGGCACCGTCTACGACGCGGCGGACCGTGTCGCGAAGCCCCTGATCGCACGCATCGACGGCTATTGCTTTGGCGGCGGGCTGGAGCTCGCGCTGGCCTGCGACATCCGCATCGCGTCGGAGCGGTCCGTGTTCAGCCAGGCCGAGATCAACATCGGCATCATCCCGGGTGGCGGAGGGAGCCAGCGCCTTCCGCGCCTGGTGGGCCTGGGCACGGCAGCCAAGCTCACTCTCACCGGCGAGCGCATCGACGCCAAGGAAGCCCTCCGGATCGGGCTCGTGGACGAAGTGGTGGCCCACCCTCTCCTGGACCGGCGCGTCCAAGAGATCGCGACCAAGATCGCTTCCAAGAGCGCCGTGGCCGTGCGTCTCGCGAAGGCCGCAGTCAAGGCCTCGGCCCGCCTTCCTATGGACCAAGGACTGCGCTACGAGCAGACCCTCTTTGCCCTCGCCTTCTCGAGCGAGGACAAGCACGAGGGTGTGCGCGCGTTCCTGGAGAAGCGCGAACCCCGATGGAAGGACCGATGATTCTCATGCCCGAGAACACGACATCGTTCTCCCGGCGATAATCACACGAAAGGCGTCTTAAGCTTCCCCGGGGACGACGTTTCCATACCATGTCGGCCTGGTCCGGGATCGTCGTGGTGGCGGTAGCCTTCGCAGTGGTTGGCCTAGCGGTCGGACAGCCTGTGTGGGAGTGGCGCGTCTCGGAAGGTCCGCAAACGGAGACCTGGTCCTACAGTCTCTTCTCCGCGACGCACAGGACCGCGAACGACACCACCCAATCCTCCACGGTCGAGACGATCCCGTACGGTTCGCTCGCGAACCAAAGTCGCATGGTCAGGCTCTTCGTCCCGCTGCAGTACGGATTCCTCGGCATCCTGGCGACGCTCATCGCGGCCGTGGCGCTCAGCGTGGCGACCCTCCGTCGCAAGCTGCGCGGAGCCTTCGCAGGCGCCGCCTTCGTGGCCGGCTGCCTCTTGGCCCTCTACATCCCCCTGAACCTGGTCCTGAACGTCGCGGGCGCGGCCGCGGACCTCCCTCGGTACGGCGGACCGCCCCTCTCCTCCTTCGAAGGACAGATGACGGTCCCCCAGGGCGGCGTCACCGCGATCATCCTCTGGGGGCCGGGGCTGGGTTGGTACCTGATCCTGGGGCTCGCCCTCGTCCTCGCGTTCGGAGCCACGGAGGTCTGGTCCCTCCCCGCGGGTCCGAAGCGGGTCGCGGTCAAGACGCCGGCCGCGAGGGCCGTGCCACCCCCGCCGCCTCCGGAGCCGCCGGCGCCCGAACATCCCGAGCCCGTAATCGAGGAGATCTTCGTGATCGGGTCCAACGGCCTCCTGATCAAGCACATGTCCCGCACCCTGATGACGGACAAGGACCGCGACGTGGTCGGCGGGATGATCAGCGTCCTGTCCAACTTCGTCCGGGAGACGTTCTCCGGTCGGGACGGGAGCGACGTCCAGGAGGTCACCCTAGGCGACCACCGGTTCATCCTGTGCAACGAGCGCGGGATTGTCGTGGCGGTCCTCGTGACCCGCGGCGATACGGAGGACATTATGCCGCGCCTGCGGCATCTCCTTGCCTGCCTCATCGACCGCTACGAGGCCAAACTCGACAACTGGGGCGGCGAGCCCCTGGACGGGATCGAGGACGAGATCGCGGTCCTCTGGCAGCCCTTCTTCCTGCCCCCGCCTCCCGTGGACTGAAACGGACGTCGGCGCGGGTGAAACTCCTTATAGGGCCGCACCGGTGGGTTCCCGAATCCGGATGGACCGCGCCATCGTTCTCCTCTCCGGCGGCGTCGACTCCGCCGTCGTCCTCTGGTGGACGAAGGACCAGGGCTGGGACGTGCAGCCCCTGACCTTCGACTACTTCGGCAGGCCGAAGCGCGAGCACACGGCCATCGACGCCCTCGTGAAGGCGGCCGGTGTGCGGCCGGTCCGCTCGGTCCCACTGCCCTTCCTCAAGGAGGTCGACGACCTGCGGTCCGAGGGCCTCGCCAACCCCGTGCTCGAGGCGTCCCCCGAGGGATACATCCCCGCCCGCAACCTGATCTTCTACAGCCTGGGCGCGTACTTTGCGGAGCTCGAGGGGACGAAGTACCTCGTCGGGGGCCACAACGGCATCGATCCGGAGTCCTTCCCGGACGCGAGTCCCCGCTTCTTCGATTCCCTGAACAGCCTCTTCCGCCTCAGCCTCTGGTCCTTCGAGAAGTCCCCGGTCCAGGTCCTCGTTCCCCTGAGCGGGAAGTCCAAGGAGGAGGTGCTGCGCATGGGGCAGGACCTCGGCGTGCCCTTCGGCCTCACCTGGTCCTGCTACTGGGACCGCGACACGCCCTGCGGCACGTGCGTCTCGTGCCGGGAGCGGCGGGAGGCCTTCGCCGCGATCGGCGTCCCCGATCCGCTGCGGTACGAACGGTGAGGACGGAACCCGGGCCAAACCGGCTCGAAAGTTTAATGTGCACCGTCGCCTCCCTGCCCCCGGAATGTACACGACCACCGTTCGGTCGGTCGCTCCCGTTCGCTTCTTGGAAGAGGGCAGCCACAACGTCCGGATGCGGCAGCTCGTCGGCCGCGAGGACGGGGCCCGCCACACGTCCGTGCACGAGCTCGTGTTCGGGAAGGGCGGGTACTCCGTGCCCCACCGCCACAAGTGGGAGCACGAGCTCGTGGTGACCTCGGGCCGCGGAGTCGCCATCGTGGACGGCAAGAGCATCGTGCTCCGACCCGGCGTGGTCCTTCTCGTCGAGGACAACGAGGAGCACCAGTTCGTCCAGCGCGGGAAGCAACCACTCAAGTGCCTGACCGTGACGCCCGTGTGAGCCCTCGGTGCCGCGGAGGACGGTTCCTTCCGGGAGCCCCGAGGCCGAGGTCCGCCATCCCGTGCAAGCAACCTTTATGGCGGTCGACCCCTTGGTCCGGCCTATGAAGCTCGGCATCACGGAGTACATCGACTGCGCGCACCACCTCCCGGGGCACGAGCGCTGCGGCTCCTTCCACGGCCACACGTACCAGGTGGATGTGTTCATCGAAGGGGAGCATAAGGGCGGGATGCTCCGGGACTTCGCCGAGCTCGAGAAGACCACTCGGGCGGGGCTCGCGGAATATGATCATAAGGACTGGAATACGTCCCTCCATGATCCGACGGTCGAGAACAGCGCGGAGCTCATCTC
>CAZJIP010000170.1:0-4654 GCA_964546105.1 uncultured Methanomassiliicoccales archaeon
TCTATGCGGTCAAGGGGACCAACTCGGACGCGTTCATCGCCGTGCGGAACGCGGCGGTCGCGGTGATGCTCCTGCCGCTGGGCCTGCTCGCGGTCCGGACCGTCCGGACCAAGCTGACCCGGGCGGACTGGGCCAAGCTCGCGACGATCGGTCTGATTGGCGGCGCGATCCCGTTCCTCCTGTTCTTCCGTGGATTGCAGATGGCGGGAGCGAGCGGCGCGGCCACCGCGACGTTCGGGTACCGCACGCTCTTCCTGATGGCCTCCATCCTCGGCGTGGTCTTCCTGCGGGAGCGGCTCTCCCCGCGCCTCGCGCTGGCAGCGGGCCTCCTCGTGGCGGGCAACGCCCTCCTCCTCTCCCTCACCGCGCCCATCTGGACGGACGGCACCGCGTACGTCCTCTCGGCCACCGCCCTCTGGGCGGGCGAGTACACCCTGTCCAAGCACACCCTGCGGAACGTCCCGTCGGGCACGGTCGGCCTCGCGCGGATGGGCTTCGGCGGCGTCTTCCTCCTGGCCTACGTCGCGCTCACGGGCCAGCTCGGCTCCATCGCCGCGCTGAGCGGCGTGCAGTGGGAGTGGGTCGCCCTGAGCGCCGTGCTCCTCGTGGGCTTCGTGGCCACCTGGTATGCCGGCCTCAAGACGGTCGACGTGAGCGTGGCCACCGCGACACTCACCCTGGCGTTCCCCATCACCTGGGCGCTCGGCTTCCTGGCCTCGCGGAGCACGTTCGGCCTCGGACAGGCCGCGGGCGTCGTGGCCATCGTCCTCGGTGTGGCCCTCGCCATCGGTCTGGCCTCCCTGCGGGATACCTGGGAGACGGTCCTCGTCTGGCTCAAGACGAGGGTGCACCGCGCGGAGTGATCGATGCAGGGCGTCCAGCTGGCGGCGCGGTTCAGCATCGCGACGAACCGGCTCAAGTACTGCGGGCCCGCGGACGCGGAGCCCGCGCTCTTCCGGACCATCGTGGAGGGGAAATCCCTCGCGGCCTCCCGCACGGCGCTCCTGAAGTTCGAGGCGCTCGAGCCCTACTTGACCGCGATCGCCGCGAAGCACGGCCTCGACCCGCTGGACCATGACGTGGTCGAGGCGTACTGGGTCGGGAACGAACTCCTGGAGGATTTCACCCGGGACGACTTCCGCGGCATCCTAGATGTGCTGGCCCACCGCGGCCTCCCGCGGTCCATGGCGGATGCCTTCGCCGCCCACCTCCCGGAGCGACCTTTGCCGCATCACACGTTCCACGTGAGCTTCGTCGGCGTGGGGAACGTCACGGGCCATGTGAAGACCACGCTCCCCAATATGGAGGCCTGCCGCCCCGCCTGGGCCCGCGTCCTCCGCGCCGCGAAGGGGAAGGTCGAGGTGGAGAAGCCCGCGCTGGAGTACGACCACGGTCGCCTCCGAATCGGCGCGGCGGTCCACGAGACCCTCGCGTACGACAAGCGCTTCCTCCCGACGGTCCGCAAGGGAGACCACGTGGCCCTGCACTGGAACTGGCCCGCCCTCAGGCTCACGGACGGCCAGCTGGCGAATCTGAAGGCATACACGCTGCGGTCGCTCGATGCCGCGAGCGAGGCGCTCGCGGAGCTCCGGTCCCTCTGAGTCACGGTCGCCTTACGTCTCGACGACCGTCACGGTCCCCCACATGTAGCCCGGTGTCGCCATGGACGCGGAGTCGCACGGGGCCATGCAATGCCACTCGAACGTTCCCGTGATGTTGAAGTACGCATGGAACGTCACGATCACCGGGTCGCTCAGGCTGTTCGCGGCAGGGATGGGGACGTTGATCGCGTAGCCGCCGCTGTCCATGGTGAAGGTGTGGGCCACGTTGCCCGGCGGGACCCCGGTCATGACCATGCCCGTTACATCTGACGCGGCCTGCACGGTCACCGCGTTCCCCACGGTCCCCTTGACTCTCGCCACCGCGGCGGTCACGGGATTCGAGGCGTTGTCGTAGTTCGTGATCGTCACGAGGACTGGCGTCTGCGTCGGCACGGTGAAGTTCGCGGGGAAGTAGCGGTCCAGTCCGGTCGCATAGTCGAAGCCGATCGTGAGGAAGAGGTACTCCTGGCCTGGGATCACGGGTCCGGGTAGGAGGCCGCGGCTCATGTATCCGAGGAGCCCTCCGCCCACGAGACCGACGAGCAACACGACCGTGATCGCGAGCGCCAGGGTGCCCCGGGGCAGCGGCCTCGCCCCCAGCATCGCCTTGGATGGCCGCGTCCGCTCCGCGCGCTCCACGTTGTCTTCGTTGAACATGGCCCCTTCCTCCCAGCCATTTGCACAGCGGTGAGAATCCCTATCTTGCCCTTCCGCATGTACTGTACTTCAGCGCCCGGGATCGGAATGCCAGGGCGGCGCGAATCGAATGCCACCGGTCGCATTTCGCAGGTTGCCCCGGCGCCCCTCAGCGTCGTATCTCCGCGGCGAGCCAGTCAATCGGATTCCGTTCGTGCCGCCAGAACAGGTCTTCCCAGAGGTAGTCAAAGGCCAGCTTCTCGTATCCGGGGTAGCGGTCCCGGAAGAAGGCCTTGATCCTGGCCTCGGGCACGAGCGGCTTGCCGAACAGGAGCCTCGACATGATCTTCCGCTCCCAGGGCGGGACGATCCGGAGGTCGTCGAGGAAGTAGAAGTCCTCGTACAGGAGGTAGGAAAGCGAGGCGGGCCCCACCCCGTACAAATCCGAGAGGGTTCGTTCAAGGTCGGCCTTGGAAAGCTTCCGCAACGCAAGTTCGTCGAGCGCACCCTCGCGGAACGCCTGCGAGAGCCTCACGAAGGTCTTCGCCCGGTAGCCCACCTTGAGCCGCCGCAGCTCGTCTTCCGAGGCGGTCATTTCCTCCGGGGTCCAGAAGGTCGAGAGCGTGTGCCCGTCGAAGCGGACCTTGCGCCCAAAGCGGTCGAACATCGCCTCAAGCATCTGCATGCTCCGCCGGATGACCGCGTTCTGGAGGACGACGTACACCATGAGCGTCTCATACAAGGAGTTCGCGGCCACGGGTTTCATGCCGCGCCAGCGCGCGAGGACGGGTCCGAGCATCTCATCGTGGGCGAACGTCTCCGGGAACTGAGAGATGTCCTGGTCGAGGTTGAACCGCCACGCCACCTCGCGGAGGAGATCGCGGACAACCCGCTCCTGCAGTTTGCTCGAGGAGAAGACTGTGAGGCGGATTCGAGGCGCGTCCACGCTCCCAGCATTCCGGAGGCGGAGTCCGAACCGCTTGCCCTTCCAGCGGATCGTGATCCAGCATGTACCCGGCTCCCACGCGTTGTCCGAGGAGGGGAAGTGCGAGGGTTTGTGGACATTCGCGTCGAAGAGATACGGAGGGCTCGGGCGGAGCAAGAAGGTCTGCCTCGAGTCCAGCAGGATCGGCCTCATCATGGCCCGGTCTCGCCGCTGCGGGAAGCCTCCGGGCCGATAAAGCTGCGCATTGGGGCTACGGATCTTCGAGGACGAGCGTTGCCCGACGGACGACGAACCCGCGGCCACCGCGGAGTTCGAGGGCCGCGCCGCAGTCGGGGCAGATGGCCTTCGGGATTTCGTGCGCATGTGCTTTGGGGAGCTCGAACGGCTTCGCGGTCTTGCACGAAGGGCAGACGGCCGTGGCGGGGACAATGGACACCTGGAGAACTGCGCCCTCCAGCGGCGTCTTCTCCGCTTCGAGGTTGAAGGCGGCCTGGAGCTCCTTGCGGTCCAGACCTTCCAGCTGTCCGAGTTCGATGTCGATGGTCCGGCACGCCGTCGCACCGCGGCTCTCCATCTCGGCGAGGACGGCACGCGTGATCTGCTGGGCAATCACCGTCTCATGCATCGCCCGCGGCCTCGACCTCGTCCCAGGCCTCGAGAATCTCCTCGGCCTCCTTGCGATCGATCGTCATCATGGCGACGCCGCCCTGGACGAGGAGGTAGTCGCCGACACGCGTCCTCACGTGGCTCGCATCGACCTCGCGGGTCCAACCACGCGACGTGACGAGGGCCTTGTGGCCGTGGAGCTCGAGGACTCTGGCGGGGACCGTGAGGCACATTTCGGAAACCCCAATCTCGCTCCGTCGTTTGGGAGACGTCCCAAATATACCTTCTATAAGTACAAAACGTTAGCGAGGTTCAAGTCGCGGCGGCTTCTCGAACAGTCCGGCGGGACCGTGATCGAAATCCGCTTCCACGGTAGGGGAGGCCAAGGTGCCGTTATCGCCTCGGAGCTGCTGGCTCAGGCGGCCTTCCTCGAAGGCAAGCATCCGCAGAGTTTTCCCTTCTTCGGCGTTGAGCGTCGCGGCGCGCCGGTCACCGCATTCACGCGGATTGATGACGCGCCGATCCAGATTCGCACGAGCATCACGACGCCCGACATCGTCGTCGTCCTCGACGCAGGCCTCATGCGCACGATCAACGTGATCGCGGGTCTCAAGCCGGGCGGCCTGCTCCTCGTGAACACGGACAAGGCCCCCGACAAGCTCGACGTTGCGTTCAAGGGCCGCCTCGCGACGATCGACGCCACGGGCATCGCCCTCGCCCACGGGCTTGGGACCAAGGCCATGCCCATCGTGAACACGGCGGTCCTCGGTGCCTTCGCCCGCGCGAGCGGCATCGTCTCCCTGGATTCCGTGCGGAGGGCGGTCGAGCGCTTCGTCCCTGCGAAGCAGCAGGCCAACGTCATGGC
>CAZJIP010000171.1:0-4627 GCA_964546105.1 uncultured Methanomassiliicoccales archaeon
TCTTGCAGTACTCCATGACGCGGACCTTGTCCTTCTCCCATTCCTGGTCCATGTTGCGACGGTCCACGTCGTGCTTGCCCTCGCCAAGGAGCCACTTTGCGACGGCATCGAGCGTCTCCTGCTTCGGATGGAGCTCGACCTTCGTGGACCACCAGGCATCCGCGATGATGCGGCCGTGAGTCCGCCAGAACCTCTCCCCGACGTTGCTGATGACCATGCCGTCGCGAGACAGGGCCAAGCCGGGGATCCCGTTCATCTTCGCCCGCGACTCCATGACGGGCAGGTCGTACCCGTCGATGTTGTAGCCCGTGATCACGTCGGGGTCGAACTTCTCGACGAACTCCAAGAAGCCCCGGACGATGTCCCGCTCGGATCCGCTCAGGATGTCCGTCTTCAGCTCGCCCTTCTCCCGCCACGCCATCCCGAGGCAGAGGAGCCTCGGATCCTTCATCGTGTTCTCGATGTCGAAGGAGAGGATCTTCAGTCGCGGGCTGAAGGGCTCGATGGGCTCGAACCGCTCCGCCTTCACAACGAGCTCCGTGGTGTATTTTCCCTTCGTGGGCTCGCCGTAGACGCGGAAGCAGGACGGCAGGTCCATGTCGTAGATGAAGCGGTGGGCAAAGGGAATGTCCGCTGCGAGGACCTCGCAGCCATACTTGCGGCAGCGCTCGCGGTACTCCGGGGTCTTCCAGGGGTGATGCATGAGGACCTTGCCGCACGCCCGCTTGACGCTCGCAACCTCGAGTTCGACGTTCTCGATCCGCACGACCTCCGGATCGCGCTGCAAGGCGGACAGGAGGGCCTGGGTGGGCTCGATGCAGTAGAAGTATGGGAGGAAGCCCCGGTACTCCACCGTGATGGAGCGGTCGTCCTTCGTTCGACCGAAGAGCTCGAGCACGGGCTCCTCCTGGGGACCTTCCCGGCGGTAGGAAGCCGTCAGCATGCGCACGTCCCACGATTCCGTCACGCCTCTCCCTCGGCGAATCCGCCCCCCGTCCCCCGCACGCCTCGCGGCAGCGGAGCAAAGGACCAGAAGGCAATGCACAAACGGCCGGCAGGGATAAGAACGTGTTGGACCGGGGTCCGAATGCGGACCCTCGCGCCCACGGAGGACGGCCCTAGTCGCTCTCCCCGAGGGCGCGGTCCAGGTTCACCGCGGCGGCGATCAACCCGAGGTGGGTGAAGGCCTGGGGGAAGTTTCCGAGAGCCTCGCCGCGACGGCCGATCTCCTCGGCGTACAGGCCCAAGGAGTTCGCGTAGCCGAGCATGCGCTCGAAGAGGATCCGTGCCTCCTCGAGGCGGCCCGCCCGGGTCAGGGCGTCCACGAGCCAGAAGCTGCAGAGGCTGAAGGTCCCCTCCTCGCCCTTCAGGCCGTCCGGACTGTCCCGGAGGCGGTAGCGGTACACCAGGTGGTCCGAGGCGAGGTCCTTCTGGATCCCCGCGATGGTCTTCAGGACCCGCGGGTCCGTCGGCGACATGAACAGGACCAGGGGCATCAGGAGGGCGCTCGCGTCGAGCGCCTCGCTCCCGTAGGACTGCACGAACGCCTGACGCTTGGAGCTCCAGCCTTTGGCCATGATCTCCTCGTAGATCGCATCCCGGGCCGCGCGCCAGCGGTCCACGCTCCCGGGGAACCCGCGCTTCTCCGCGAGACGGATCCCGCGGTCCATGGCCACCCAGCACATCATCTTGGAGTGCACGAAGTCCCGCGGCGGGCCGCGGATCTCCCAGATGCCCTGGTCCGGCTCGCGCCAGTGGTCGCAGACCCAGTCCAGCATCCGCCGAAGGTCCACCCACAGGTCGTAGGAGATGGGCGTGCCATGGTCGTTGTAGAGGGTCACGGCGTCCATGAGGGGGCCGTAGATGTCCAGCTGGATCTGGTCGGCGGCTTCGTTGCCGATCCGGAGGGGTCGGGATCCGCGATAGCCCTCGAGATGGTCGAGGGTTTCCTCCTTCATCATCTCCGACCCGTCGATCCGGTACACGGGTCTCAGGGGGCCGTTCGTGCGCTGCCCGGTGATTCGCTCCGAGAGCCAGTTCATGAAGGCTGCGGCCTCGTCGGTAAACCCGATCCCCAGGAGGGCGTACACGGTGGACGCCGCGTCGCGGATCCAGGTGTAGCGGTAGTCCCAGTTCCGCTCGCCCGAAATCTCCTCGGGGAGGCCGGTCGTGGGAGCCGCGATGACGGCCCCGGTCGGAGCAAAGGTCAAGAGCTTCAGGACGAGGGCGGAGCGGTTGACCATCTCTCGCCAGCGACCGCGGTACGTGCAGGACGCGATCCAGTGACGCCAGTAGGCCACGGTCTCCCGGAACGCCTCCTCGACCTCGGAGGGCCCGAGGCGCACCTCGTCGAGCCCGCGCGGGACATCGGAGCCCTCGAGGACGAAGGCGGCGGATTCTCCTTCCTTGAGACGGAAGTCCGCCTCGGCGCCGCGGCCTGCCTTTCGCAGCGGCACGAGACCCGCGAGGGTCAGGGCCACGTTCGGCGTGACGAACTGGGCGCCGGCTTCACCCAGCTTCACCTCATGATCGCGACGGGCATAGTCGAAGGCGGGGACGCATTCCAGCTCGAACGGGACGTTGCCCCGGACCGCCTCCACCTGGCGGATGATTCGGTGCCGCTGGATCTCGCCCTTCCCCTGGGCGATGGGCATGTAGTCTGTGACCTCGCCGACGCCCTCTCGAGTGAGGAACCGCGTGATCAAGACGTTCGTGTCCGGGAAGTAGAATTGGTTCCGCGTCGCGTAACTCTGCGTGCTAATCCGGAAGCGGCCCCCCTTGGAGCCGTCCAAGATCGCGGCAAAGAGGCTCGGCGAGTCGAAGTTCGGGTAGCAGTACCAGTCGATGGAGCCGTCTACGCCGACCAATGCGATCGTATGCAGGTTTCCGATGATGCCGTAGTCCCGGAGGCGCTTGTAGGACTCCGCCGGGCGGGCGTGCTTCGTCGCCTGTCGCGGCAAATTCCTCAGACCTCCGGCGCGGCGAGCGCCCGGTTCCGCGTCCGGTGAGCCGCGAGGGGGTCTTCCTCGCGGTCCCGACCCTGCATTGGTGCTCGACGCGCACGGCTGGTCATTAACCTTTCCGGTCCATAGACGATTGGCGACCGGACGTCAGGCCTTCGCGACGATCTTCATGACGTCGCCATCCTTGACGGGGTGGTCCCGGCCGACGACCATTTTGGTCCTCCCGTCGATGGCACGGATGAAGTGCTTCCCCAGGTCCGTGTGGACCTTGTAGGCGACGTCCAACGCGGTGGATCCGCGCGGCACGAGGAACGCGTCCGGCAGGACGTTCCCCTTCTTGTCCGTCCAGTGGGTCTCGTCCTCCACGGGGAACACGACGATGAGGTCGAGGAGCTTGAACACCGCCTCCTCCACGCAGGCCTGCACGCCGGTGGTCCCGCGGGCATCCAGGAAGGCCTTGACCTTCTCGAGCCCCCTGGCCTGCGGCGGCGAGAGCTTGGACGCATCGGGAATCTGGAACGAGGACGCGCCCGGCTCGTAGGCGATGAGCCGCGACTGGGCCGCGCGGCGCAGCGCGAGCTCGAACTCCGCCGACGTGGCCACCGTGCGGTAGCCTTCGACCGCCGCGAGGACGTCGAGGCTCTCCTTGGACGTCAGGTCCGCCTTGTTCGCGGCGAGGATCATGGGCTTGCCAATCTTCCGCAGATTGTGAGCCAGGTGGAGCAGGTCCTCCGAGGTCCACCGGGCCATCTTGGGGTGCAGTGGCGTCTCGCGCAGGGCGAGGTGAATCTGGCCCTCCGTGAAGCCGAGTCCCGTGAGCCGGTCGTAGAGGACCTTCTCCGGCGGCACCTCCTCCAGGTCGGCGTGCCGCGCCTCCTTCTCCCAGTTGCGAGCCAAGATGCCCGCAATCCAGTGCGCGAGCTCCTCCTCTAGGAAGCGGACGTCCTCCAGGGGGTCGTGCGTGCCAGGCGAGACGACATTCCCCTCGAAGTCCGTGCCGCCCGCGGCGTCGATCACGTGGACAAAGGCGCTCGCCTGCCGCAGGTCGTCCAGGAACTGGTTCCCGAGGCCCCGGCCCTCGTGGGCCTTGGGAACGAGGCCCGCGACGTCGAGCAGCTCCACCGGGATGAGGCGCACCCCGTCCTGGCATGGGCTATTGTTCGGCTTGCAGGAGATGCCCAGGTCCAGGTGGGGACAGCGGTGCCGCACGTAGGCGATGCCGCGGTTGGGCTCAATCGTGGTGAATGGATAGTTCGCGATCTGGGCGGGCGCCAGGGTGGCCGCCGCGAAGAACGTGGACTTGCCCACGTTCGGCTTGCCGACAACCCCGAGCTCCACGCGTGGGAAAAGGACTCAACCATCAAGTAGATTCGCGGCCGCCGCCGCGGGGTATTCGCGAGCCTTTATGGGAGCCTGGCCATCTCCCCCGCCACCCAAGGCTCGGGAGGCTATCTCTATGGAACGCGCGGTAATCCTGTGCGACGGCTACTTCGGCCAGAACACGGGGAAGACGGCCAACGGCCTCGTGACATACTCCACGCGCTACCAGATCGTGGGCGTAATCGACCGCACCAAGGCCGACCGAGCCGCGCGGACAGTCCGCGAAGGCCAGCCGAACGGACTCCCACACTTCACGACCCTCCCGCAAGCCCTTGAGAAGGGCA
>CAZJIP010000172.1:0-4621 GCA_964546105.1 uncultured Methanomassiliicoccales archaeon
TTCCACTGGCTCCAGGACAAGCCCCACCCGAACTACCTGGTCGCCCTCGTCGTGGGCGAGTGGGACATGAAGGAGTGGGACGCGGACGGCGTCCCTGTCCAAGCGTACGTCCCCAAGGGCTACGGGAAGTACATCGACCTCTGCTTCTCCCGAGTGCCCCACATGGTCACGTTCTTCGGGCGGGTCACGGGGCTCAAGTATCCTTGGGCCAAGTACGCCCAGGCGTGCGTGCCGGACTTCACGTTCGGCGGCATGGAGAACACGTCCCTCACGATCCTGCACGAGTACTGCCTCACGGACGAGCACGCCTACCCGGACTACACCTCGGACTCCCTGCTGAGCCACGAGCTCGCGCACCAGTGGTTCGGGGACTGGCTCACGTGCAAGAGCTGGGGCCACCTCTGGCTGAACGAGTCCTTTGCGGACTACTTCGAGTGCCTGTGGTGGGAGGACTACTATGGGAAGGACGCGTTCATCGTCCACCTCGACGAGGTCCGCGCGGGCTACTTCGAGGAGGCGGAGAAGGAGTACAAGCGGCCTATCGTGACCCACCGGTTCGTCGACGCGGAGGACATGCTGGACCGCCACACGTACAACAAGGGCTGCGGCGTGCTCCACATGCTCCGCACGGTCCTGGGCGACGAGCTCTGGTGGAAGGGGATCCGCGGGTACGTGGCCCGGCACGGCCTGCACAACGTGGAGACGACGGACTTCAAGGTCGCCCTGGAGGAGGCCACGGGGAAGAGCCTGGACTGGTTCTTCGACGAGTGGCTGTACCACGCCGGCCACCCGGAGTTCGAGGTTTCCTGGTCCTGGGACGACAAGGCGAAGCAGGTCGAGGTCAAGGTCAAGCAGACCCACGAGGTCAAGGAGCCTGTCCCGCTGTTCCGGATGCCCGTGGAGCTCGAGTTCGCGAGCGAGGACCGCGTGTGGCGGGAGACCGTGCAGGTGGAGAAGGCGGAGCATACGTTCCGGATCGCCTCCCGGGAGCGCCCGGAGACGGTCCTCTTCGACCCGGATGGGACCCTCCTCAAGAAGCTCACGTTCAAGAAGGAAAGGGACGAGCTGCTCTGGCAGCTCGCTCATGCCAAGGGCGTCTGGCCGCGCATGGAGGCCTGCGAGGGTCTTGGCCGCTTCGTCGGGGACGATACCGCGGCGGAGGCCCTGGGCAAGGTGCTGGCCAAGGACAAGTTCTGGGGCGTGCGGCGGACAGCCGCCACCGCGCTGGGCGAGATCGGGACGACGGCCGCGCGGGATCTCCTCCTGTCCTCCCTGGAGGGACAGGACAGCCGCGTGCGCGCCGGAATCTACGCCGCTCTCGGCAAGTTCCGCAGGGACGAGGAGGCTTTCCAGGCACTCGCCAAGGCCTACTTGGAGGACGGCACGTACGCTCCCATGGCCCGGGCCGCGCAGGCCCTCGCGGAGACGCGGCACGCAGGCGCCTTCGACGCGATCGTCAAGGGCATGGACCGTCCGTCCCAGGGGGACGTGGTCGCTCGGAGCGCCGCCGGAGCCCTCGCGGACCTACGGGACGAGAAGGGGATCCCGGTCCTTCTGGAGCGGACGGCCTACGGAGGCCCCGAGCTGCAGCGCTCCGCGGCCGCCATCGGCTTGGGGAAGCTCGGCTACTATCACGAGCCGCGGCAGGACGAGATCCTCGAGGAACTCGCGACCCTGACCCGGGATGTGAACTACCGGACCAAGCTGGGCGCGGTCGACGGCCTGGCGGCCCTCGCGATCAAGAAGGCGATCCCGGAGCTCGGGAAGGTGGCGGACACCTCGATCCTCGGGACCCTTCGCCGGAACGCCCGGCGCGGGATTTCGGACGTCCGCGAGAAGCACGCGGATCGCGTCAAGCGGCTCGAGCAGCAGGACGAGCTGGACAAGCTCAAGGACGAGAACAAGGAGCTCAAAGCGCGCCTCACGGCGCTCGAGGCCAAGGTGGCCGCGTCGGCGAAGCGGAGGACGTGAGCCACCGACCCGGGCGCGAAACCTTTTTCCTCTGCGGGGCTTTCGAGAGCCTCCAGCATGGCGGACATCCGGGTGAACCGCAGGGTCAAGGCGGCGAAGTACCCGCTCCTCGAGGTCTTCCCGGGACTGGACCGATCCCCGGCGTTCCGCTCCCTGTTCGGCGACGGCCTCCGCGCCGAAGTCCTCCGCGACTGCAAGGTGGACGTCATCCCCGAGGACACCTACATGTACATCGACGACGGCGCGGGCAACGTCTGCGCCGGGCTCTCGTACCTGCGGACCGGGGACGCGAAGATCCTGTACTTGGACATCCTCCACGAGCTCACGCACATCCGCCAGTGGCACGAGGGCAAGGAGCTCTGGGATCGCCGATTCAGCTACGTGGACCGGCCGACGGAGATCGAGGCCTACGACGTCGCGGTCCGGGAGGCCCGGCGCCTCAAGATGACCGACGGCGAGATCGCGGACTACCTCCGGGTCGAGTGGACGAGCCGGGAGGACCACGAGCGCCTGTGCAAGCGGCTCGGGGTACGGATCCCGGAGTCCCGCGCCTACTGAGGGGCAAAGACCTCAAATTGGAGTCATCCGTTCCCACGCCCGATGCCCGGCATCACGGTCGAGGACTTTGCGAAGGTCGAGATGCGTGTGGGCCGCATCCTTGAGGTGATGGACTTCCCGGAGGCGCGGAAGCCGTCGTATCGCCTGATGATCGACTTCGGTCCTCTTGGGACGAAGCGGTCCTCCGCGGCGATCCAGCCCTGGTACTCCAAGGAGGAGCTCGTTGGCCGCGCCATTGTTGCGGTGACCAACTTCCCGCCTCGCCAGATTGGCCCGTTCATGTCCGAAGTCCTCTGCCTCGGATCCGTGCAACCGGACGGTCGCGTGATCCTACTGCGGCCGGACCAGGAGGGAGAGCTCGGTGCTCGAATCGCCTGATGCGAAGAAGGAGTTCCTCGTGCGGGCCTGCGCGATCCTCATCCACGGGGACCGGGTCCTCATGCAGGAGGGGGATGACGGCCGCGGGGGCAAGCAGTACGCGTTGCCCGGAGGCCATCTGGAGTTCGGCGAGACCCTCGCCCTCTGCATGTCCCGTGAGGTCTACGAGGAATGTGGACTCAACGTGGAGGCGGACAAGCTCGTCTACGTGCACGAGAACTTCTACACCCTGAAGGGCATCGAGACCCACGAGCTTGGTTTCTACTTCGTCGTGGACCTATCGTCCGAGTTCCCGACGCCGGACGCCCAGGGCTACATCCCGAGCCGGGAGTCTCACATCCGCATGCGGCTCCTGCCCCTCGCGAAACTCCGCGACTTCCCCGTGATGCCTCCCTTCCTCCAAGAGTACCTCCCGCAGGATGCCCGCGAGCTGTTCTCCCATCCGACCCGCCACCTGATCGAGCAGAGGGCCTGAGCGTGGCCATTGCGGTCCGGCGGCTCCGCCTCGCCGACTACGAAGCAATGATCGAAATCTTCGATGTCTGTGGACTTTCGCCCCGCGTTCGCGGACGCGACAGCCGAAGGAACATCGCGAAGCAGCTGCGCGTCCGGAGCAACATCTATCTCGGTGCCTTCGACGGTCCCCGACTGGTCGGCACCGTCCTCGCGACCCACGACACAAGGAAGGGTTGGATCAACCGGCTGGCGGTCCTCCCTGAGTACCGGCATCGGGGGATTGCGCAGAAGCTCGTCCGCGCCGCGGAGCGCGGTCTGCGCGCGCAGGGCATGGTGATCTTCGCCGCACTCATCGAGCCCGACAACGTGGCGTCCCAGGCCCTGTTCGCGAAGCTCGGCTACGACACGCAAGGCATTCTCTACTACCGCCGCAAGCTCCACGACGAGATCTAGGGGATGACCTTCAGCTCCTTTCCGATCTTCTCGTAGGCCGCCAGGGCGAAGTCGAGATCCCTCCGTGTCAGACCCGCGTTGATGATGTTCCGGATCCGGGCCTTGTCCTTGGCCACCATGGGGAAGACGATGGGAAGGGCGAATACCCCTTCCTCGAAGAGGCGGTCCGAGAAGGTCTTCGCGACGGAAGACTCGCCGAGCATGACCGGCGTAATCGGTGTCTCGCTGTGGCCGATGTCGAATCCCAGGGAGACGAGCTGCTTCTTGAAGTATCGCGTGTTCTTCCACAGCCGCTCGACCCATTTGGGCTCCGTCTCCAACACATCGATGGCGGCGATGCACGACGCGATCGTGGCAGGCGGATGCGACGCACTCAGTAGCCAGGTGCGCGATTTGTTCAGGGCGAACAGGCGCAGGTCGTTGGACCCCGCCGCGTAGCCGCCCACGACGCCCAGGGCCTTAGAGAACGTTCCCATCTCCACGTGGACCTTGTCTTCCACATGGAAGTGGTTCGCGGCACCGCGGCCTCCCTCCCCCAGGACGCCCTCGCCGTGGCTGTCGTCGATGTAGACCATGGCGCCGTACGGCTCCGCCGCGTTGGCGATTCGGTCCACAGGAGCGATGTCGCCGTCCATGGAGAACACGCCGTCGGAGATCACCAGGATGCGTCGGGACGACTTGTCCGCCTCCCGGAG
This sequence comes from uncultured Methanomassiliicoccales archaeon, assembly GCA_964546105.1. Taxonomy (GTDB): domain Archaea; phylum Thermoplasmatota; class Thermoplasmata; order RBG-16-68-12; family RBG-16-68-12; genus RBG-16-68-12. The sequence goes on from CAZJIP010000172.1 coordinate 4,512, forward strand.
GCAGTTCTCGAGCTCGCCCATGTCGCGGTGCTTGTAGATCAGGCGCTGGGCCTTGGTGAGGCGGCAGCCGTCAATGATGCTCCCGTGGTTCAGCTCGTCCGTGATGATCG
>CAZJIP010000173.1:0-4506 GCA_964546105.1 uncultured Methanomassiliicoccales archaeon
CGTCGATGACCACGTAGCGGTTCACCTTGAGTTCCCGCATCTCGGCCTGTTCCCACGACATGGCGATTCCATCCGGGCCGATGCGGCCGCCCGTTAAAGCCTTTTTCTAGCTAAAACGGTCGTTAATGGGCCACTTTACGGGCTCACGTGAAACCCCGCAACCGCTGCGAAATTGAACTTAAGTTCGTCCCTTCCCGTTGGCCGGCCGCTCGTTGAGCTCGCGGCGGTGTCGAATGCGATACGTTTGAAAGGCGGCGCGCAAGTCTCGCTTCTACGCATACAGGACCTGGATTGTCTGCGTCACCGTGATGTCCGGCTCCCCCGGAATGCAAACGAAGGCCAGTATGTACGCGCCTGAGCCTAGGGACTCGTTGAACGTGCCGCTCGACGGCGGACCCAACGGTCGGCCTATCGGTTGCGCGGGACAGTTAAACACAATCGGAGTCGTCGCATTCCCGGGGAGGACTGTGGCCCCCACCTCGCCGTTGGAAGTCCATGCTCCAACGAGCCGACCCACCCGCTGGGTCACATTGAAATGGTACGATTCTGGGTCCCCGTAATCCAAGCGAACGTGGATGACAGTCCCAGTGGGGAGAGGCAGATAGGGCGGCAGCAGATGATACGAAGGTAGCAGGGCGACCTCGACGCCAACCAGGAAAAAAAGCGAGACTGTGACGGTTATGATGGCGAGCCCGACACCGAACCCTTTCTCCATGTCATTCCCTCATCGACTGTCCGTGGGATAGCTCTTCCTCGGTTGTTAGGTGGTGCAATTCCGGCCGCCATCGTGGGTAGTCGCCCTCCGTTGCGGCAGCGTTGACATCGGTGGCTTCCTTGTCGTACACGCAAGTCCGTGTCCAACCACTTGGACACACCCGGCCATTTCTGATGCGCGGGGACGCCGAAACCAGCCCATTAAAGACGGATTCAGCTGGGTGCCTTTCTCAACGCCGGCGTCGTGCTCGCGCCTGGTGCGACGGTCGAGACGCGCGTCGTGCGGGCTTTTCCTCCTTGCGGCGGCGAATCTCCGCGACCGCGCGGTCCAGGTCCGCTTGGAGCTCGGGAGCGATGTGACGGTGCGTGTACGCGTCGGCCCGCGCGGCCACGACGATGCGACCCGCGAAGGCGCGCGCAAGGGCGCCCCGCTGCCACGGCGGCGCGCGGTGGATGAGCGGGTGCTGGAAGAGGACGCCGTGCTTGGGCGGCCGCGTCCCGCTCTTCAGGTGGCGGAACAGGGCCCGTTCGGCCCCGAGCAGTTGGACTGTGCCCGCAGGATACCGCGCGAGGTCTTCGACGCTGCCCGCCAGGGTCACGAGCCGCGCGGCGACCATGGGTCCCGCCAGTTCGGAGACGTTGGGCGCCAGGCCGCGGACCGCCCGTTCGACGTAGCCTTCGAGCTCCGATCGCTGGACGGCCAACGACTGGGCGAGCTTCGCCATGCCTCGGATCTCCCGCTCCTCGGGTTCGCCGAGCTCGGCGCCCACGCTCTCCCGCGCGTCCAGGGGCAGGTTCTCCCGCCGGCCATGGGCGGCGACGAGTTCGAGGTAGCTGGACTCGTCGACCATCTTCGCGAGCTCGGGGAAATGCAGCCCATACCACTCGCGGGTGCGTTCCACGAGCGTGTTCTCCTGCTCGAGTAGGTCGTCCACCGCGGCCACGGCCTGCCGCAGGTGGTCCTCCGGGCGGATCGCCTTCCGCATACGCCGTTTGGCGAGTTCCACCATGGCGGCATGGAGGAGTGTGGAGTCGAACCCGAAGGCCGCAGGGTCGAGGAACGGCGCCCGCTCCGACGTGAACCGGCCCCCCGCGCGCTCCAGCCGCGGCTCCGTTACGAAGACCTCGGCCGCGAGGCCCATGAGTTCCCGTTCCTCGCCGAGGACCTTCCAGTCCTCCACGACCGCGAGGCGGTCCGCGAGCGCCTTCGCGTCCTGGGGGAAGAGACGCTGCTCCACAACCTTCCCCTCGTCGAGGAGGAAGGAGCCGAACCAGGTGGTCTGTAGGAGCATCGCCCGGGCAAGCGCGGAGAGGCCTAAAAGGGTATTTGCGTCAGCGGCGGCGCTTCGTCGCGGGCCGCTTCCTCGGAGGTGCGCGGGCCTTTCCGAGCCTCCGGAGATCGGCGGGCCGCACAATCCCCCGCTCCGTGATGATCCCCGTGATGTACTTCGCGGGCGTCACGTCGAACGCGGGGTTCCGGGCGGGGCTCTCCTTGGGGGCCACGGCGGTCCCCGCGAACTGGAGGACCTCCTGGGGCGAGCGCTCCTCGATGGGGATCTTCGCGCCGTTCGGCACCGCGAGGTCGATCGTGCTGGTCGGGGCCGCGACGTAGAAGGGTACGCCATTCTCCTTGGCCACGACGGCCTTCATGTACGTGCCGATCTTGTTCGCCGTGTCCCCGTTCGCCGCGATGCGGTCCGCGCCCACGAGGACGAGGTCCACCTCGCCGCGACTCAGGAAGTGGCCCGCGGCGCTGTCCGGGAGGATCGCGTGCTCGATGCCCTCCTGGACCAGCTCCCACGCGGTCAGGCGGGCCCCCTGGAGCCTCGGGCGGGTCTCGCTCACGTAGACGAAGAACTTGCGGCCGTCCTCGTGGGCCACGCGCAGGGGCGCCATGGCGGTCCCGTAGTCCACCGCGGCAAGGGCGCCCGCGTTGCAGTGGGTCAGGATCCGCATCCCGTTCTTGATGAGCTTCGCGCCGTGGACCCCGATGGAGCGGCAGCGGTCCACGTCCTCCTGGGCGTACCGCTCCGCCGCGGAGCGCGGGTCCTCCCCCGCCTCCATGGCCTTCGTCATGTAGTCGAGCGCGTAGAAGAGATCGTGCCCCGTGGGTCGCGTCTTCCGCAGGCGGTCCGCGGCCTCGCGGGGGCCGACTCCTTGGACGCGGGCCTGTGCCATGCCGTAGGCCGCCGCCGCCCCGATGGCAGGCGCGCCGCGGACCACCATGTCCTCGATGGACACCGCCAGGTCCTCCAAGTTGCGTGCCTCGTGGATCCGGATCTCGAACGGGAGGAACCGCTGGTCAAGGAGCTTGACGACGCCGTCCTCGTACCAGACCGTGCGCAGTTCCTGGACCGTGCCGTCCACGTTGACCTGCAAGGAACCCCCTCAGGATTTCCGCAACGAGGAGAGGAGGTTGGAAAGCCCGGGCCGACCCAGTTCTTTCTTCATGTCCCGGGTCAGGCTGTCGTAGTACACGACCTGCTGCTGGACCCGGACGAGTTCCTCGTCGAGCCGCCGCCGCTCCTCATCGACCTGGTCGAGAGCTTCCAGGAGCCGCCGCTCGCGCTGTCGCCAACGCTCGAACTCCTTCTGAGCGGTGTCGATCGCGCTCGTAGGGCCATCACCTCAGGACCGCGGGCGGCATGCGCCGGTCCTCCCCCAGTTTCACGCTCTTGAGGTCCGCGAGGAGCGTGTTGTACTCCGCGATCTTCTTACGGACCCGCTCAAGCTCCTTGTGGAGGTACGCCCTCCGGCGCTCGAGCTGCTTGATCCGGTTGCGGATGCGTTCCCTGCGCTCGCGCCACTTCTTCCGTTCCTCCAGCGCGAGCAGCACGCCGGACGGGTCCATGCTGTGCAGAGGCCAGAAGGAGCCGGGTATTTAACCGTAGTGCCGGGGTCATTCTTCGTGGACCGTGACCGCGGGGACGAGCTTCCGGAGCGCGTCCGCGAAGCCGAAGAGCTGGGCCAGGAAGTCCCGCGCGACGCCCTCGGGCGCGTCGACCCCGATGACCAGGTTCAGGTCGTCGACCTTCGCGACGGTCACGATCTTCGCGATGCTCCGGCCCGTGGCGGCCTCCGTGATTTCGAGCCGCGCGATCAGGTTCGCGTCCTCGCGGGAGGTCGACAGGCGAATCACGAGCCCGTGGTCCCCGAGCTCTTTCCGGAGGATGTCCCGCTTGGCCTTCGTGTCGTCCTTGGACACCTACACGCCTCGGGATACGCATCCCCGTCCGGCGTAATGAAGCTGGCGTGCGTCAGCGGGCCCGGACCTCGACGGAGACCGGGGCTTTGTGCTCCCGGCGCCGCTTCTCCCGCAAAGTGTCCGGCGGGACGATGGAGTCCCGCTGGCCTCCCAGGATGCCCGCGACCCCCTCCCGGGACGCCTTGGCCTCCGTCTGGCAGTGCACGCATCGCTCGGGGCACGCGCTCGGCGGGACATCGGGCTCCGGGTAGGAGAAGATGCCGCCCTCGTAGTTCCGGATGACGATCTTCTTGTCGCTCTGGCTGACCACGTAGTTCGGCGCGACGGGGACCTTGCCGCCGCCTCCCGGCGCGTCCACGATGAAGAGGGGCACCGCGAACCCGGACGTGTGCCCGCGGAGGGCCTCGTAGATCTCGATGCCCTTGGACACGCGGGTGCGGAAGTGCTCGATACCTTCGCTCAGGTCGCACTGGTAGTAGTAGTAAGGCCGCACGCGGTTCAGCACGAGCTTGTGCACGAGGTTCTTCATGACCGTCGGGCAGTCGTTGATGCCGCGGAGGAGGACGGACTGGTTGCCCAGGGGGATC
>CAZJIP010000174.1:0-4473 GCA_964546105.1 uncultured Methanomassiliicoccales archaeon
ACCGTGGTGGTATCGTCCGCCATGGACGGAGGCCGAGCCGGACGAGGCCATAAAAGTGTTTGCCCGCGGATTTCTCGGCTGATTTCACGCGGAGCGGGCTCAGCTCAGGATTTCCGAGAGCAGAGCACGCTTCTGGGCGAGGCGGAGCTCCCGCGCGATGCGACGACCCGTGGACATACCAGGCTCGAGCAGATCGGAGTACGGGGATCCCGAGATGAAGATGTTCGTGCCCGCAACGATCCGCGAGGAGATCTCGAAGACCTTGAACTCGAGCTGGTCCGTGACGATCGTCTCGAGGCAGAACGGCCCGATCATCCCGCCGAAGAGCTCGAGGGACTTCTCCACGGTCCGCTCGCCCATCTCGAAGGCCTTGGGAAGGAGGGACTCCCGCAAAACGACGGGCATGTTCCCGGTGACCACGAACGTGGGATAGATCTCCAGCTCGCGCAGGCGCTCCTGGGCGCCGAGCTTGTACATCTCATCGATGTTCGCCTCATCTCGGCGGTCGATGCCGAGCAGCTCGAGCGACCCGCGCGAGAGCCGATACCCGCCGTCCGCGATGGGCGAATAGAAAAACTGGAGGTAGTACCGCGTCCCGACCACGTACTCCTGGATGGCGTACTTCATGCCGGGCTTCACGGCGGCCAGGAACTCGTCGTGATTCTTCGCGATGAAGGAGCCGCGGCCCCCCTTCGCGCCGTAGTACTTCACGAAGACGGGGCTGTCGATCTCCTCGGGGCGGATGATCTTCTTGGGCATCGTGACGCCCGCGGACGTCAGCCACTGCCGCTGCTTCTCCCGGTCCGACTCCCAGGTGAGGACGTTCCGGTTTCCGAAGGAAGGGATAGGGAGCTTCGCGAAGGCGTCCGCCCCCATGTACTCCACGAAGGAACCGTGCGGGACGGTCACCACCTGGCGGGCGACTAGGTCGTCCGCGTGGTCGGCGATTTCTTGGTACGAGTCTACGATTAGGAACTCATCTGGTTTGGCGAGCGGGAAGGCATCGTAGAAGCGAGGCTGCTTGCCGATCGCGATGCCCAGGGTCTTGAACCCCTCCTGGCGGGCGCCGTGGAAGATCTGGAGGGAAGAATGGGAGCAGACCGTGGCGATGACGATGTCCCTGTAATCCTCCGCGAGGGACGCGAACGTCCGCCGGGCTACCATTATCGACCGAATGCCTTCGCGGCATTAAAGGTTTAGGCCGGAACAGAACCGGCTGACCGAACACCCGCGACCGCGGACCCCTGCGACCGCGACTGCAGTGCTCCCTGTTCGCCCGGTCCCTTCCGTCCGTCAAGGGTCTCGGACCCGTTCCCCTCCGTTGGCCGCAGAGGCTGCGGAGACTTCCGCCGGAGCCCCTGCGTGGACTGGGAGTTTGCCGCGGACGAGGGAGACCACGGCGGCCACCGCGAGGAGCGCGATGGACACCCCGAAGGCGAAGCTCTGTCCCGTCAGATAGGCCGTCGCTAGGTTTGGCGGAAGGGCGCCCGAGAGGTTCCCGATGAAAAGCTGGTACACGACGTACGCGGGGATGACGCTCGTCGCGGCCACGAGGGACAGCGCGAAGCTCATGACCATCCCGGTGTTCCGGAACGTGTTCATGATCCCCGAGGCCACGCCGTAGCGACGCGGTGGTGCAGAGGACATGATGGTGCTCGTGTTCGCGGGCCAGAATAGCCCTCCGCCCACGCCGTAAATCGCCTCGGCGATTCCGATGTCCAGGAGCGGCGTCTTCGTCGTCAGTTGACTCAGGAAGATGAGGACGGCTGCCTGCAGCGCCAAGCCGAGGGTCGCCACGATTCGAGCGCCGATCCGATCGGAAAGCATGCCGCCGAAGGGACCCGTGATGGAGACCATGGCGGCTGTGGGGACGATCAGGTAGGAGGCCGTGAGGATGCCCAGGCCTGCGATGCCCTCCAGGTAGAAGACGAGCAGGAAGTCCACGCTGAACAGGGCGAGGGATTGCATGGCGGCGGTCGCGATGGAAAGCGTGAACACCCGGTTCCGGAACATGGAGAAGTCCACGATGGGGTCCTTGCTCACCTGAACTTCCCAAATCACGAAGGCGGCCAAGGCGACGGGCGCGGCGACGAAGAAGAGGTAGACCAGCGGATCCGTCCAGGAGTACAGCAGGCCCCAGGTGACCGCAAGCAGGAGGAACAGGAGCCCTAGGGTAAAGAAGACCGCGGCCGGAAGGTCGAAGGTTTCGTTCTTCTCGGCGCGCGGGGACGGACGCAGGGTGCGGTACGCCCAATACGTCCCGAAGACGCCGACGGGCAGGTTGATCCAGAAGATGAGACGCCAGGTGGTGAACGTGATCACGAAGCCGCCCAGGACGATCCCGGTGATGGAGCCCACGCCCCAGATGATCGCGTTGACGCCGAAGGCGCGGCCTCGCTCGTTCGCCGGGAAGACCTCGGAGAGGATCGCGAAGGAGTTCGCGGTCAAGAGGGCAGCGCCGAAGCCCTGAATCGCCCGGAAGCCGACGAGCATGAGTGCGTTGGCCGACAGTCCGCAGAGCACGGATCCGACCGTGAAGACGGCGAACCCCAGGTTGTACATCCGCTTCCGACCGTACATGTCGCCGATTCGGCCGAGGCTCAGGACGAAGGACGTGTTCACGAGGATGTATGCGACGACGACCCACACCATGGAGACGAAGTCGGAGTTCAGCTCCTCCGCGATGGGGAGGAGCGCGAGCAGCACGACCGTGCTGTCCACGGCGGCCATGAGCGCGCCGACGGACGTGACCGAGAGGGCCTTCCACTTGTACTGCATGAGGGCTCCGCCCACCAACCGGCGTTATTAATACCTGGCCCCTGCGAGTGACGATGGCCTTCAACGATCGCGGAAGATCGCGTCAACCACACGCATCGCACGGACCGTCTCCACGACATCGTGTGCGCGGACCACCTGGGCTCCCTTCATGACGGCCACGGTCGCCGCCGCCAGACTCCCCGGGAGTCGTTCGCCAGATTCGCCTGCTCCCAACTTTCCGATGAACGACTTGCGGGACACTCCCACCACGACCGGATGGCCAAGCTCGGCGAGCGCCCCGAGGCCGCGGAGGAGCGTGAGGTTGTGGTCGAGCGACTTCCCGAACCCCACGCCGGGATCGATGGCGATGGCCTCGTCGGGAAGCCCGGCGGTCTCCAGGGCTCGGATGCGCTCGGCCAGAAACCCCTTCACTTCGCCCACCACGTCCGCGTAATGCGGGTGCTCCTGCATGGTCTTCGGGTTGCCCAGCATGTGCATGGCGACAACTCCGACCTTCGCGGAGGCCACGACGCGAACCATGGCGGGATCCCGCATGCCTGACACGTCGTTCACGATAGCGACACCCGCCCGGATGGCCTTCTCCGCCACGTCGGGCTTCATCGTGTCGATGGACAGGGGCACGTCGACCCGCCGGCTCAACGCCTCGATCACGCGGCCCACCCGTCGCCACTCCTCGTCGGCCGGGACCGGATCGGACCCCGGCCGCGTCGATTCGCCGCCGATGTCAAGGAGGTCCGCGCCCTGCTCGACCAGCTCGAAGCCGCGACGGATTGCCGCCTCGGGCTCGAAGAAGCGACCGCCGTCCGAAAAGGAGTCCGGCGTCACGTTGAGGACACCCATGACCCGCGTGCGGTCCAGGGTCAGCTCCCCGGTCCGGTGCCTCCACACCCTCGCGGGATCCGCCATCAAGGGCCCATCGGCGAGACCGTATTTCAGGGTACGCGGCGTGCGCGCAGGAACTTTATACCGCCGAAGGATAGGCCCCGAGGCCATGCGCGTCCTCTTCCTCCACGTGGACTACCTCGAGTACGAGGTCACGGGGAAGGCCCTCAAGTCCATCGGCGAGATTCCAAAGGAGCGGAAGCACGGGCGGGTAGAGGAGGCGCTCGTCTGCTTCCTGAGCGCGGAGAAGCGGGACGAGAAGGACCCGAAGGCGGCGGCGCTCGCGGCCGCGAAGAACATCGAGGACGTCGCGAGCCAGGTGCACACAAAACGAATCGCGCTGTACCCGTACGCCCACCTGAGCTCGGACCTCGCCGGGCCGGAGCCTGCCCAGGCCGTCCTCGCCGCCCTGGAGGCGGAACTCCTGAAACGTGGCTACGACGTCCATGCGTCCCCGTTCGGGTACTACAAGTCGTTCAAGGTGAGCGTGAAGGGCCACCCGCTGAGCGAACTCTCCCGGGAAATCGTCGCGGAAGCCGCGCCGGCCGCGGCCGAGGAATCCAAGGAGATGGCCAACGAGGCGCTCAAGGCGGAACAGCGGCTGGTCTCCCACTGGTACATCCTGGACACGCAGGGGGAGCTCCATCCGCTCTCCATCGACGCGGGCAAGGTCGCGGGATTCGACTTCCGGGCTCACGACCGCCTCCGACGGTTCGCCCAGTACGAGATGGCGAAGTCCCGCGAGGTGAAGGAGGAGCCGCCCCACGTCCGCCTCATGCAGGAGCTGGAGCTCGTGGACTACGAGCCCGGATC
>CAZJIP010000175.1:0-4407 GCA_964546105.1 uncultured Methanomassiliicoccales archaeon
ACGATCGAGCGCTACGTGCTCCACGCGGGCAAGAGCGTCCCCAACATCCCCCACGGGCACGATGCCCTCGAGGAGGGTGAGGTTGTGGCCATCGAGCCCTTCTCTTCCTCCGGCGCGGGCGAGGTCGACGGCACCCGGACGGGCAACATCTATCGCGTCCTCCGGACGAAGCCGCAGAAGGACGACGGCCTGAACGAGTTCCTGGGTCAGCTCGTCGCGGAGTTCAAGACCCTCCCCTTCGCCGAGCGGTGGGCGTATGCCCTCAACCCGAAGGCGCCCGCTCTGCTGAACCAGCTCCTGCGCACGCGGGCCGTCATGACCTATCCCGTGCTCCTGGATGTGGGCGCGGGGATTGTCGCGCAGACGGAACACACCATGATCGTCAAGGCGGGCGGCGCCGAGGTCACGACCGCGTAAGTCGAGCCGCGGCACTATCCTGGCGTCGGGCTCCCCGCGGGCCTAGGGCCCGCAACAATGTTTAATACCGAAGGTCTCCATCGGCTCCACCCCTCGGGAGCGTCCACGGCCTGACCGAAATCAAGCGCGTCGTCCTCGACGTGCTGAAACCCCACAAACCATCCCTCATCGAGCTGTCCCAGCGCCTGAGCGCACTCAAAGGCGTGGAGGGCGTCAACTGCAGCCTAGACGAGGTCGACCAGGAGACGGAGACGGTCAAGGTGACCATCGAGGGCAGCTCGATCGGTTTCGAGAGCGTCGAGACCGTGTTGCGGGAGCTCGGTGCGGTCATTCATTCCGTGGACGAGGTGGCCGCGGGCAAGCGCCTCATCGAGGACGTGCGCACGCTCCAGGATCACCGAGACTGACCGTCGCGCAGAGTTGTTTCGCCCGCCTCCCCGGCGGGTTCTTGAAGGGGCGGTTTCTGCGCAAGCAACATGGTGGACCTCCTCACCTTGTTCCTGGCTCTCGTTGCCGTCGCGTTCGGCCTCTTCGTCGGCTTCTATGTGGGGCGGGGGATGACCCAGCACTCCCTGGAACTGGAATTCCGCGAGCGGGAGCGGGAGATCCGTCGGGACTCCGTGGACCGCAGCCGCTCGACGTTGAGCGGGCAGGTGCTCGAGAAGCTCGCGCCCCACTTCCCCGAATTCCCCTACGACCCGACGGACCTGCGGTTCATCGGGACCCCCGTGGACTACGTCGTCTTCGACGGACTCGGCGAGGGGGACGTCCAAGAGGTCGTTTTCCTCGAGGTGAAGAGCGGACGATCCAGCCTCACGACGCGGGAGCGGCGCGTGCGGGACGCCGTGGAGGCGGGCGCGATCCGGTGGGACGTCTATCGTGTGCCCGACGAGGGCTAGCCGGAGCGGGCCTGCTTGATCCGCTGGGCGACCTTCTGGAGGATGGAGGTCTTGAAGTAGTCCGCGCGGACGAGCACGCGTCCGTCGTGGCGCCAGTGGGCGCTGGGGAAGGCCTTCTCCGCGTCGACCTCGGGCTGGAGGCCCAGGGCCTTGGCAGCGGAAACGATCTCCTCGACCGTGGGGGACTCCACGGCCCACTTCTTCGCCACGCGGCGGCCCGCGGCGCGCGACCGGCCGAGGTCAAAGTAGGCGGGATAGAGGACGATGGGCCGGTTGCCCTTGGGCATGCGCGGAGCCAAGGGCCGCGCCGCCATAAGGTTTTCCCGCGCGGGCTCGGCCCACGCAAGGTTAATCATCAGTCCGTGTTTCACGCCGGCACTGCAGGTGGCGGAGCGTCATGGACGGGGAGCGAGACCTTGTAGACTACGCCGTGGACTACGCGCGTCAGCGGGGGGCCACCTACGCCGAGGCGCGGTTCGAGCGGCAGGAACCCGAGCATATCATCCTCAAGAACGGCACCCTGGACGCGCTGTACGTCGGCGCGGACCGCGGGATCGGCGTACGCGTGCTCGCGAAGGGCAACCTGGGCTTCGCGGCGACGAACCGCCTCACGAAGCCGGACGTCAAGGCGATCGTGGACGATGCCCTCAAGATCGCCAAGGCGGCCAAGCGCGCTACGCCCATCACCTTCGCGCAGGAGGAGGCCATCACGACGAACTGGGCCGTCCCCGAGGCGACCAAGCTCGCGGACGTGCCCGTCGAGGAGAAGATCGAGACGTTCCGGGCCATCGACAAGGCCGTGGCGGGCCTCGGCTTCAAAATCCCGGCGCGGTACTTCACCCTCGCCTGCAACCGAATCACGAAGTACTTCGCGAACTCCGAGGGCTCCAGGATCGCCTCGTACAGCCCGCGGCTGCGGACCGACTTGTTCCTGACCGTAGTCCATGGGGCCGACGCGGAGCAGTGTCGTCGCGAGTACGGTTGGTCCGGCGGGTGGGAAGGGATCCGGGAACTCCACGTGGCCGAGAAGATCACGGACGAAGCGCGTTCCATGCAGCGCTCCCTCCTGGAAGGGAAGAAGTCCCCCGAGGGCAAGATGGACCTCATCGTGGGCCCCCAGGTCTCCGGCATCGCCGCACACGAGTCCTGCGGCCACCCCACGGAGGCCGACCGCGTCCTCGGCCGCGAGGCGAGCCAGGCGGGTAAGTCCTTCATCGGACCCGATGGCCTCGGGATGAAGGTCGGATCCGAGTTGGTCAACGTGTGCGACGATCCGACCGTGGAGCACGCTATCGCATTCTATGCAACAGACGACGAGGGGGTTCGCGCGCGGCGGCGGTACCTGTACAAGGAGGGCCGCGTGAACGAGTTCCTCCAGAACCGCGAGACGGCCTCGGCGTTCAATACCCGCAGCAACGGCGCCTCGCGGGCCGTGAACTACAACGTCGAGGCCATCGTCCGAATGGCCAACACGTTCGTCGAGCCCAAGGACCACACGTTGGAGGAGATGCTCGAAGGCGTCCGCTTCGGCGTCTACATGAAGTCCTTCATGGAGTGGAACATCGACGACAAGCGCTACAATGCGAAGTACGCGGGCCGGGAGGCGTATCTCATCGAGGACGGGGAACCCAAGCATCCCGTGCGGCGTACAATCGTCGAGCTCACGACACCCACGTTCTGGTCCGCGGTCGACGCCGTGGGGAAGGACCTGGACTTCGAGGCGGGCTTCTGCGGCAAGTCGGATCCCGGCCAGGCCCTCGATGCCTCCTTAGGCGGTCCCACGATGCGGCTCCGAAACGTCTACCTGAGGTGAGCCCGTGGAAGACCTTGCCGCCCAGATCGTCTCGAAGGCCCGAAAGCTGGGGTGCCAGGACGCCGTCGCGGACGTGATCCGGAACCGCTCGTACCAGATTCGGTTCGGCAGGAACGAGCCCGTGATCAGCAACCGTTGGCGCGAAGCCTACGCTTCCGTGTTCCTGGTCTACGATGAGCGCGTGCTGGCGACGGACCTCAAGGACCTCTCGGACGTGGACGGGTCGCTCGAGCGCCTCGTCAAGATCGCCAAGTCGTCCCAGCGGAACCCGGAATACGCGGGCATTGCCCGGGGGAACTTCAAGTACGAGCGGTTCCGGCCGGATCCCAAGGTCCTGTCCCTGGAGAACGGCTCCCGGTTCGTCGAGGCCGCGATCCAAGGTGCGCTGGACCAAGGTGCCAAGGAATGCGCCGGGTCCTTCTGGCGCTACGAGGACGAACACTTCCTCGCGACATCGAACGGCACGGAGGGCCACGACCACCGCGCCGGGCTGTACCTCTCCATCCGCGCCATGGTGTCTCTGGAGTCGAGCGGCCATGGCATCGCCTGCGCCTCGCGGCTGTCCCAGTTCGACCCCGAGGAGGCCGGGCAGAAGGCCGGCCGCATCGCGACGCTTGCGAAGGACCCGAAGCCCGGGAAGGCCGGACGCTACGACGTGGTCTTCGACCCTCTCATCTTCGGTGCGCTCACGGACCAAGTGGCCAGCCGCCTCAGCGCCTACTCCGTCCTCGCGGGCTTCTCCCCCTACAGCAAGAAGATCGGGAAGCGGGTCGCCTCGCCCGCCGTCGCGATGTGGGACGACGGCTCCCGGGAGTCCCTGGCCCGCAAGAAGTTCGACATGGAAGGTGTCCCGACGAGGCGGACACCCCTGATCCAGAAGGGGATCCTTAAGACCTACCTGCACAACACGTCCACGGCGAAGCGCTTCAAGACGCGCACGACAGGGAACGCTGGCTTGATCTCGCCCGATCCCCACGCGGTCTTCGTGAAGCCCGGGGACTGGTCCCGGGACGAGATCTTCTCCGAGGTGAAGGACGGCCTATGGCTCACGAACACCTGGTACACGCGGTACCAGTCCTACGTCAAGGGGGACCTGAGCACGATCCCGCGCGACGGCATTTTCCACATCCGGAAGGGCGAGGTCGTGGAACCCTGGAAGGACATCCGCCTCACGGACAACCTCGTGCGGCTCATGCAGAACGTGGTCGCCCTCGGCGATGCGACGGAGCAGATGATGTGGTGGGGCGAGGTCAGCATCCCGAACTTCGTGCCCTACGC
>CAZJIP010000176.1:0-4399 GCA_964546105.1 uncultured Methanomassiliicoccales archaeon
GTGATCTCCAGGCTGTACGTGTGCTTGAACTCGTGCCCGCTCCAACGGTGCCGGAGTTCCTGCATGACCTGGCGGTGCACGTTCTCTGGGGTGTTCCACTGGGAGGAGAACGACCGGGACTCGAGTTCCCCAAGGATGAGGTCCGCGGGCACGAGGTCCTCGAAGGGGCCCACGGGCATGATGAGGTCCGGCCGCAGGATCTCCGGCAGGTCCCGCTCGTGGAGCCCCGGCGCGGACCACTTGTAACCCGCCTCCGCGGCGAGGCGGTCGTACTCCCGGTGGAGGTTCGTCGTCCGGGAGGAGCGCTCGATGATGCTGAAGAAGCTGTCCCGGGTCACGCGCACCATCTCGAGGAGGACCTCGCGCCAATCGGGGATCAGATGGAGCACGTGGTTCGATGTGGAGAGGTCGAAGGCCCGCGGAGTGAAGGGCAGCCTTGCACCGTCCGCGAGGACCACATTCCGCAGACCTTTGCCCAAGCCGAGCTCGACCATCTTGTGGGAGATGTCCACGCCGACCACGTCGAGGCCGCTCTTCTGCAGGGGCACCGCGTACCGTCCCGTGCCCACACCGACCTCGAGGACCTTCTTCCCGAGGAGCTGGTCTACAAGAGTCCCGAGCACGTGGGACATGACCTTCGGCGAGAGGGACCGCGTCTCGTCGTAGATGGCCGCGACGCGGTCGAAGGAGAGGCGGACGGGCATGGGCGATGCCGCAAAGGCGCCCGACGATAAAAGGGTGGCCACGGTCAGGTGGTCCAGCTCACGCTGCCCGCGGGGCTCCCATTGCGGCCGAGGATGTAGAGGGTCATGTGGATCCCGGAGCTCATCATCAGGGACATTCCCACGGTGAACCGGTCGCCTGCGTCGACCGTCCCGGAGCGGTCCATGTCCTCCCAGTCGATGTTGTAGGAGACCATGGAACCGGACATCATGATTCCGGTACCGTTCCCCATGGCCATCCAGACAGGATAGCTCAGGGCCGAGCCGAACTGCAACCGGGCCATCAAGTTCATCGGAAGGACTTCGTCCGCCGCCGAGGTGATCGAGACGGTCGTCCCGTTCGCCGTGTTGCCCATGGGCGAGGCGGGACCGAAGGTCAGATTCGCCGCTGCGTTGCAGGACCAGTCGAGCCCGCCATCCCCCGCGATTAGGCTTTCCTCTTCCCACAGGAGAGCTAGCCAGGCCCTTTCGGTTGGGCACGGAGTCCCGTGCATGGGGGAGACCAGGAACTCGTCGTACATGTCCAGCACTCCCGCCGGATTGCGATCCCGGTAGAATATGGCGCAGTAGCTGTCTCGAACGTTGACGAGGGCGTACGAGCCGGTGGTAACGTTGTCGGGAATTCGTACGGGCCGGCTCGACGACTGGGCGGTCCGCAGCTGGAGGTAGAAATCCCCGACAGGGAGATTGCTCGAAATGCCGGCAAGCTGGATCCGCGATCCGAAAGGCATGGCAGTCGACGCCGCGAACCCCGCCGCGGGTTTCGTCGGCAATGCAGGCGCCGGCGGCGTGAGCGCGACGGAGACCGCGGCGGCGCCCAGGACTGCTCCGAGGATTATCCCCGCAATCAGGATCGCGGCGATTCGCGGAACGGCGGATTTCACCGCTGCCGGAGGGGTCCCCTGGCGGGTCGACACATCCTTTCCGCAGCGCGGGCAGGTGGCGTCGGTCGCGGTCAGTTGCGCACCGCAAGCCGGGCAAGCCGCCAGCATTTCCCAGCTTAGGGCAGTCTCATTGCGTTCTTGCACACAAAAGGGTTGTGCACATATTTGCCCGACCGGCAGCCCTCGGGTCGTGGCAACACGGCAGTTTCGAACACGAAGCAACGGTGAGATTGTCCGACAAGGCGGATCAAGACCCGTCCCGTCGGTCCCCTCACGCCGGAGTGCCGACAATGCTCAACCTGGCGATCTGAGGGTTCTTATGCGCTTCGGTGTATCCCCGCGAGCGGGATGCGCAATCGGAGGAGACGGAGAGGGCTCTCGCCGTCTGCGGGTGTGGGCGCCGAATGGCGATATACAGGCGAAATAGGAGCGCCTACGGCAGCCCGTCAATCATCTTGGCGGCGTCGGCTTCCGTCGTCGCCTTGAGTGTCTCGGTCCGTACGTTGCCCAGCATGCCGATCCGGAGCAGGATTCGGTTGATCGTCTCGTCGTCTCGCGCCTCCGCGATTCCGACGAGGTCGTACCGACCCATAGTGTAGTAGAGCGTGAGCTTCCCGCCCTCCGATTCGGCCAGCTTCCTCGCGGCCTCGGCCCGCTTGGGCGATTCCTTCACGTTCCGGATTCCCTGGTCCGTCCACCTGACCAAGATTACGTAGTGTGGCATCGATGACCTCCCCCGTGTTAAACCGTATCAGGGGGTCTCTACTTAATACGAACGGCGGGGAGGCCTGCATTGTCTGCGTTTCGTTGGGACTTGGTCTTGGCCGTGTCGGTTGACCACGCGAGGGGGCGGAGGACGTCGTGGAGCCGGGTTCGAAATGCTCGAAGGGCGCCCTGAAGTTCCCGCGACCGTTCGCGTGTAGAAAGGCTGCGACGATTGGGCTGAGGTCTGAGTCCCGCGGGAGGTCGTCGACTTCATGACCCACGCCGTGGAGTCGGAACTGGAGAAGCGGTTCCACCACGCCATGGAGCTGAAGAAGCATGCGAACGAAAGCGTGGACGCCGCCCGCGCGTACACCAGCGCCACGCTCGGGTTCGAGCTCTACTCCCACCACCTCTACGCGAACATCACCGGTGGTGGTGAGCATGGGGAAGAAGGTCAGGGCAGGGGCGGCGGGCACGAGCACTAGCCGCCCACCGAACGCACGAGACTTCCGATGAGCGAGGACAGGCGAGAGGCGCGAGGCATCCAGATTGCCCTCGTGAGCTACAGCGTCCTCGTCGCCTTTCAGTTGGGCGCCTACCTGTGGACTGGGATTCTCGTTCTCCTTGCCCAAGGCCTCGAGCTTCTTGGGGACATCGTGGTCTCCGCTTTCCTGCTCCCCTCTCTTATGTGGTCCCGTAAGCCCGCAGACGAGTACCACATGTTCGGCCATGGCCGCGCGCGGAATGTGGCCGCCTTCGTCGCCGCGACGATCATGATTTTGTTCATGAGCGTCGAGGTTCCACGAAGCCGTTCCGCGATTCTTTCAACCCGGAGCCCTTCCGGACGCATCGGAGTCGAATCTCGCACTACTCGTCATCTTCGTGTCTATGGCAGTCCTTGCCGTCCCGCTTCTCATACTCCGCAGGTCGGGCACGGCAGGGGCTTCGGCGAGGGCTCAATGGGTCCAGATTCTCAAGGATGAGGCCGCCTACGTCCCGGCCATCGCAGGCATCGTCCTACTGTCCCAGGGGTACGCGTGGGCCGATCCGGTCACCTCGTCCATTATCGGGATCCTGATTGTGGTGAGCGGACTGTACCCCGTCAAGGACAACGTACACTACCTCGTGGGCCGGTCGCCGGGCGAGGACTTCCTTAAGAAGGTCGAGGAAGCGGCCCGGTCCGTTCCCGGCGTCCTTGGCGTGAGCCGGGTCGAGGCCGAATACGTCGGTCCGGGCTTGGTCCACGCTGGCCTTCACATCCAGGTCGGTCGGGGGACGACCGTAGAGGAGGCCAACCGTTTCATACGTGAGGTTGAGGAGCAAGTCTCCCGGGCGACGAACTGCTACGACTGCGTGATCCAAGTGGACCCGGCCGATGCGGGCTGACTGCCTCACGGACGGAGGGCTCACCCTTTCCGGGATGGGGGCTCGTGTCTGGGCTTCGCATGGGTTTCAAGGGCCCACGGGAAGATCCGTCGTTCCTCGGCCTCGAAATGCTCCCTCAGGATCTTCTCGAGCTCGGCGTGTTTCTTGTGAGCCTCTTCGGCGGATCTCGGCAACGTGTCGAGCATGTCGTTGATGAGTTTGTGGACCGATCGGTGCTGCTGCATCGTGCGGATCGCGTCCTGCGCGCCCTCCCGGCCATGGGCGTCGATGAGGACCTTCAGTATGCGGGCTTCTTCGTCCACAACGTGCTGGTCCAGCGCCTCCCGTAGCTCCCTAAGCGAGGTGATGGCGAGCGCGGAATCCTGTTTCTTCAAGGCCGTCCCGATCGTCTCGAGACGCCTGCGGATGTCTCCGTGCGCCTCGACGAGGGAGGCAACGAACGCCTCGAACGGTTCCCCGCCGCGTTCCGTGACCACCGTCTCGAGGACTGTGCCGCACTCCGGGCAGCGTGTGGTCTCAATCTCGACCTCCCGTCCGCACCCCCGACACCGGTGGGTTTCGCCCATCGACTCGTCGCTCCCTGACCCTGACGGCTCGAACGAGTTATCAACTCTGCGTCATAACCGATGCGGGCGGGCCTGATAGGTCCGGGCGGTTACGACCGCCGGAAAACGGTGGAGGAATCTGAGCAACGGCCGATAG
>CAZJIP010000177.1:0-4388 GCA_964546105.1 uncultured Methanomassiliicoccales archaeon
GGCTTCGGTGGCGGGTGGGTGGCCGGGGGGGTGTGGCGGTGTACCTGCGGGGGCTTCCCGCCGCGGGATTGGAGCCAGTCGAGCAGTCCGGGCAACAGGAGACGTTGGTGTGCGCACGGCCGCGCATAGTCGTCGATGATGACCGCGACTTCGCCGCCGCGGTAGCGGGAGGAGAGCCACTCGGCCAAGGAGGGCACGAGGTCGGGTGTAGACGATGTCTCAAGCGATTCTCGGAGGGCCCGGTCCACGTCGGGGAGCGCGCGGGCGCCCTCTGGGGTGCGCAGCGGGACGAGTCGGCCCTCGGACAGCACGCGTTCCGGGAGGAAATCGGACAGGAAACGCTCCCCGTACGCGAGGCGTGGCACCCGGCTCGCAACGATGTTCGCCACCATGGGATGCCACAACGCGGGACGGATTATTTAACGGACTCGCACCCACGACTCGAACGGACCGGCGTTCGCCACGTTCCTTCGGGTCGCCGCTGACTGCCCGCCCTCCCTCGAAGCCACCGAGGGATTACACGTGCAGTACGTACCTTAGCTATATCCGGCCTCCGAAGGGTCGGAATCTGAAGGATGGCGGGGGCGATGGCGCCGGCACCCGAACGTTCGGAGGCTCCCGAGTTCTGGATGGGATCCGCCCCGATGCCGAGCGACCAGTCCCTCGCCGCGTGCCTCACCTCCGTGGACGAGGTGAGACGGGTTCTCGCTCCGACGGAGGAAGGCCGATGAGGTTCGCGTATTTCCCCGGATGCGTCGCTCGAGACCGCTGCCGAGAGCTCGACGACGCCACGCGCGAGGTGGCCAAGGATCTCGGAATCGAGCTCATCGAGATGGACGGCGCCACGTGCTGCGACGCCCGGTACGTCCAGGAGGCGACCCCGGCGGCTGCACTCGCGATCAATGCTCGCAACCTGTCAATCGCGCAAGCGAAGGGGCTCGACATCCTCACCGTGTGCGGGACGTGCCAGTGGCACCTGTCGCGGGCCGTGAAGGCGCTCGAGGATCCCGGGACGCGCGAGCGAGTCAACGAGATCCTGGAACGAAATGGGTGGAGCCGGTACGAGGGAGGCCTCCGGGTCAAGCACCTCCTCGAGGTCCTGCTTCAAGAGGTCGGGGCGAAGAAGCTCGCCGCCCATGTTCGGCGCCCATTGGGCGACATCGCGGTGGGCGCGTTCTACGGCTGCCATATCCTTCGGGCCCCTGGAACGGAGGCGTTCGATACCCCGGCGGACCCGAACTCCATCGAGCGCCTCGTCACGATCCTCGGCGGGAATCCCGTGCGGTATGACAGGCGGACCGCCTGCTGCGGCTTCGACGCCCCGGCGACGAGCCGGGAACTCACCTCCCGATTGTCTGCCGCCGCCCTCACGCGTGCCAAGGATGCAGGCGTGGGGACGCTCGCGACCCCGTGCCCGCTCTGCCACCTCGTCCTCGACGCGCACCAGCGGGACGCCTCGAAGGTCGCCGGGGCGCGGATCGGCATGCCGGTCCTCCACATTTCCCAGCTGGTCGGTCTCGCCTTCGGAATCGATCCCGACCGGCTCGGGGTGGGGCGGCATCACGTGCCCGTGTCCCCCGTGATCCGAGCACTCGAGGACCGGGAGGTCGTGAAGGCGTGACGCAGCGGAAGATCGGCGTCTTCATCTGCCATTGCGGCGGGAACATCTCCGACGTCGTCGACGTGAACGCGCTGCGCGAGTTCGCGGTGAAGCAGGAGGCCGTCGTGGCCGCCACGGACGTCCGCTTCATGTGCTCGAACCAGGGGCAGGCGAAGCTCCAGGAAACGATCAAGGAGAAGGGGCTCGACGGGGTCGTTGTGGCGTGCTGCACGCCGAAGCTGTACGAGGAGATGTTTCGGGAGACCGCGAAGAACGCGGGGATGAACCCGTATCTCCTCGAGATCGCGAACGTGCGGGAGCAGTGCGCGTACCCCCACCGCGCCGAGCCCGCGAAGGCGACGGAGAAGGCGAAGGCCCTCGTCGGCGCGCAGGTCGCGAAGGTCCGCCGTTTGAAGGCCCTCGACGTGAAGACGGCCGAGATCCACGACGGCGTCGCGGTGGTCGGGGCGGGCATCGCGGGCATCCATGCCGCCATCCTGCTCGGCAAGGCCGGGCACAAGGTCACCCTCATCGAGAAGAACCCGACGATCGGCGGCAACATGGCCCGCTTCGACAAGACGTTCCCCACCCTGGACTGCGCCATGTGCACCCTCTCCCCGAAGATGAATGAGGTGTTCAACCACCCGAACGTCGACCTCCTGACGTACGCCGAGGTGAAGGACGCCGTCCGCACCCCGGGCAAGTTCACCCTCACGGTCCTCAAGAAGCCGCGGTACGTGACGGACGCCTGCATCGGCTGCAATCGCTGCACGGAGCGCTGCCCCGTGAGCACGCCGAAGAGCCCGATCAAGGTCGAGTCCGAGTGGAACCTGGGGCTCAACCTCCGCAAAGCGATCTACCTCCCGTTCTCCCAGGCGCTCCCCCAGCTGTGGACCATCGACGCGGACCACTGCTTCTACTTCCAGAGGAACCACGCCTGCCGGATCTGCGAGAACGTGTGCCCGGCGGACGCGATTGACTTCAACATGAAGCCGGAGGAGGTGAAGGTCGAGGTCGGCGCGGTCGTCGTGGCCACGGGGTACCAGCCGTTCGACGCCTCGCAGGTCGCCCAGTACGGGTACGGCAAGTACGCGGACGTGTACCATGGCCTCCAAGTCGAGAGGCTCCTGTCCTCCACGGGCCCGACGAACGGGAGGCTCGTGAAGAAGGACGGCACACCGCCGACCTCCGTGGGGATCATCCACTGCGTCGGATCCCGCGACGAGAAGTATCGACCGTACTGCTCCCGCGTATGCTGCATGTACTCCCTGAAGTACGCCCACCTGATTCGCGAGCGGACCGGGGCACGCGTCTACAACTTCTACATAGACATGCGCGCGAACGGGAAGGGATACGAGGAGTTCTACCAGCGCGTAGCCTCCGAACAGGTCGGGTTCGTCCGCGGGAAGCCCGCGCGGGTGACGGACGTCGCGGAGTCGCCGGAGGAAGAGGGCAAGCTGATCATCGTCGTGGAGGACACCCTCGCGGGCGTGAACCTCCGCGTGCCCGTGGACATGGTCGTCCTGAGCACCGCGATGGATCCCGGCGACGTCGACGGGCTCCTCGCCTCCCTGCATCTCGACAAGACGGCGGACGGGTTCGTGAAGGAGTACCACCTGAAAATCAACCCCACAGAGACCGCCGTGAAAGGCGTCTTCGTCGCGGGCTGCGCGCAGGGCCCCAAGGACATCACGGACACGATCGCGCAGGCGGGCGCGGCAGCGATGTCCGCATCCATGTTCCTCGGGAGCGGCGAGATGATGCTCAACCCCCTGGTCGCCGAGGTGAACCCAGACCTCTGCCGCGCGTGCGACCGGTGCACGGACGTGTGCGAGTTCGACGCGGTCCACGTGGACCCGGAGCGCCTCGTCGCGTCCGTGGATGAGACCGCGTGTGAGGGATGCGGGAAGTGCACGGTCGTGTGCCCCACGGGGGCGATCAGCGTGCGCCAGTTCACGAAGCTGCAGATCGTCGCGTCCATCGACGCGCTCGCGCCAAAGGCGGTGGCCCCGTGACGGAAGAGCTCACGATCCTCGCGTTGTGCTGCAACTGGTGCGGCTACAACGCCGCGGACCAGGCCGGGACGGCGAAAATTCCCTATCCGTCCGCGGTGAAGATCGTCCGACTCATGTGCACGGGCATGGTAGATCCGTACTACGTCCTCCGCGCCTTCGAGCGCGGGTTCGACGGCGTCCTCGTGATTGGCTGCCACCCTGGCCAGTGCCACTACAAGAGCGGGAACCTCCAAGCACGCGAACAGACGGACCGCCTCGCCGGAGTCCTCCGGACCCTGGGGATCGGTCCGGAGCGCCTGCGGATGGACGCAGCCTCGTCCTCGGAAGGCCCGCAGTTCGCGGAGATCGCTAGCGAGTTCACGGAGACGATTCGGAAGCTGGGCCCGAGCCCCTTGCGAGAGGTGGCATGATGGCGGCCGTTGCGTTTGCAATCGAGAACCCGGACGAAAGCCTCCGGGTCCTCGCCCAGGAGGGCTGCATCCAGTGCAACAAGTGCACGATGAGCTGCCCCGTGCACCGCGCGGACGTGACGTTCAGCCCGCGCAAGGTCATCCTCGAGGCGTACCTGGGCGGCGCCGACCGCATAAGCGAGCGAGACCTCTGGGCCTGCCTCACCTGCGGCGAGTGCCAGGCCGTGTGCCCCACC
Source organism: uncultured Methanomassiliicoccales archaeon (assembly GCA_964546105.1). GTDB lineage: Archaea > Thermoplasmatota > Thermoplasmata > RBG-16-68-12 > RBG-16-68-12 > RBG-16-68-12. The sequence continues at coordinate 4,262 of CAZJIP010000177.1, forward strand.
CAGGTGCCCTATCCGGCGTTCATCCGAGCGAAGCGACAGGCGCTGCGGCCCGCGACGGAGCGCACGGCCCCGTGCAAGCACGGCGGGTACAAAGAAATCCTCGCGAAAATCATGGCGAAGCCGAACC
>CAZJIP010000178.1:0-4310 GCA_964546105.1 uncultured Methanomassiliicoccales archaeon
CGGGACAGCGACCTCAACGCTGCGCCTTTGACCAAGCTGGGCCACCCACGCACGGCCGCGTTCCCATCGCGGGGTCCGATATTAAGCTTCTGCCGCGGCGATCGGTCGCGCATCAGAGGGCCGTGTACCCTCCGTCCGCGAACACGAGGGCGCCCGTCATGTAGGACGAGTCCTCCGAGGCGAGGAACAGGACCACGTTCGCGATTTCCTCGGGCTGCCCCACACGGCCCAACGGGTGCTGCGCGCCTGCGTGGGCGCGGTAGTCCGCGAGGCTCACGCCGCGCGTGTCCGCCTCCTGCCGGAACATCCGCGTTTCCACCCAGCCCGGGCACACCGCGTTTACGCGGATCCCGTCCTTCGCGTACGCGAGCGCCATGGACTTCGTCAGGAGGGCCACCCCGGCCTTGGACGCGCAGTACGCCGCGGCTTCCGCGTCCCCGACCAAGGAATTCACGGATCCCGTGTTCACGATGACCCCGCCCCCCTGGCGGATCATGTGCCGCACCGCATACTTGGACACGAGGAACACCCCTTTGAGGTTCACCGCAAGGATCCGGTCCCAATCCCCCTCGGACATCTCGTGGACCCGCGCCTCGATGAGCATGCCCGCATTGTTGAAGGCCACGTCGAGCCGGCCGAACTCGGAGACGGTCTCCTCGACCATCCGCGCGGCGTCCGCCTCCCGGGACACGTCGCCCGGGACGAAGACGAACTCGTGCCCCTCGGCCCGCGCGGCCGCCACGGCCTCCCTCCCGCGTTCGGGCGACACGTCTGCGATGGCCACCCGGGCCCCCTCGCGCGCGAACGCCAGGGCGGTTGCCAGCCCGATGCCCGAGCCGCCTCCTGTGACTAGGACGCCCTTCCCCTGGAATCGCATGAATCCTCCCCGGCTCGGGTAGTGACCGTAAGGACAAGAACTCTTGCGGAAAGTACGCAAAGGATATGCCCCCCGGCGGTGTCACGGGCTCCCAGGGAGGCACTCCATTATGGCGGTCAAGCGGTCGAAGAAGGCGAAGGCTCGCAAGCCCCGCCCCGGGCTCGTCAAGGTCGTGAACCCGGCGACGGGCAAGGTGTTCGAGCGGTTCCCCATCACGACGAAGGAGCAGGTGGAGACCAAGGTCGAGAAGGCCCGTCAGGCGTTCCAGTCTTGGTCGCGGCTCGACGTCGAGGAGCGCGCGGCGCACCTGCAGCGGTTCGCGGAGATCCTCCGCAAGCGCAAGGAGGAGTACGGCCGCACGATGACCATGGAGATGGGCAAGATCATCCGCGAGTCCCTCGCCGAGGTGGAGAAGTGCGCCTGGGCCGCGGACTACTTCGCGCAGAACTCCAAACGGTTCCTCGAGCCCGAGGTCGTGGAGACGGACTCCCAGCGATCCTACATCGCCTTCCATCCCCGGGGCGTGCTCGGCTCCATCATGCCGTGGAACTTCCCCATGTGGCAGATCATCCGATTCGCGATCCCCGCGCTGGCCGCGGGCAACACGGCGGTCATCAAGCCCGCGAGCGCCTCGCCCCAGACGGGCCTCCACGTCGAGGAGGCGTTCCGGGAGGGGGGGCTTCCTGAGGGCGTACTCCAGATCGTCGTCGGAGACTACACGACAGGCACGGCGCTCATCCGGAGCAAGGTGGACTTCGTCAGCCTCACGGGGAGCGTCGCCACGGGCGTGAAGATCGCGCGCGAGGCCGCGAAGGACCTCAAGAAGACCGTCCTGGAACTCGGCGGGTCGGACCCGTTCATCGTGTGCGAGGATGCGGACCTGGACCAGGCAGCCAAGGGCGCCATCGTGGGCCGCTTCATCAACAACGGCCAGTCGTGCATCGCCGCGAAGCGCTTCATCGTCGTGGACGCCGTGGCCGACGAGTTCCTCGCCAAGGTGGAGGAGAACATCCGCAAGCTGAAGGTCGGCGACCCCCTGGACACCGCGACGGACATCGGGCCGCTCTACGCGAAGAGCCAGCGGGACGAGATCGAGGTCCAGGTCAAGGACGCCCTGGCGAAGGGCGCCAAGCTCCACGTCGGCGGGAGGCGCGTGAAGGGACCGGGCTGGTTCTACGAGCCCACTCTGCTCAGCGGCGTGACCACGAAGATGAAGGTCATGAAGGAGGAGACCTTCGGACCCGTGCTCCCCGTGTTCCGCGTGCCCAACGTGGACGCGGCCATCGCCCAGGCCAACGACACGGAGTTCGGGCTGGGCGGGAGCGTGTGGACGCGGAGCCTGAGCCTCGCGGACGACATCGCGAAGCGGATCAACGCGGGTCTCGTCTTCATCAACAACGCGGTGAAGTCGGACCCGCGCATGCCCTTCGGCGGCGTGAAGCACTCGGGCATCGGTCGCGAGCTGAGCCGCTACGGCCTCCTCGAGATGGTGAACATCAAGACGGTCCAGATCTACCCGGCGAGCAGCCCTGCGTCGCAGGCGCAGCACGTCGAGTGAGGTGCGTCACAGAAACAACAAACCTCATAGCGACGGGCCGGGTACTCGCGCCGCTTGGGCGAACCGGCCGTCTCGACGTCCCTGGAGTCCGTACGGCGTCTTGCGGTCACGAAGCAGCATCTGGCAGGCAAGCCCATGGCCGGCCCACCCGGAGAGGCCATCCTCTCCGTAGTGCGCGATCTGGCGTACGTCCAGTGGGATCCAGTCGGCATCGTCGCACCGTCGCATGTCATCTCCCTTTGGAGCCGGGTCGCCGATTTCCGGCCCTCGGACTTGGAGAGGCTGTTGTGGGACGAGAAGAAGCTCTTCCTGTCCTGGACGCCCATCGCTTCCATCGTGCCCACCGAGGACTACCCGCTCCACTATTCGCTCATGCAAAGATACCCGGACTCGCTCTCGGATTCCTGGGGGGCGCAGCGTGAGCGGGCCCGTAGGTTCCTGGCTCAGCACAAGGCGCTGCGGAAGGCCCTGTTGACCGAGCTAAAGGCGGAGCCCCGTCTCCTCACGGAGTTCCAGGACTACGTCCGGACCCAGCGGAACGCGGACGGATGGACTTCGGGGAGCGACGTCTCGCTCATGCTCTCCTACCTCCAGATGACGGGCGACGTGATGGTCGTGGGCCACCAGGGGAACCAGAACGTCTGGGGACTCTCGGAGGACTTCCTCCCAAGCAGGACGGACAAAAGGCCGTTGACGGAATCCGAGTTCGAATTGGAGGCTGCGCAGAGGGCCATCCGGGCCCTGGGGACCGCGTCCCCTCGGGAGATCCACTACTACTTCGTTCGCGGCCGCTATCTGAACCTGCGACAGACCCTGAAGCGGCTGGAAGAGGAATCCCTGGTCTGTCGAGTGCATGTCGCGGGGATCCCCGGAAGGGACGAGCGGTACGTCCACAGGGAGGACGTCCCGCTCCTGGAGTCGCTGGACTCCGGCGCATGGGAGCCGCGGGTGTCGCTCCTGTCCCCGTTCGACAACCTCATCTGCGGCCGGGATCGGACGAACCGACTGTTCGGCTTCGACTACGTCCACGAACAGTTCCTCCCCCAGAGCAAACGGAAGTTCGGGACCTACCTGCTGCCCATCCTGTGGGGCGAGCGCCTCATCGGGCGAATCGACCCGGAGATGGACGAAGAGCACGAGACCCTTCGCGTCCACTCCGTCCACGCCGAGCCGGGTGCGCCGGGCGACAAGGGCGTCGCGTCCGAGATCGGGGAGACGATCGCGCGGTTCGCAGAATTTCTCGGGGCCAAAGAGGTCACGTACTCCGCCCGCATCCCGTCCGCCTGGAAGAGTTCCCTCCGCTGATGCCACGACGTCTCCTGGGGAGGACGCTGAGGGGGATGAGCAGACCTGCCGACGAACGAATCGCTCCCGTGTCCGCCGGTCCCCACTGATGCCGGGGTCCTTGAGGATCCCGCCCCCTAACCTCTCAAGGGCTCAGGGGCGTTCGGTGTGCCTGAGGCTTCGGTACGGCTGTCATGGGCGACGCCGACGAGCGGCATCCCGAGAATCACGAGCGGCGTGATGATTGTGACGATCGGCGTCAGTTGCAGCATGAGGTCGTTGGAGTACACCGGAATGGTCCACGACGGAGAGGCCCACGCCCTGTACGCGGCCAGCAGCCAGGGCCACGTGGCCGCCAGGGCTCGCAGGAGGCGCGCAGGCAGTTGCGTGTGCCACCACGGGAGCAGCGCGTTGATTCGGGTCGCTGCGAGCCCGCCCGGAAGTCCGAAGAGCAGGATCGTGATGCCGCGCGCCGGTCAGGAGAGCTGCACGACGTCGATCTGCCACGTGTCGACGCCGGTCACGCTCGTGACGACGATGTAGTACGTCCCTTGGCCCGGGCCCCCGCATCCCCCCGCCATGGGTCCGCCC
>CAZJIP010000179.1:0-4275 GCA_964546105.1 uncultured Methanomassiliicoccales archaeon
TGTTCATGCGTTCCACGTCGAAGGGATAGTTGATCGTGTTCACGCCGCGCATCCCCGCGGCCCCGAACTTCGCGGACGAAATGTGCGCGCCGTTGGCCAGGGCCACGGAGGTCATGATGTCCCCGGGCTGCAGGAGGGCGAAGTAAACAGCCATGTTCGCCGTCGTGCCGCTGATGAGGCGCGGGTCCGCGTGGCGGCAGTGGAACAGCTTCTTCGCAAGCTCCGTGACGCGGATCTCGACCTCGTCCGTGTACAGGTTACCCTGGTAGAACCGCTCGTGCGGCAGGCCTTCCGCGTAGCGGTCCCCGAAGTCGGAAAGGAGGAGCTCGCGGGCGAGGGGCGAGATCACGTTCTCCGACGCGATCATGGGGAGGCACTTCGCGAACCACGCGCTGTGCTTGTCGACCTGATCGTAGATGAAGGCAACGTCCTCGTTCATGACCCCAACCCGGACGCGAGATGCGGCGTTCGGGTTAAATACGTTCGGCCAGCACGCTCGGACGGGACGCGTTCAGAAGAGACGGGCCTTGCCCGCGACAATTCGGTCCGTGAGCTTGTAGATCCTGGAGAGCTCCTGATCGATGATGCTCTCGGCATCCTTCTTGATCGACGCGAGCTTGTTCCCCTTCTCCGGGATGATCTGTGCGGTGGCCGCCTGGGGCTCGTCGATGGGCTTGCCGATCTGGGAGACGATCCGCACCCAGACCTCCTTCACCTTGCCCGGGTTCTCCTTCACGATGCGGTCCGCGATGTCGAAGGAGAGGATGTTGTAGAGCTTGCCCACGTGGGTCACCGGGTTCTTTCCGGCCGCGGCCTCCATGGACATCGGGCGGTACGGCGTGATGAGGCCGCTCACCCGGTTCCCGCGGCCCACGCTGCCGTCGTCCCCATTCTCCCAGGACAGCCCCGTCACCGTGAGGTAGAAGATCCCCGCGTCGTAGTTGTCCCCCGTGTTGATGTCTACCACGACCTCCCGATCGGTCAGCTTCACGGCGTTGTCCAAGACCCGCTCGTGAAGTTCCTCGACCACGCTGCGATAGTGGTCCTTGTCGGGGATGTACCGGTCCACCGTGTCCGCCGCGATCGTGAGGCGTACCGTGTCGCCCTTGCGGACGCCCATGACCTTGATGTCCTGCCCGACCTCCTTGAGGTCCTTCTTCAGCGGCCCGTTGATCAGTTCCTCCGTCTTCAGGACGAGGTTCTCTGTTTGGGAGAACGGCGCGAATCCGACGCCGAAGGACGTGTCGTTCGCCAGTTGCTTCTGCGTGTCGTACAGGCCTCGGAGGTCGACGGATCCTTGGCCGATCTTGCAGTCGATAATGACGTCCGCGTCCACGTTCAGGTTCGTGCAGGTCTTGCGAATGTGCTCCCGGGCCGCCTCGACCGCGACGGTCCGGTACGGGAGGCGCTCCCCGTTCACCGTGGTCGTTGCACGGCCCACGAGGATCACGTTCGCGGGCTCGAGGACGATCCCGCCGCCGAACTTCGGGGCGCTCTGGCCGCCGACGATCTCGCCCTGGTCCGTGTTGTGGTGCAGGATCCGCCCGAAGCGGTCCATGTACATCTTGCAGAGGGCGCGGGAGACCGCCTCCGCGATCCCGTCCATCATGCTGTCCGGGTGGCCGACGCCCTTCCTCTCGATGATCTCCGTTCCCTGTTCCTCGATCGGCGTGTGGACGAGTTCCTCGACGAAGATGTTGCGCGGCACGGGGGGCCCCCGGAAGTGAGGGCGCGGAGAGAGTGGCGGTTTATATGGCTTTTGTTGCCGCCCCCGCGACCGGATGGGAGGAATAATGGGTGAGGCATAACTATTCCTCGATAGGAATACGCCCTCGTCCGATACGAATGAATATCTTGTCGCTTCCGCCATTCCGGCAGGAATATGTATCCCTTCGGCCCTCCGCAGCGCGATGCTTCCTGACCTCGAGGAGATCCCCCGCCTGCGCAAGGCCCTCGGCCTGACCCAGACGGCCCTCGCCCGACTCGCGGGCGTGAGCCAGTCGACCATCGTGAAGATCGAGAAGAAGCAGATGAATCCCTCGTACGACGTCGTCCGGCGCGTGTACAACGCGCTCCAGGCGGAGCTCAAGAAGCAGGAGAAGAAGGCCCTCGTGGAGCAGGTCCAGACCCGGAAGGTCCAGTACGTCGAGGCCAAGATGCCCCTGGAGACGGCCGTGGACGAGATGCGTCACTGGAAGTTCTCCCAGATGCCCGTGATGAACGCCGGCCGTCCCGTCGGATCCATCTCGGACAAGGTGATCAACAACCTGATCCTCTCCGGGAAGGACCCCAAGGACCTCGCGCGGATCCGCGTGGAGGAGGTCATGGAGCCCGCGTTCCCGCAGGTGGACTCCAAGGCGCCCGTGGAACTGGCCGCGAGCCTCCTGCGCCACTACAACGCCGTGCTCGTGACCTCCAAGGGCGACGTCACGGGGATTGTGACCAAGTCGGACCTGATGAAGCTGCTGTGAAATCGCGCGGTCGAGCCGACGAATCGCCCGGGCGATTTTCCCCAATTGAGGAAAGACCAGGACGGGTCCTCGGCTTCGAAGATGGCCGCACAGGCGGCCGGGGCAGATAGAGTTGTTTTCCCCAATTGAGGACAAACCATCGGCGGCCCATCGGAGTTATGGCTCCTCGACTAGGAAGCACCCGCGGTCCTTTTCCCCAATTGAGGAAAAGCCCATCCCGAACCAGATACGGGAGGCCTACTCAACGATACGGCCTAGGGTGGCCTCGCTCACGACGTGGGAGATCTTCTCGCGAAGTAGGAAGGACCGGAGATCGGAGAGCCGCTCAGTGCGAACGAACAGGACCGATTGGCCGAGGTACCGCACACCATCCGCTTCGACGAAGCCTCTGTAGCGATACACCCGACCGCCTGCTGTCACCGTCCTCCCGAAGATGAAGACTCGCAGCCTCGTGCACTGACGTGAGTCAGTACTGTCCACGTCCCATGTCACGATGTAGCCCTTCATGGCCATGGAACGTTGACGACGAGCGCGGCGAATCGAACGGAGCCTGGTAGGCATTTTCCTCAATTGAGGAAAGACCTCGAGAGGGAATAGACCGAGCCAAGGAGATGGGTGAAAGTGGAAATCGGCCTTGCACGGACCGAATCCACGACTAGTCCGGGTACGGGACGTCGATCTCCAGGAAGTCGTCTGCGAGCCGCACGCGCTCGAAGATCGCCTTGGCGTCGTTCAGTAGGGTTGCGGCATCCTCGTAGCGCGGGCTCATATGGGTCAGGACTAACAGGCCCACATTTGCCTCCTTGGCCACCTGGGCCGCCTGCCGCGACGAGGAGTGACCGTACTGGTTCGCCTTCTCCTCCAGCGCCGCATCCGAAGTTGCGTCGTGGATCAGGACGTCCGCGCCGCGGGCCATGGTCACCAAGGTCTCGTGGGGCATGGAGTCGCCCGTGTACACGATTTTCCGGCCACGGCGCGGCGGGCCCAGGACCTGGTCCGGCGTGAACGTCCTCCCGCCGACCGTGACGGCCTCGCCCTCCTGGAGTCTGCTGTAGAGCGGTCCCGGTGGAATCCCGAGGGCCTTCGCCTTCTCCAGGTCGAAGCGACCTGGACGCGCCTTCTCCTGGAGGACGTAGGACAGCCCGGGCACCGTGTGCACGGCCTCGAAGGCGGTGACTGTGTACTCGCCGCCGTCCACGGATTCCCCCGGCGCCAGGTCCCGCGCGTGCACGGGGTAGCCCGCCTTGAAATGGCCCAGGGACAGGAGCTGGGCCACAAGGTCCTCGCAGCCCGCGGGGCCGTACACGTCCAAGGGCGTCTCGCGCCCGAAGAAGTTCATGCTCTGCACGAGGCCGGGGAGCCCGAGGAAGTGGTCTCCATGGTAATGGGTGAGGAAGACGCGGGTCACCTGCATGAAGCTCAACTTGGAGGCCATGAGCTGTCGCTGGGTCCCCTCGCCGCAGTCGAACAGGAGGACCTCGGGGCCGCGCTTCACCGCGATGGCGCTCACGTTGCGCTTGGGCGTCGGCCACGAGCCCGACGTTCCCAGGAACACGATCTGCATGGGCCCGCTCCCGATGGCCCCCGCGGTCTTAACGCCTTTGGCAGGTTGGAAATCGCGAACCGGAGCCCGAGAAACCTGCCGCACGGCGCTCGCTCCTTCCTCTAAGGACCAAGGACGACGGATTCCCAGGGGCCCCGCTTATGCCTGGTGAAGGGTCTGGGTGCCCGCTGTCGCAGGATCAGCGACGCGCGGCGGGCGGCCACCTACTCCCCAGCGAGAGGCACATACATCGTCCAAATC
>CAZJIP010000180.1:0-4238 GCA_964546105.1 uncultured Methanomassiliicoccales archaeon
GTCCACGTGCTCCACCCTGCGGACCGCGTGCGGTCCGTCGTGCACGGGGGCGTGCGCGTGGTGCCCCTCCGCGAGGCGTACGCGTACGCCCGCGCGCGGCCCTATCTCTACGAGCCCGTCCTCCCCGTGCTCCGCGAAGCGCTCCGCGGGGCGGGAACGTGAGGCCGCAGGACCTCGAGCGGGAGCGGAGAGCGTTCGCCCTGCTCCGCGCGCTGGAGGGCCACGAGGCGGTCCTCATCGGCGGCTACGCGGTGAGCGCCTACGGCCCTCCGTGCTTCTCCCTCGACCTGGACCTGGTCGTCGCATCCTCCGCGATGCTCGCGATTCGTGAGATCTTGAAGTCGGAAGGGCTCGCGCGGGTCCGGGCGTGGGCGGGCGGACCCACCTTCCCAGGCCGCGCGGAGCGGTGGTCCCGTGGGACGGAGGCGATCCCCCTCGCCGTGGACCTCCTGGTCGACGGGATCTTCGACCGCGTGTCCGGGGCGTCCCACCCGTACGCGGCGATTCGCCGCGGGGCGCGCCGTCGGAGGGTGCGCGGCCTCGACCCCTTGTCGGAGGCCCGCGCGCTCGTCGCGTCCGCCGAGGTCCTCTTCGCGCTCAAGCTGGAATCCGCCCGCCTCGTGGACCTGCGCGATCTCGCGGTCCTCGCTGGGGCCGGGGTGGATGCGCCGGCCGTCGCGGCGTTCCTCCATGGCGTGCGGCGCGACGTCCTCTTGGCTCACCTCGACGCGCTGTCCGCGGCGCTCAGGCGGCGGGACTACGAGGACTCCCTCAAGGGGGTGTACGCCCTCGATGCGCGCGCATTCCGGCGCATCGCGGACCGCACGCGGGCGCTCGTCCTCGAACTCCGCGAGGCGTTGCGCGAATGAGGCATGGCGAGACACTCGCTCCCCCTCGCGCGAAGCGACCCGCGGTCACAAAACTGGCCCACCCTATCACGGACCGGCATGGCCTCGGCGGTCGTGATCGCCTAGCTCCTCCGCCGCCGTCCGCGCGACCCCCGCGCCCGTGCGGCAGGCGCCTCGGTCACTCGGTCCAGAGGCGTTTGACGTCTTCGGCCAGGGCACGTCCCTGGGCACGCCCGGCTTGGGCCGAGGGAGCCCGTCGACTCGCATCGAGCACGTTCGGTCCGAACGCGTCCGTGGACGCGTCGTCCGCCGTAATCACGAGGACCTGGGCGCCGGACTGCTTGAGGGAGTCCAGCTCGTCGTCAAACGTCAGCCGAAGGATGGGCTCCATGGGTCCACCGCGTTCCGACAGAGCCGGGGACATGGGCAGCAGGATCAGGACGCGGTCATGCCCTCGGGCGAAGTCGGCGTTGCTCGCGGAGCTGACGCCCCCGTCGATGTAGCGACGCTCCCCGATCGTCGTGGGTGGATAGATGCCGGGAACGGCGGCGCTGGCCGCCACGGCCACCGGGAGCGGGACGCCCGAGTGCCGGTCGAATGTGACCCACTCGCCCGTCCGAGCATCCACGGCGTTCGTCACGAGGCGCCGCTCGGGCCACTCCTTCAAGGTCAGTCGGCTCGCAATGATCTCCAGACGCTCCGCCTCGGGCATCGTCTGGGCCGCCTTCGCCGCCGCTCCGATTCGCGCTCGTGCCGTCTGTTTGTCCGGTACGTCGAACCCCGCGGCGAAGGCTTGGAGCATGAGGGTCATATCGGGCGGGGGCACCTCTTCCTTCGTTCCGTGGATGGGCATGAGCTGATTCGCGTAGAGCGTCTCGAGGTCCTGGCCGCTCGTGATTTGCGCTCCGACAATGGCACCGGCCGAGGTCCCTTCGACCAGGTCGGCATCGGTCACGTCGACCCCGCCTTCGCGGAGCCCCGCGATCACTCCAAGCTCCCAGGCGACCCCCGTGATACCGCCGGCTCCTAGGACCAGTGCCTTCGACGGTTGCCGCTTCGTTACGGACATCGGTGCCTTCCCTCCACGTGTTCCGTGAGGGAGGAAGCGGCTGGCTCCGTCTCAAAGCCGCGGTACCTACTGTATCAATCCGCGAGTACATGGACCTCCGTCCCGGGGACTGAGTTTCCTACTGAGGCGGCGATTGCTTTGGCTGAACCCGAGGGCGCCCGACGGAATTCCCCTCGAGCCCTGGGGCCCAACCCCACGGCGCGCGGGTGATATCGCGCGCGTTATGCGAAGCCACGGATGCTGTGACGAGCATCGTTGGGTCCCCGTCCGGTCTACCCCAAGTCCTCCGCCATCGGCGCCCATCCCATGCGTCCACGGCGATCGTCCGGCAGGCGTCGCGGGAGACGAAACGACTAGGGCGCACCCGGCGGGCGGGCGCGTGCTCGTCTCCGCCGGGCGTAGAGGAGGACGACGGCTGCGGCGTCCGCGGGAATCGAAGGGCCGAGCTTCGGAAGGCCGAACAGCTTCGCGCATGGCGCGCCCCGAGGAGGGATGCCTGCGGTGGCCGGCCGCCTGGCGTTCCTCCGTGAACGTACCTGTGTGCCATCCTCAATGCAATAAGCTCGTATACCCCCACGGAGGTCGAAGCCGCCAGCCCACAGGCAGGTGCGCCGTATGATGGACGCGAAGAGGGCCGATCTCGCGGGCCCGGGCATCGGGAACTACGAGGACCTGGAGAAGGTCCTGCCGGACGACTACACGCCCCTGCTCGATCTGCGGCAGACACAGGCGGCCATCTTCGCCGTCAAGACATACATGGAGGAGCACCTGTGCAAGGAACTCAACCTGATGATGGTCCAGGTACCGCTCATCGTGGACGTGGAGAGCGGCGTCAACGACATGCTCGACCGCGACGGCTCACGGACGCCCGTGCAGTTCCACATTTCCAACGACCACGAGCAGCATCCCGTGGACGCCCAAGTCGTCCAAGCGGCCACGAAATGGAAGCGGATGGCCCTGAAGCAATTCGGCTGTCAGGTCGGCGAGGGCATCTGCACGGACATGCGCGCGGTGCGGAAGGACTACTTCCTGGACCACGACCACAGCGCCTACGTGGACCAGTGGGACTGGGAGGAGGTGATCCGCGAGGAGGACCGCACGCTGGACACGTGGAAGGCCACGGTCCGGACGATCTGGAGAGTGATCCGCGGCGCGGAGGCCCTCGCCCGTCGTCGGTTCCCCGCCCTGCGGAGCGGCCGGTTCCCGCCGCTCCCCAAGGAACTCCGGTTCGTCCACGCAGAGGACATCCTGGACATGTACCCCGACCTTCCGAGGAAGCAGCGCGAGACCCTCCTCGTGCAGAAGTACCCGGCGGTCTGCATCCTGGGCATCGGTTGGCCGCTGAAGGACGGCCTGCCGCACGAGATGCGCGCGGCGGACTACGACGACTGGGTCACGGAGACGCGGTCCGAGGACGGGCGGCCCATGCACGGGCTCAACGGCGACATCCTGGTCTGGAACCCCGTGACGCGCCGCCGGCACGAGCTCATGTCCGGCGGAATCCGCGTGACCGCGGAGACCCTGCGGACCCAGCTCGAGATGTCCGGACAGCTCGCGAACCTGAGGCTGCCGTACCATCAGGCCATCCTGAAGGGCGAGATCCCCCTGAGCGTGGGGAGCGGGATCGGGCAGAGCCGGACCCAGATGCTCCTCCTGCGGAAGGCCCACCTGGGCGAGGTCTCCGTCGCCGTGTGGCCCCGCATCCTGAAGGAGATGTCCGGGCGGCGAAACATCCACGTCCTGGAGTAGGATGACGCGGCCGCGGACGATCCCGACGAGGGCTGGCGCCTAGCTGCCCGGGACGGGGAACCACGTCTTCCGACGACGGAGCCACAGCGGCAGGACGACAAGGAGGAAATAGGCCGCCGCGGGCGCGCCGGCGACAATCCAGAAGAACGTGTCCAGATAGGCGTGTTGGGACGACGCGGTGGTCGACAGGATCCAGGAAACGGCCGAGGCCAGGGCGAGCCCACCCAGGACGGTGACGACGAGGCCGTCCGCGATGAGCCGGTCCTCCCGGGCCGTGAAGTTGCCCCAGAAGCCTTCCTTCGAATTGGGCACGAGGCATCGCATAGGTCTCGGGGATATTTCGAAGCTCCTCAATTACCGTACATCCGCGGCGGTACCCTGTCGCCCGTCGCGTTCCCCCGCGGGATGGCGCCCCCTCGCGGTGCGGTGATCGCGCCGGTTGAGTGTGCCGCATGGGCCGCCAGGCGATTCGAGGAGGTGGGAAAGGCCGCGCGCGCGGACAGGTCGCGCGGGACCCGTAGTCGGCCTCGCCCGAAGCTGAGGGCTGCCGGAGCGGGTGGAGGACGCTTCGT
>CAZJIP010000181.1:0-4228 GCA_964546105.1 uncultured Methanomassiliicoccales archaeon
AGGGCAAGTACCTCAAGCTCCTCTACGGCCTCTTCGACGACGCCGGCGTGCTCGGGGTCACGGAGGACGACCTCCGCGCGCGCTTCTGCCCAGGGTGCGACCTCGTCCCGGTCTGCGCGAAGGAGCGCTCCTTCGGGAAGCTGAGCCCGCTGTGCCTGGACGGAGTGGCCACCGCGATCCTGCGGACCGAGGGATAGGCTGCCCTAAATCAGCAGAGCGCCCTCCAGCGGACCGCCTACAGCGCACGTTGGACCGGAAGACTCATGTCCCTACATGCTATTACGTGACACGGTCAGGAGCTCGGGTTTCTGCCCAGACGTCCCGGGCCCCGATCGAAGCGCCGACAAAGGGCGCCCAGCCAAGTTCTCGAGCGGCCGTCTCGTACGGAGGGGGTGAGACGACGGGAGAAAATGCGGAGCGGATCAGGCGAGGCATCGAGCTGTTCAACCAGGGGAATATCCCCGCGGTCCTGGATCTTTACGACCCCGAGGTCCACGTGGAATCGAGCGGGACGCTCGCGGGCGGCACGTTCCGGGGGAGAGAGGGTGTCGCTGCATGGTTCCAGAAGATCGGCACCGTCTGGCCGGGAGGGTTGCGGCTCAAGGTGGAGAACCTCGAGGAGGCCGGGAACCGGGTCTTCGTGGAGTGGACGTCCGAGGGGAGGTTGACCAACGGGAAGGAGAGCACGCAGAAGGCGTTGAACGTCTTCGAGTTCCACGGTGACAAGGTCAAGAGCCAGCGGCTCTACACGGACTCGGAGAAGCTCATGCGGGACCTCGGGAGGATCTGACCGGGGGCCTCCTTCGGGCGTGGCGATCCCGGGCCCGATTTCGTAGCAAACGGACCCGGGAAACGAAGGACCTAGCGCGGGCTTTGCGCAACACCTGCCGTCGGGATCGAACCGCGCACAGGGCAAGCGACCGAATGGCCATCGGAACCGTCAAGCACCCCAACGATCATGAAGGAACCGAGGGGATCGGCGGTGGCGGACCGGACAGTCGCGGTGCTCGGAGGGGGAATCGGAGGCGTGGCAGCGGCCTCCCTGTTGAAGGAGAAGCTCGGAAATCGGGTCCGGGTGCGGTTGGTCGAGCGGAAGAAGCGATTCCAGTTCCCGCCCTCTTTCCCGTGGCTCATGCTCGGCCTGCGGACGCCGGCCGCGGTGCAGCGAGACGTGAGCACGTTGAAGCGACATGGGATCGACGTGGTACACGGAGAGGTCACTGCGATCGACACGGACCGGAAGTCCGTCCAGACGACCCAGGGTGACCTGTCCTACGACGACCTGATCGTCGCGCTCGGCGCAGAGTATGCCCCCGAGATGATCCCCGGGTTCGCGGAGCACGCCCACCACGTGTACGACCTAGAGTCCGCCCTGCGATTTAAAGAGGCCATCGACGGGTTCTCCGGCGGAACGATCGCCGTCGGCGTCTCGCGGCTCCCGTTCAAATGCCCCGCCGCTCCCTATGAGGTGGCCCTCCTCCTCGATGACTTCTACGCGCAGAGAGGCGTCCGGGACAAGATCGAGCTCGAGTTCTTCACGCCCGAGGGCGCCCCGGTTCCCGCAACAGGTCCGGAGATCGGGAGCCAGGTGGCCGGGCTCCTCGCGGCGCGGGGGATCAACTATCGGCCCAAGCGCGGACTCAAGGAAATCGGCGCCGGGGAACTCCGCTTCGATGGCGGCGAGACGCTGCCATACGACCTGCTCTTCTGCGTGCCGCCCCACCGCGCGCCGAAGGCCGTCGTGGATGCAGGCCTCACGGACGGGAGCGGCTGGATCCCGGTGAACCCGGCGACCCTCGAGACGAAGGTGCCCGGCGTCTACGCGATCGGGGACGTGACCAACTTGGCGACTCCAAACGGCTACGTGCCATTCCTCCCCAAGGCGGGGGTCTTCGCCCATGGGCAGGCCGAGACCGTGGCCCACAACCTCGCCGCCGCGATCAAGGGGCGCGGCAAGGCGAAGGCGTGGGACGGGATGGGCGCCTGCTTCCTCGAGGTCGGGAAGGGGCAAAGCGCCTTCGTGAAGGGGGCCTTCCTCGCCGCCCCCAAGCCACAGATCGACTTCCACATGCCCGGCAAGGTCTGGCACGTCCAGAAGGTCCTCTTCGAGAAGCACTGGATGCGCCGGTGGTTCTAGGGCGGCATGGGCTTCAGGTTCGGCGACCGGGCCGACGCCCTGTCCTTCGCCATGGCCACGGGGTTTTATGTCGCGATGCGAGCCGCGGGGATCCTCCTAGCACGGACCCGTCGAATCGGCCTTCGCGCACCCGGTACGTAACCTTAAGTAATACGTGTATTATGCGTAATAGTGGCGCGGCGGATCTTCTTCAGCCGGCACGCACGGCAGCGGATGATCCTCCGCGGAATCTCGGAACGTGAGGTCGAGGATGCCCTGCGAAAGGGGACGAAACGGATCCAGGGCGGGAAGCTCGTCGCTTCCTACCTGTATTTCGAGGTCGTGTACGTCGTACGAGGGAACGACATCTGGGTGATCACGGTCCAGTTCCGGTGGTGACATGGTCATGAAGTGCCCCGTCTGCGGGAAGGGAGAGCTGCGTCGTGGCAAGGTCCGCGAGGAGATGTTCGGCGTCGACCTGGGCGAATACCCGGCCGAAATCTGCGACTCCTGTGGGGAATCCTTCCTCGACCAAGAAGCAACGAAGAAGGTCGAGGCGCGCGCGAAGGCTGCGGGCCTCTGGGGGCTCGCGAAGAAG
This sequence comes from uncultured Methanomassiliicoccales archaeon, assembly GCA_964546105.1. Lineage (GTDB taxonomy): Archaea > Thermoplasmatota > Thermoplasmata > RBG-16-68-12 > RBG-16-68-12 > RBG-16-68-12. Next base: position 2,715 of record CAZJIP010000181.1, read on the forward strand.
GTCTCCATCGCGAAGTCAGGCAATTCGCTCGTCGTGCGGATTCCCGCGGAACTCGCGCGGTTCCTGAAGCTCAAAGGCGGGGAAGAGGCCCTCGTCCGTCCGGAGGGACGCGAGAAGATCGTCGTCGAGCTTGGCTAGGCCCCACGCGCCGGTCTACGCACGCGTGTCCGTTTGCGTGACGGAACCCCGGGCTTCGCCCTCCATGGCCAAGTAGGATCTCAGGCCTTCGAGATACCTCCGGAACGCAGCGTCCCCCTCCGGCGTGATCTTCATCCGCACCTCGAAGCCGCCGATGTCCAGGGCCCGGCCCCGCTTGACGTAGCCGGCCTCCTCGAGCTTCGCGGCGTGCGTGTCCAAGTTTCCGTCCGTCAGTCCCAGGGTGTCCCGCACCCAGGTGAAGGACGCCACGCGGTTCCGGAACAGGAGGGCCATGATCCGCAGGCGCGTCGCCTGATGGATCACGGGGTCGAGCGTGGGCAGGGCCACGGCAGATCCGTCCTCAGGCCTTGCTCGTCAGGTAGAGCCCGCCGCCGAACAGCACGACGCCGGAGGCCAGCGGCGAGAGGATCGCGAACGCGTCCCGCGCCGCGGCCAGGCTCCCGACGAAGGCGAGGCTACCCAGGAGGGCGATCGCCGTGAGCAGCACGCCGCCCACTATCCACATCCGTCGTTCCGTCGCGTCGTTGATGTTGATCCCCAGGATCGCGAGGAACGTCACGCCGATCCCGATCGCGGTCAGGGCCCACGCGAGCTCCGCGATGGGCGCGACGAGGACGTGGATCACGATCATCCCGACGACGATGAGGCCGACGATGACCGCGCCGGTCGCGATGTACTGGATCCCCGACCGCGTCCGGTCCCGCGGCAGCACGAGGGCCGCGGAGTGCCACAGGGTCGTGGTGGCCACGAGGCCCATGGCCGCCCAGGGGATCCAGAGGAGCGGGAGGATCCAATAGAGGCCCGCCAAGGCCTGGCCGGGGAGCGCATGGAAGACGAAGCTGTACGTCATGAAGATCGCCGGCGCGACGATGCCCCAGACCATCCAGACCAGGCCGGCCGTGCGCCGGGCGAGGGCTCCGTGCAGGTTCTCGATCCGGGCGATCTCCGCGGCCGCGGCCTGCGGCGTGAGCCTCGCGCCATTCGACGCCATCGCTGCCATGTCCGGGCGTAGGAGCCCCGAAGGTTAAGCCGAATACGTTTCTCTGCGGCGGAGAGGATGGACTCGGAGTGCGGGCCTGACGAAAGAAAGGAGGCGACGGGATGGGGTCCCGCCACCTCGGAGGGGAAGGGCGGTTGGGAGGCGTCCTCAGCCGACCCGGGGAGCGACGTCCTCCGCGCGGACGGGATGGACGAGCTCCGCGAACCGGTGCCAGGTGCGGAAGCGGCGCTCGAGCCACGCGTCGAGGGAGAGCGCGTTTGGACCGGAGAGGGCCTCGACCACGAGAAGCGCAAAGCCCAGCACCGCATACATGACCGCGGGGCCGATGTCCGTGGACCCTGGGCCGTACGGCCCC
>CAZJIP010000182.1:0-4208 GCA_964546105.1 uncultured Methanomassiliicoccales archaeon
GGGTGCGCAGGACGTTCGTGGATCCGCGCCGCGCGGGTGCCTGGGCCGAGGCCGTGACGCCGGAGACCCGTCTCGTCTACCTCGAGTCGCCTGCGAACCCGACCATGATGATCACGGACTTCCGCGAGGCGGTGAAGGTCGCTCGCTCCGTGGGCGCGACCGTCCTGGCGGACAACACGTTCGCGACGCCGGTCAACCAGCGCCCCATCGAGTTCGGCGTCGACGCGGTCCTCCACAGCGCCACGAAGTACCTGGGAGGACACAGCGACGTCGTCGCGGGTGCCGTGGTGGCGCGGATCGCGCGGCTCTACGAGCGCATCTGGTTCAACTACAAGATGCTCGGACCCGCCCTCGGCCCGTTCGAGGGGTTCCTCGTGCGGCGCGGGGTGAAGTCCCTTCCTCTCCGGATGCGGCAGCACAACGCGAACGCCCAGGCGCTCGCCGAGTTCCTCGAAGACCATCCGACCGTCCGCGTGGTCCACTACCCCGGCCTGCGTTCGTTCCCCCAGCATGAGCTCGCCCGACGGCAAATGGACGGCTACGGGGCCATGCTGAGCTTCGAACTCAAGAAGGGCTACCGCGCGGGGAAGCGGTTCGTCGAGGGCGTGCGCGTCGCGACCCTCGCGGTGAGCCTCGGTGGCATGGAGACCCTCGTGCAGCACCCCGCGTCCATGACCCACGGGCCCCTGACGGACGAGGAGCGACGGACCGGTGGGGTCACCGAGGGCCTGGTCCGGGTGAGCGTAGGACTCGAGGACGTGGACGACTTGATCGACGACTTCGACCAGGCGCTCCGGGCCGCCGCGCCCTGAACGGCGTTCGCGGCTACCGCAGGACGCCCTCGAACCGAAGCAGCCTCTTCTTGTGCTCCAGGCCGCCCGTGAATCCGCCGAGGCTGTCCCAGCCGACGACCCGGTGGCAGGGAATCACGATGCCGATCGGGTTCTTCCCGAGGGCGTTGCCGACGGCCCGCTGCGCGTTCGGGTGGCCGATGGCCTTCGCGATCTGGCCGTACGTTGCGACCTTGCCGAAGGGGATCTGCCGCGTGGCCTCGTACACCTTGCGCTCGAAGGGCGTCGAGCCGCTCAGATCGACCGGGATGTCGCGCAGGTCCTTCCGCGTCCCCCGGAAGTACTCCCGGATCGCCGCGCCGATGCGGTCCGGGCTTCCGCGGGTGGGTTTCGCCCGGGTGAAGCTGAGTTCGCGGAGTCGCTCGCCTTCCGTCACGAGTTCGACGTTGCCCAAGGGCGTCGCCAACACGCGTCGTTCCACGGTCGCACCACCTCCCGGTAGCGGAGGTCGCGCTATGGCCTTTGTCCCGGCGAGTGCAGGGCTCGACGATCAGGACTTCGGCGCCACCCCGAGCTGTTCCGCGAGGGCCTTGAGCTCTTCCTCGCGCTTGCGGAGCTTCTCCTCGCGGTCCAAGAGGTCCAAGGCCTTCTTCTGGATGATTTTCACGCGGTTGTCGATGTCCCGCTTCCATTCGTCCATGTCGACCGTGGCCTTGCCCGCCTTCTCAAGGTCCGCGAGCTTCGCACGGAGCTTCTCGGTCTCCTGCTTGGCCTTCTCTAGGCGGGTCGTGAGTTCCTCCTTCTCCGCCTCGAGGGACCGCTCCTTCTGCTCGAGAATCTGGGTGCGCGCCTCGAGGAGGCGGCTTTCCTCATCCGCCTTGCCCTCCCGTGTGCGGATCTTCTCCTCGCGGTCTAGGACGTCGAGCGCCTTCTTCTGAAGGAACCGCATGTTCTTGGAGACCTCGGCCTGCATGGACTCCGCCTGGGCTTTCAGCTTCTCCGCCTCGACGCGGAGCGCGTCGGCCTCCTTGCGGACCTGCATGGCCGCTTCTCGATCCTCCTCGGCTTGGGCTGCCTGCGCCTCGTGCTCCTTCTTCATCCGCTCGAGCGTCCGCATGCCTTCCATGAGTTCCGCATCCCGCTGGGCGAGGGCCTGCTCGCGCTGGACGAGGCCGTTCTCTCGGGAGGCGAATCCCCGGTCCCGCGCGGTGAGCTCGGCGTCCTTCCGGTTCAGATCCTCCATGAGGTTGTCCGCACGCTGGAGCTCCGTGGTCAGGACCTGCTCCCGCTTGGCGACCTCCGCGAGTTTGGTCTCCAGGGCTGCGTGCCGCGACGTGGCCTCCGCCTCCCGCTTGTCCAGCTGGGCGGTCGCGGCGGCCAGCCGATCGGCCTCCTGGTCCAGGGTCGCCTTCCGCGCCTTGAGCTCGTCCGTGGCCTCGAGGCTCCTCCGCTCGGCCTCCGCGAGTCGAGCCTGAAGCCCGTCCAGCCGCTTCGTCTGGGAACCGAGCTCCATCTCCTTGGCCGCCAGCTTCTGGGACGCGTCCCGGAGCTGGACCATCTGGTCCTGGAGATTCTTCTCCGCCTTCTCCGCGTCCGCGCGGCGCCGCTCGAGTTCGGCTTGTGCCGTCGCAAGTTCCACACCCTGCCGCTTCGCGGCCTTCTCCGCCTCCGCGGCCACGTAGACCCGCCGCTGGGCGTCCTCGATCAGACGCTCGGACTGCTGCGTCTGCTCGGCGGCCGCGTCCCGGGTGGCCTCGAGCTGCTTGAGCTCCTCGCTGCGGCGTGCGGACCAGCTGGCCTTCTCGGACTCGAAGGCCTGCCGCGCCTTGAGGAGCTCGTCCTCCAGGGTCTTGAGTTCTGCGAAGCGCTTGTCCGAGCGGACGCCGGCGGCATCGAGCTCGGCCGCCTTCGTGGCCTGGCTCTTCGCCTGGGCCTCAAGCCGCGTGCGCTCGATCTGGGTCTGGGTCAGGAGCGCGTTGAGACTGTGCTCCTTCTGCTCGAGGTCTTCCATCCGCCTCTTGATTTCGGCCTGCCGCGTCTCCGCGCTCGCAGCGAGCTGGGCCTCCTGGGATTTCAGCGTCGCTTGGAGATCCTGCCACTCCTTCTTGCGAGCCGCAGCCTCGGCCTCGAATTTCTGGACGCTCTCGTCGAAGGACGTCCTCCGGGCCCTCTGCTCCAGCTCGCTCTGGGCCAGCGTCTTCTCCCGGGCCTCGATTTCGGCTATCCGGGCCTCCGCCTGGCGCTCGCGCGAGTCGACCTCTCGTGTGCGGGCCTCCAGGTCGGCCTCCTCGGAACGGAGTTCGTCCTCCCGGGCCGCGACCGCCTTCTCCCGGGCTGCCATCTCCTTGGCCTTCGTTCCGAGCTTGTCCTGCAGGGCCGTGGACTCGCGTTCGAGGCGTTCCCGCTCGGAGAGGAGATCCGCCTCCTTGGCCGCGAGGGACTGTCGCACCGCGTCCAGTTCGGTCCTCGACCGCAGCGACTCCGCGTCGAAGCGCTCGCGCGCCTGGGTGAGTTCGAGCTGCTTGGACTCGATCTGCTTTTCGAGGGCCGCGAGGTCGGCTCGTTCGCGGCCGAGACGGGCCTCGTCTTGGTGCAGCGCATCCTGATGACTCGCCAGCGCGGCCAGGCGGGAGGCGAGGTCGGCTTCTCGGGCCTCTAGGGTCTGCTGGCGCGCCTGCAACTCTCCTTCCCGCTCCTTGAGCTTCTGGATCTGGGTAGCCAACTCCCGCTCGGACTGGGCCTTGCGGCCCGCCAGGTTCGCCTCCTGGAGCTGCAGCGATTCCGTCCGCTTCTCGAGTTCGATGGATTGGTTCGCGGCCTCCTCGCGGAGGCTCCGCTCCCTCGACTCGATCTCGAGGGCCCGTTGCTCGAGCTCCCCGCGCAGACGCTCCCCGTCCGCCTTGAGCTCGTTCCCGATTCGGAGCGTCTCCGCCGCGGCCTTCTCGCGCTTCCCGATCTCGGTCTCGTTCCGCGCGACCCACTCCACGTCGTTCTGGACCTTCGCCTCCCGCTCCTTGAGTTCCTCCTCCTTCTGCTCGACCCGAATCATGCGGCCCGCCCAGGACTCGCGGAGCTCCTGCATCTCCTTCTCGAACGTCTCCCGCTGCTCTTTGAGCAGGGCCTGCTCGGACTCCAGGGTGGTCTGCCACGTGCGGAGTTCCTCGCCCTTCCGGGCCTCCTCCTCCCGGAACCTCGCGTTCTTCGCCTCGAGGTCCCGGGCCATGGCGGCCAGTTCGGCCTTGCGGCCCTCGAGCTCCGCGCGGGCCTTGTCCAGCTTGTCGGTCTCGATTTCGAGCGTCTCCTCGCGGGCGGCGAGTTCGGAGAGACGCTTCGCGTGCTCCCCGGCCTGGGCACGGAGCTCCGCCTCGCGGTCCGCGAGGGTCTGCTCCTTGGCCTCGAGTTCGATCTCCTTGGATG